>JADMIG010000001.1:0-300000 GCA_015478725.1 Chloroflexota bacterium | reverse complement strand
TCCGTCGGGACCGACGAGCAACTGCCCAGTCGAGCCCGTTGTCGGATACGGCCAGCCCGGCCGTATCGCGCCGTCCGGACCGATCACGACGAGGTGGCCAGCCGTGCCGTCCTTGGTTATCGTCGCGACGTAGATCGAGCCGTCCGGGCCGAACGCGACGGTGCTCATGTAGGGATCGGGAAGGGCGACCGGCCAACCAAGTTTCGGCCGTCCGTCAGGCCCGAGTGCAAGGAGCGCATTCGGTAGAGTCGAACTCGTCGGGCTCGTGTACACGGTGCCGTCGGGACCGACCCAGACGCCACCGAGTGTCGTGCCCGTCGGCGCGTTGTACGTCGTCCAGGTCGCGCTCGGAGTCGCGGCCGCACCTTGGCTGGCTGCCGGTGGTGCGCTGACGGTCACGGGCGCCGTCGATGCGGCTCGGCTGGGTGTCGGCTGTTCAGGTCTTGCGGTTGGTGCGCTCGTGCCGCATCCGGCGACCAGCGCTGCCACGCAAAGGGATGTCAGGACCCCACGTCGATCAGCGGCAAGCACGACGCGCTTCTCCTTTCGGCGGCTGGTAGGGCGGCGCCTTAACTCTGACGGCACCATGTCTTCGTCGCGCAGTCACAGGTGCGACGAATCGCTTGTCGCCGATTGCAGCCCACCGACGATACTCGTCTGTCGCGCGCCCCTGCGGGAAGAACCAGCAGCGACCTGTCCCCACCATCCGCGCTTCCTGCGGGCAAGGGCCCAGCAGGCAGCTGCGGCGAGATACGCGCGCCGAGTTCACGACATTCCTTTGAGCAGTGCCGAGAAGAAGGGCTTCGGCCGGAGCTGGCCGTCGAACGGCGTCGCTGTCGGCGCCGGCGCGCCCGGACGCTGGAGCCACCTGTCGGCCACGCCATCACCGATCCCCCAGACGCTGAAGTCGCGGCACACGCCGGAGTCGCGCGCGGCCCGCAGCATCGATGCCGCGATCTTCGCCTGAACAGCGTACCGGTCAGCGAGCGTGCCGGGCACGTCGGAGAGGTCGATGTCGAGCGAGGTGACGGCCACCGGCAAGCCGTACCGGCGCATCGTGTCGCGCACGTCCGTGGGATCGGGCGGGTTGGCCCCGTCGAGGTGCATCTGCAGGCCCACGATGTCGACCAGGCCCTTCGCCTCTAGCCTGGTCACAGTCTGCATGGTCAGGTTCGTAGTGATGCCCGCCGCCGTGTGGTTCGCGGTGTCGCTGAAGTTGAGCACGGCCGACGGGTCGGCCTTGCGGGCGGCCGCGAAGGCCACGTCGATGTAGTCGTAGCCGAGCGCCTGATAGAAGAGATCGTCGGTGGAGTAGGGCGCGACGTACGGCTCATTCACCACGACCCACTCGGCGATGACGCCGCGGTACTGGCTGACAACCGCGCGCACGTGCGCCTGCAGGATTGCCGTCAGCTGCGCAGCGGAGAAGTGGCCCTGCACGAGCCACGATGGCAGCATCGACGTATGCCCAAACACGACGGAGTCGGCCCGCACACGCATACCGTTGGCCTGCGCGAAGGCGACCAGCCGATCCATGACCGAGAAGTCGTACTGGCCGCGGGCGGGCTCGACCTCGTTCCAGTCGAGCCCCCAGGAGAGGAGACCCTGGTTGAACTGGGCCCGCACGATCGACTGCCAGTGCTGGTCATTGAACTCCCAGCCCGTGAGCTCGACCCCCACCCGCCAGCCGATCCGATCCGCCAGCTCGCGGAGGGTCCAATCAAGCCCATCCTTGCCCAGCCAGCTCCAGGGCGTCGCGCCCCCGATGTACTGCGCCCGCCCGACCGCCGTGCCCGCGGCGTTGAGTGCCAGGACCCGGCCGTCGGCGGCAGGCGCAACACGCGTGGCGCCAGTCACGACGCTCGGGCCCGGCGCCGGCACGTAGGGGTCGACCGTGAGGAGCGGGGTCTTCGCCCCCTTCGGCTGGAGTGGCACCCGATCGACGAAGAGGACGCCCGCGGCAGCGGTGAGGCGGTCGGCGAGGCTCGCCGTGAGCGGCCGGAGCGTGACGCCCGTGCCATCGGCGAGGACGACCGCGCCGCTGGCGGCGTCGAGCCGGGCGCCGGCGACCGCGAGGAGCGGGCTGAGCGCCGCGGCGGGCACGACCCCGAGCTCGAGCCGCGGATTGCCGTCGATCGGCCGGGCCGGATCATCGATCGCGATGAGATACGTCCCCTCGGCGAGGTGGCTCACGACGAGGAGGGCTGCACCGGTCCGGACGGTGAGCCCCGCCGGGAGGGCAGCCGCGATCACCGTCGTCGGTCCCCCGTCGGGCAGGCGGGCGAGAGGGAGGCGGACGAGCGGGAGCGAGAGGTTCGGGAAGAACCGGCCGAGCTCCACCGCGCCGGTCACGCCCGACCAGTCGACCGCGGCGAGGAGGTAGCCGAGCGCCGCGACCGGGTCGCGCTCGGGCAACCCGCCCGAGCCGCCGGCCCTGGCCACGGCCTCACCCGCCGCCTCGAGGTCGATCACCGCGAGGGCGACACCACCGGGAACGGTGAGTGTGTCGGCCGTCCCGAGGGCGGACACCGCGTCGGTGAGCGCAGCCCCATCGAGCGGCGGGATCGACGAGGGGGCCGGCGAGGCGGGCGACGGGGTGAGCGGACTCGCGCTCTCGGCCGGGCTCGGCAGCGGAGCCGTCCCGCATGCCTCCCCGAGGAACAGCGCCACCGCGCCGAGCGAGCCGGCCTGGAGCAGCTGGCGGCGGGTGAGGAGCACAGCGGGCTCCATCAGCCCAGGCCCGCCTTCTGCTTCAGGACATCGAGCAGCGCGAAGTAGGCAGGCTTGGGAGAGTAGTTCGCGTCGAGGATGAGGCCCTGCGCGTCCGGGATGTGGATGTTGTTACTGTCGAACAGCGAGACGGCGTCCGTGAACCCGAACATGCAGAAGACCGACCCGGTGTCGATGCACGCCTGGAGCGCGTTCCGGTATAGGTTCGCCTGGGCGGTCAGCCGGTTCGGCACGGATGGCAGTCTCTTGGGTCTTCCGCTCCAGAAGGGGTAATGCTCGCTCATCGCCACGGTGGTCTCGGTAGCCATCGCGCGAAGTCCAAGACCATGCACCTCCCTGATCAACGTCTCCATCGACGCCAGCGTCGGGGGATCGTAGATCCAGAGGTGGTTCTCAAGACCGGCGACCGAGACCGGGACACCGCCGCTCTTCAGCTCCGATAGCAGGCGAATGAACCCGGCGGCGACCGGTGCGTAGGTCGGGTTGTCGAGCTCGACGACGTTGTTCTCGTTCAGCAGGAGCGCTGCATGTGGATCGGCCGCATGGGCCCATTCGAACACGCTGCGGATCAGCTCGTCGCTGAACGGGCTCCCGTACCAATACTTGTAGCGGGCGTCACCGTACAGGCGCCCCCCGGCGACCTCGTTCACCGCGCTCCACGATTGGATCCGGCCCTTGTAGCGGAGCACCCGCGCCTGGACAAAGAATCGGACCACCTTGAGGATGGCGTCGGGCGAAGCCGCTCCCGCAGTCAGGTCCGTCGGCATGTCCTGCGGCCACAGCAAATGCTGGGCATGCACCCGCATGCCGTTCCGTTCGGCGAAGCCGATGAGCGCATCGGCGGCCGAGAAATTGAGCTGGTCCTCGTACGGAATCCGGCCGGCCGACAGCGCGGCGGACACCTCCGGCCAGTGCTGCGGAATGGTCCGCCAGTCAAGCCCCGAGAAGACCCGTCGTATGTCCAGTTCCCCGTCGATGGCGAGCAGGTTGGCTATTTCGGGGGCCGCACGTCGGTAGCGATCCGAACTGTCGAGACCGTAGGTGACGACCTGTGAGCCGATCGTGACGTGGGCGCGATCCGCCAGCTCCCGTAACGTGGGTGTGGGCAGCAGCGGGGGCGGGCTCGCGGGCTCGACCGACGGAGCGACCGACGAGGTAGAAGGGGGCGATGCGCTGGCAGGCGTGGCAACTGGCGTGGCGGTCGATGCAGGGACTGCCGTTGCAGGCGGCGTGTCCTTGGCTTGCGTCCCGCACGCCTCCCCGAGGAGGAGCGCCACCGCGCCGAGCGAGCCCGCCTGGAGGAGCTGGCGGCGGCTGAGGGGGCGGGCGAGAGCCAGTCTCGGTTCCGGGGCGCCGGGCGGCCTCACGCGAGCCCAGCTCGCTTCTTCAGGACGTCGCGGACGGCGAAGTACGCGGGCTTGGGCGAGTAGTCGCCGTTCAGCATCAGGGCATCGGCGTGCGGCCTGCCTGTGAGGTTGTACCAGGACGTGGTGTCCGTCAGTCCGAAGATCGTGAAGTTCGTGATGCCGGCGTCGAGGGCCGCCTGCAGGTAGTCGCGGTAGTAGCTCGCCTGCCATGCCTCCTCTTCCGCCTTCGTGCCCGGGAACCCGGTCATGTCGACATCGAACTCTGTCACGTAGACCTGCAGGCCGAGCGCCCGGTAGCGCTTCACCCACGACGTGAAGATCTCGGGCGACCATTGCCCGCTGATGCTCGCGTCGTGATAGGCGAGGTGCATCTCCATGGCCACGCCATCGAGCGGCGCCTTCTGGGCGAGCAGGTACTGCACGAGCTGGTAGAAACCCGCGCTGGTAGTGTCCGTGCGCCCATCGTTGGCCTGGTCGTTGAGGATCAGGCTGGCGTGAGGATCCGCTGCTCGCGCCCAGGCGAACGTCTGCGCGATGAAGGGCCAGAAGTCGGAGCCGAACGTGTTGGCCCAGAAGTGCTCTGCCGGCGTGGCGCCGTAAAGGGTGGCGGACACCGGTTCGTTGAAGACGATCCAGGTCCCGATGTCCCCCGCGTAGCGGCTCGCCACGGTGGTGACCCATTCCTTCGTGAACGCCGCCATCTGTCGTGCGCTGTAACTCCCGGCGAGTGCCCATGTCGGCACCCCAGGCGGCGTGCCGACCAGGTAGCCCAGCGCGCGCATGTGATGTGCCGGGGCGAACGAGACGATCATGTCTCCCCACCCGAAGTTGAACTGCCCCGGTGCCGGGTTACGGTCTCGCCAGCCGCCGATGTCGTTGGAGTCCAGGTTGAAGTACTTGCCGATGAGCGCCAGGTACGCCGTGTTGTTGGCGTTGAACTGTGCGCCGTCGGGTGCAACGCCAATCCGGATCCCGAGACCGTCCGCCAGTTCGCGCAGGAAGTAGTCGAGCCCAGCCGCCTTGTCGGGGCCCACCCACTGCCAGTCGCCGCCGAGGTTGGCGGCTCGCGCGATCGCCTTCCCGGTCGCGTCGAGCGCCACGATGCGACCGTCCTTGAGCTGGGTGATCCGGCTGCCGGCGGGCGCGAGCGATGCCGGCAGCGCCGGCACGTAGGGGTCGACCGTGAGGAGCGGGGTCTTCGCCCCCTTCGGCTGCAGGGGCACCTCGTCGACGAAGAGGACCCCGGCCCCCGTGACGAGGCGGGTCCCGAGGACCGGATCGATCATGGCAAGGGGGACAGGGCTGCCACCGGCCAACGTGACCGCGGTGCCAGCGGTATCGAGGGAGGCCCCGGCGAGGGCAAGGAGGGGTGTCAGGGTGGCAGCCGAGAGGAAGGCCAGCTCCAGGCGCGGATGGCCCGCCACCTTCCGGCCCGGATCGGCCACCCCGAGCACGATGCGCCCGTCGGGCAGAGTGCCCGCCAGGAGGAGCGCACACCCCGGGCGGAGGGTGAGCCCGGGCGGAGTGGCAGGCGTCAGCGTATCGGCGGGCTTCCCGCCGGGCAGGCTCGGCAGGACGAGACGGACCGGCGTCAGGGGGAGCTTTGGGAAGACCCCTGTCAGATCGATCGCGCCCTGCTGCCCGGACCAGTCGGCGACCGCCAGCGCGAGACCGAGTGCAGCAATCGGGTTCCGATCGATGCGCGCCGCCTGGGGATCGGCGACCGCGAACGCAGCGGCTGCAGCGATGAGGTCAGTCGCCTCGGCCGAGGCACCGCCGGGGAGGGGCATGGCTCCGCTCGAGGGCAGTGCGGCGGCGGCCGTGGTCAGCTGGTCGGCACCGAGCGGGGTGGGCGAAGGCGAGGGCGTCGCAGCTGACGGCGTCGGTGCCACCGTCCGCGCTGGGAGCAGGCTCGGCGTGCTCGGCGCACACGACTCACCGAGCACCATCGCCGCTGCCAGGGCTCCGGCGCCCTGCAGGAGCCGGCGGCGCGAGAGGGGGCGGGCGAAGGGTGAGGGGGGCTGGAAGGTGACATCGGCCACGCGGTCCGCCGTATCGGCCGGCTGGTCTCGCCCCATGGTCTCCTCCCTCACGCGCCCGATGGGACGCTGGCTCGCCCATGATGGCGTGCAGCGCGCCCCGGTTCGGCCCGTGAGGCCAGCTCGGTCACGCCTACACGCCGAGGGACAGCGACGCGAGCAGCTGCCTGCGCAGCGCGTAGACCGCGGGCTTGGGGTCGCCCGCAGTGTCGTACATCATCGCGTGGGCTTCCGGGTGGCCGATGGAGTTCTGCCAGGCGATCTCGTCCCACACTCCGCCTGTGCCGAATGCGCCGGTCCGGTGGCGCAGGTACGCGGCGACCGTCTCACCGTAGAGCAGCGCCTGGACGGCCACTGGATCTCGCACGGTCGCGACCGTCTTCGGCCGGCTGGGCCAGCTCGGGAAGAGCGGGGAGACGGTGACCGTCATCTCGGAGGTGATGGTCTTGATCCCGAGCGCCTTGATCTGGCCGAGGACGCGATCGATCTTCGCAAGATCGGGCGGGTCGTAGACCCAGAAGTTGTTCTCGATGTCCGCCCATCCGATCTCGATGCCCTGATCCTGGATCTGCTGCAGGTACGTCAGGTACCACCGGGAGAAGCGCGGGTCGGGGAACGTGGCCTCAAGGGGCATGTCCTCGGTAACGACCAGGATGGCCTTGGGATTGACCTCGCGTACGATCTTGCCCACGAACGCGACGATCTGGGGCGCTCCGAAGAGTTGCGGCCACAGCCCGCCGGTGGCGTCCTGCAGATAGAGGCTCCGGGCGAGGATCTCGTCCCCGATGTTCCACACCGAGATGTCGGGGCAGTACAACAGCCGCACCCGCACAGTGAACTCGAGGATCTTCTTGAGGTCAGACGCACCGTAGCTTGTGATCGTCGACGGGATGTCGTCACCCCAGACGAGGTGGAAGGCCCGAAGGGGCAGGTTACGGGCCGACGCGAACCCCCTCAGCCGATCGATGCCTTGCCAGTTGTACGGGTATCCCGAGGGAATGGCGCCATCGCGGAGCTGCGCGAGGACGCGCGGCCAGTTGGCGAGGATCTGGTTCCAGTGGGCGGTCGTGAACTCGCCAAAGACCCAGATCATGTCGAGTTCGCCCGAGGTGTAGATGTGGTTCGCGTTGCCCGTGATGAGGCCGACGTACGTCGAGTTCATGGTGAGATCGACCCAGGTGCCGTTCTCCTGGCGGGTGACCTGCATCATCGTCTCGAGGATGACGCCGGCCTTGGTGGCAAGCGGCGCAAGCGTTGCCTCGATCCAGCCCGCCTCGGCGTCGCGCAGGAGGAGGGGCGTGCCGTCGGGTGTGACGAGCGCAGTGAACGTGGCGCCGGAGGTCTCAGTGATGATCCGGCTGGCGACCTGGACTCCGTTGGGCAGCACGCCCATCGCCTTTGCGTAGCTCGCCAGGGCGCTCTTGAGCATCGTGTCGGGCGGTGACGAGTTCGCTGGCGTCGGCGTCGGCGTGGCAGCCGGCACCGGCGACGGCGGGGTGAAGGTATTGGCTGGCGTCGCGGCGATCGACGGCTCCGAGGTTTGCTTTGAGGTGGCCGATGGCCCACATGCCTCGCCGAGGACCATCGCCGCCGCAAGGGCGCCGGCCCCCTGCATGAGCTGGCGTCGGGAGAAGCGGCGGGAGAAGGGGGACGAAGAGTCGGTCGGGCAATCGCGCGTGCGGTCCGCCGTGTCGGCCGGTTGATCTCGGCCCATGGTCCCCCTCCGTCACACGCACGAACCCGCCCGATGGGACGCTGGTCGGCCCATGATGGCGCGCACTGGGCCCCGGTTCAAGGTGTCGCCTCTCGCGCAGGATGACCGCAGCCGTCCCGCCCCCACACGACGTGTGCGTCAGAGTGACCCGACCATCGTCGGGGTGCGGTGGTTCGATCCGGGACGCGGATGGCTCCTCACAACGTAGCCAGGCTCGTGGCCGTGGCCGCATGACCAAGTGCCTCCGTCTCCCGTCGAGCGGACCGGACCGTGGCTTCATAGGAGCATGTCCCGCTGAACGCACACCTGCCCGTCCGGCCCGCGTCCACCCCACGGTCGGCACGGAGGGCAAGAGTCATGACGGCAATCGGCATCGACACCCACAAGGCGACCCTCGCCGCCTGCGCGGTCGACGATCTCGGACGTCCGATCAGGGAGGCAACGTTCGCCAACGACCCACCGGGCCATGTGGCGTTCATCGCCTGGGCTCGCGCGATCGCTTCCGACGTGATGATCGGCATCGAGGGCTCGTCCTTCGTTCGGCGGACCGCTGGCGTGGTCAGTCCAGCACGCTGGGTTGGCCGTACGCGAGGTACCGCCGCACCTCAGCCGCGCCGAGCGCGGACGCACCCGCCGACCGGGCAAGAGCGATCCGGGCGACGCCCTTGCGATCGCCCGGGTGACCGCACGGGAGACGAACCTGCCGCCGATCCGGCTCCCCGATCGGACGACCGAGCTCCGGCTCCTCCTCGAAGCGCGGGAAGACCTGGTGGCCGAGACGACACGTGCCCGGAACCGCCTGCATGCGCACCTGCTGGCGCTCGTGCCTGGCTACGGGGCGAAGGTCGCCAATCTCGTCGCGGCCCGCAATCGAGCCACGATCGGGCGCCTACTGCGCGGCTACCCCACCGTCCAGGCAGAGCTCGCGCGCGGGCTCATCGTCCGCCTCGCGCGGCTCGAGCGCGAGAGCACGGCTCTCACTGCCCGGATCGATCAGCTTGTCGCCGGTCATCCGCTCCTCGCCCTGCCGGGCGCCGGACCGATCACGGTCGCCCGGCTCATCGCGGAGGTCGGCGACGTCCGTCGCTTCCGCTCCGCCGACGCGCTCGCGGCCCTAGCCGGCGTCGCACCTATCCCGGCCAGTTCAGGACAGATCCAGCGGATGCGCCTCAACCGGGGCGGCAACCGTCAGCTCAACCGAGCGCTCTATGTCATCGCGGTGAGTCAGTCCCGCTTCCATGCGCCCGCGATGGCATACATGGCTCGACGCATGGAGACCGACGGGAAGACCTGGCGGGAGGCGATCCGCGCCCTCAAGCGTCTGCTGGTCCGGCCGGTCTTCAGGCTGCTGGTGGAGGGCTCGATCGTCTCGGCCGAGGCCGCTTGACTGATAGGAGCTTGGTCATCGTGGTGAGTGGCCACCCATGGTCCGGACAGTGTCGCAGCCTTCAACCATGTCACGAACCGCCACGGTGCTGTTGGTCATCGCCACGATCTGTCTTACAGCCGCGGTAACCGTCGCCTTCGCACCAGCGACCCCGAACACGCTCGGTTCCAACCTGACGCCTCTGTGGCTACTGGGGGTCGGCGCCATTCTCGCAGCCGTCGTTGTCGATACGGACACCGCCAGGAATCGACTACCGTTCCTTCGACCTGCACACATCGAAACGCAGCGTGAGCTGAGCGCGGTTTCGCTTGAAGGGCAGAGGCTTCTCGGTCGCCTGAATGCTTACGCGGCGAGGGAGGGTGACGACGTCGCGGAGGGCTTCTGGCGCGACCAGGTTCAGCAGTGGACTGACTGGCTCGACCGGATCGTTCAGTGGCGTCTCCCCCATCTTCGATCGGCCATTGCGAACGAGGCCGATCGAGACCAGGCGGCGTTCATCGGGGTGTCCTGGCAGCATCATTTGCAGACCTGGATGCAGGTCCGCATGAAGCGGATCAACGAGATGGTCCTGGATGCCGACCGCCTCCAGCATGCTCTCGGCCCAAAGCCGAGCGAGGACGGACAGGACGGACGCCGGCCCCCGAAATGGACTGACCCTCCGCCGCCATCGGGACTCGATCCTCGCGAAGGTGCGCGCCAGCAGGAGGTCCTGCGACGCATCTGGGCCGAATACTTGGCCAGCCACGACGGAATCTCACCGACCCAAATCGCCGGCTTGGAGCCACTGCCCAAAGAGTTCGTGGAGTCGCGCCTGGACCAGCTCGGCGAGACTTGGCGCCGTTCGGAGTACTGGCTCTAGGTGTAGGGTCCAGGCTTGCGACCATCGGTCGCTGACCGGGCCACGATCCCGGCATGGTGTCGGCCCGGCTGATCCACCTGGAGATGGCCGATACTGGCCACGACACCGCCCAGACGCATCCGAGCGGCGGTGATGAGGTGCGACCCATGAGCTTCAACGAGGACATCGTCGAGCGGGCGAAGCGCAACACATCCTTCCGGGAGGTCCTCGCGACCAGCCCCCATGCGCAGGTCGTCGTGATGAGCGTCCCACCCGGCGGCGAGATCGGCGAGGAGGTCCATGAGAACGTGGACCAGGTCCTCGTCTTCGTCGCGGGCGAGGGCGCTGCCATCCTCGATGGCGATCGTCGCCCGGTCGGCCCGGATCGCCTCGTCCTCGTCCCGGCCGGCACGCGCCACAACTTCGTCAACACCGGCGCCTCTGACCTGCGGCTCTACACGGTCTACGCTCCGCCGGAGCATGCCCCCGGCACGATCCATCGGACGAAGGCGGACGCCGACGCGGCCGAGGCGAGCCACGCGGGTGAGGCACCCAGGTCCTAGCAAGACGGCTGCTCGGGGGCTGCTGGTCATAGAGTCAGAATAATCAGATTGACATCTGCAAAGGACGAGCCGATACTTGCCCTGTGTTCCGACCACTCGACGAAGTCCAGGCGGATCTGCAGCATCTCGAGGATCGTTGCCAGACCGTCGTCGCCAGCGCATGGGCGGACTATGCCGAGCAGCACCGGGCTCTCCGTTGGCAGTACAACGTGCCGAGGGTCCAGGCAGTGTTGCTGCACCAGTACATGGAGAACTGGGCGAGATCACTCTTCGTCGATGAGCCGAGCATCACGATGCCGCCACCCGGGTCGCAGCTCTTCTTCCTGGACTACAGGCACAAGTACATCATCAAGCCGAGGAAGCTGAACCACGACTTCACCGTGGCGAACAACAGCACCCGCCTCGCGCTCGACTTCGTAGAGCAGGACGACGGGCAGCTGGCCCTCGATAGCATGCCGGAGCCAGTCACCAACCTCCATCTCGGCTACCTCCTCAATGCGACCCGCTCGGCGATGATCAGCGCTCACATCGTCTGCCCGAACGGCGTGGCGGGTTATCGCTGGGAGTGGACGCTGCGGGCGCCGGACGTGGGGTCCGAGCCGATCCGACTGCCGGCGCCCGATACTGGGCCGCGCGCGCGGCCCAAGGAGGTCGAGCCCCCTGCCGCCGAAGAGCGTCAGGATGCATCCGGCAGCTGAAACCGACGGTCGGCCGAACCCGCAGATGGTGGCCCTCGCGCGGGAATCGCGTGGGCTCACGCAGAGCGAGTTAGCGCGCTTCCTGATCGTCTCGCAAGGCTATCTGTCGAAGGTCGAGGCCGGGCTGTTGGTCCCAACCGACGACATACTTGCTCGCCTGTCGAGCGCGTTGGACTATCCGGTGTCGTTCTTCTATCTCGCTGATCCGACCTATGGACCTGGGGTGACAGAGTTCTGGCATCGGAAACGACAGGCTGCGACGAGTCGCGATCTGCGACGCATCTACGCCGAGATCAACAAGCGGGTCATGCACGTCAGCCGGCTCCTGCGGGGCGCGGAGATCCCCGAGGGGTTCCCACGGTTCGATCTCGACGAATACGAATCGCCCGAAGAGATCGCGCGCGCGGTGCGCGCTGCCTGGAATCTCCCGTCCGGGCCTATCCAGAACCTCATCCAGGCCGTCGAAAGCGCGGGCGGGCTTGTGATCCGCATGGACTTCGGCACGCGCCTGGTCGACGCTGTGAGCCGGTGGGTGCCGGGCCTGCCGCCGCTGTTCTTTCTGAACGCTGATCTCGTCGCCGATCGTGAGCGGCTCACTCTCGCGCACGAGATCGGGCACATCGTCATGCACAAGGTGCCGACTCCCACGATGGAGGACGAGGCGTTCCGGTTTGCGGGCGAGCTGCTCATGCCCGAACGCCAGATTCGGCCGATGCTTCGCGCCCTTACGCTTCCGCGATTGGCAACGCTGAAGTTGATGTGGCGCGTGTCGATGGCCGCGATCGTGACTCAAGCAGCTCGCATTGGGGCCATCACGAAGAACCAGGAACGCTACCTGTGGATCCAGATCGGTCGGGCTGGCTACCGACAACGCGAGCCCGTCGAACTCGACTTTCCGAAAGAGCCGGCCGGATTGCTCCACGAGCTGTTGGACCTTCACCGAACGACGCTCGGGTATTCGATCAGCGACCTGAGCCAATGGTTCGCCGTCTACGAGCGCGAGCTTCTGTCGGCATACCCGCTAACCCCGACCGCAGACGAGGGCCGGCGACATCTTCGCGCCATTGCAAACTGACCTAGCGCCGAGCCGAGCCGAGCGGCGCATTCAGATCGACTCGGCCTGCGGGGCAGCGACGCTGCAGGATCGGCTCGGGTCCGGCTCCGCACTGTGACCCGGGCCGATGCCCGGACGACGGTGAGCGAGTGAGTGAGAGCGATGCCGCAGTGAAGGAGCAGCCCAAGGGCGACCGGTTCAGCATCTACGGGAAGTGCACTCTCCTCATCACGGCGCTCGTCGGCGAGGATGGACAGCCTCTCTTCACGGAGGCCGACCTTCCTGCCCTGATGGAGAAGGGTGCAACGGCGATCGACAGGCTCTTTGACATCGCGGCGCGCATGTCGGCGATCGACGTGGGCGATGGCAGGCCGTCGTACCTCCAGACGCTCTTCCCGGACAAGCTGATCCGCGCCCTGGTCGATCGCGGCGATAGTGACGCGGAGATCCTGGCGGCCATAGACAGCGACGAGCTCAAGTGGTGGTTTGACCGCTTGACGTCGCCGCCGGCCAAATGCCGGGCACTTCTCGCGGAGCTGAGGCAGAGGCCGTCGTCCGGGGAGGGCAAGCCCGGGCCGCAGCCAATGGTGACGGCGGGGGATGTCGCGCGGACGCGCCAGGAGCTCGCGTCCTGGGGCCGCCCGGCCGGGGAGCGGTCGATTGCCGACGAGCTCGGCGTGAGCCGCGACGCTGTTCGCTATGCGCTCGGAAAGGACAGGCGTCGGCGTCGGGACGCCTAACTACCGACCAGACTACCGACCACCCGCCACCTTCACCCGCCGCCCATGGGGCTGCTAGAACAGCCCCATGACACGGATCAATGTTCCGCTTCCCGAGAGCGCCGCCGAGCGGCTCCGTGACCTTGCCCGCCGCGAGATGCGGGACCCGCGCTCGCAGGCCAGCCTCCTGATCCAAGACGGGCTCCGCCGAGCCGGCCTGGACCCCGAAGGGTCGCGCGCGGCTGCTACAGACTCGGCTCGGCCGGGCGGGCAACCATGACGTCCGTCGCGCACGAGGCCGTCATGCGGCCGCCGACCTCAAGTTGGACCACGCGATCGCGCTCGCTGACGGCGGTGCGCCCTTCGATCGGGCGAACGCCGGCGTGCTCTGCGGGCCGTGCAACAGCCGCAAGTCGGGCGGCCGCGGTGCCGGCTCCTCGGACGGGTGGGGGGGTATGAGGGTAGGTGGCCGCCGCGGCGCCCAAAGGTCGTCAGCCGCTTGTGATACGCGGCCGAGTTTCGCCATTCTTGTCACTCCGCCCGGTCGGTGAGCGGAGCTAGCTGATGGGCAGGCGCGGTCCCGCTCCCATGCCCAGCACACTCAGGCGGCTCCACGGTGAGACGCGCCCGTCGCGCCTCAACGATCGGGAGCCCCTGCCCCGCCAGACCGCGCCGCGACCGCCTGCCCACCTCGATCCGGCCGCCAGGGTCATCTGGCGGCGGACGGTCCGCGCGATGCCCGCGGGCGTCATCACGGGCGCCGACACCGATGCCCTCGCCTGCTACTGCGAGGCGGTCATCCGCTATCGCCAGGCGGCCTCGCTGCTCGTCCGCTCGGCACCCCTCATCCGCGGCGCACGGGCAGGCGACCTCATCGCGAACCCGCTCGACCGGATCATGCGGGGCTGGGCCGACCAGATCCGCCTGTTCGGCCGCGAGCTCGGACTGACACCCTCGGCCCGGGCAGGCTTGCACATGGAGATCAGCCCCTTCAGTCCCTCGGTCGCGGACGAGATCGGCTTGCCGCCGCGGTTCAGGGTCCTGGCTCCCGCGGCGGGCGATGGCTGAGCCGATGGGAGGAGCGCTCGAACTCGCGCCTCGGACACGGGCCAGGCTCGGGGAACCCGACCCCCGGGTCGTCACCCCGATCATCACGATCGGCGGCGGCCGGCGGTCGGTTTCTCACCTTGCCAACTCCCCGGCAACAGAGCGTACATGGATCCCTGAACGCGAGGCGATGCGGGCCGCGCTCCGGGTGGTACTGGACCTTCCCCGGGTGCTCCCCTCCCCCGCGGACGGAGGCGAGCAATGACGATGGCAACCGCGACCCGACGCGTGGCGACCTACGAACGAGTGAGTTCGGCCGACCAGCGCGAACGCGAGACGATCAAGACCCAGACCGACGCTCTCGACCGACGGCTCTCCTTCGAGTCAGACGTCGAGATCGTCGCCCGATATATGGACGACGGGGTTTCGGGCACGATCGCCCTCGCCAACCGCCCCGCCGGAAGCCAGCTGCTGCGGGATGCGGCCGCCGGGCACTTCGACGAGTTGTGGATCGTCGCCATTGACCGGCTCGGGCGCGACGCGCCCGATGTCATGCTCGCCCGGCGACGGTTCGCGTTCCTTGGCATTCGGCTCATGTCCCTCACGGGCGAGGTACAACCGCTCGTCGCAGACCTCGAGGCGGTCATCGGCGACTTCAATCGACTGAAGTTGCTCGCGGACATGGCCCGAGGGATGACGAGAGCGGCGCGAGAGGGCCGCTACACCGGTGGCATCGTGCCGTTCGGCTATCGGGTCCAAGGCCTCAAGGAATCGGCCCGTCTCGTCTCGGACGACTCGATCGTGTGGGCGGATCAGAGCGCGGCGGACATCGTCCGCTGGATCTACCAGCGCCTGGGGGCCGACCGCTGGAGCTGTCGGCGCGTCGCCGAGGAGCTCAACGCCCGGGGCGTACCCACCCACTACTCCCGCGACGACCGGCTCGTGACCTCCAAAGGTCAACGGGCACAGCGGACCCAGGGCGTATGGAGATCAGGACGGATCCGGAACCTCGTCGTCAATCCGCTTTACCGAGGTGAGCTCCAGTACGGCCGGAGAACCACGAAGGCGTCACACGGTCGCGAGGTGATCTCCGCACCGGTCGAGCCGCTGGTTTCCCCGGCGCTCTGGCATGCGGCGCAGGAGGCACTCGCGGCGAACCGGACGATCGCGAAGAACACGCGGCGCAAGTACCTGCTGCGGGGCGTCATCCACTGCGGGATCGATGGCCTCTCCTACTGCGGGACCCAGGGTCGGGGCGAGGTCGGCTGGTATCGCTGTACCGGCCAGCTCGTCGAGCGCGGTCCCCTCCCAGGGCGCTGCTGGGGCCAGTCAATCCGGACCGATGCCATCGAACCAGTTGTCTGGGCTGACGTTGAGCGGTGGCTCCGCGACCCCGGCGATGTCCTCGACGAGCTCGACGGACAAGCTGATCGCGAGGCCCACGGCACGGTCGTCGTCGCCGAGTCGATCACGCTCGCGCGAGCGATCGAGGCTCTGGGGGCCCAGCGCAAGCAAGCGATCGCCCTCAACATCCGTGGCCGCCTGCCCGACGCAGAGCTGGATAGCGAGCTTGACCGGATCGCGGCCGAGACGACCGAACTCGAGCGCCGTGTGGCCGCCTTGGAGCCCCGTGACGACCCGGACGTGCCGGTGGCGGCCATCGACCTGCTCGCCGAGGTCCGGGCCCGCCTGGACGCTGGACTGACCGCTGAGCAACGCCAGGAGATCGTCCGTCTGCTCGTTCGCGTCGTCCTGAACACCACGACCCACGACGACGGCAGGAAGAGCGTCTGCGCCCTCGTGACCTACCGGTTCCCGGGTGTAGTCGAAACCTCCACGGGCACGGGTTCATCGCGGCGACGAGCTGGAACCTCGCCGGGAAGGTCTCGGCGCGACCGGCCCGGACGATCGCCACGCGACCATCCTCGAGCGGCTGCCGGAGTGCCTCGAGGACATCCCGATCGAACTCCGCGAGCTCGTCGAGGAACAGCACGCCGTGGTCAGCCCGGGTCACCTCGCCCGGCGCGAGTCGCGGACCCCCACCGACCATGCCCGCGTACGAGATCGTGTGGTGCGGTGCGCGGAACGGCGCGCGCCGGATCAGACCCCTGAGCGGCGCCTCGCCGGCCACCGAGTCGACGATCGTCGCGGCGAGTGCCTCGGCGTCGTCGAGCGGCGGGAGGAGTCGCGGGATCGTGCGGGCGAGCAGCGTCTTGCCCGCCCCGGGGGGGCCGATGAAGAGGATGCCGTGGCCACCGGCAAGCGCGATCTCGAGCGCTCGCCGCGCCTCCACCTGGCCGCGGACCTCTGCCAGGTCGGGGATCGAGGTCTGATCGTCCTTCCGGGCCGGCGTCCCGTCGTCGACCGGACCGCCGGCGAGCTCGACGCGGGCCGCCACCGTCGGCGTCCGCGGCCGTCGGCCGGCCGGTCGCAGCACCTCGAGGGCCTCGCCGAGCGAGGCGGCGCCGATCGCCTCCACGCCGTCGACGAGACGCGCCTCGGCGAGGCGATCCAGCGGCACCACGACGCGTCGCACGCCGCGTCTCGCGAGCGCCACGACCATCGGCAGGACGCCCGGCACCGACCGGACGTCGCCACCCAGCGACAGTTCGCCGATGAGCGCCCAGCGGCCCGTCGCCCGGAGCTGCTCCGAACCGATGAGGATCGCGGCCGCGATCGCCAGGTCGAGCGAGGACCCTCCCTTGCGCAGATCCGCCGGGGCCAGATTGACGGTGATCCGACGAGGTGGGTAGACGAACCCGCTGTTCCGGATGGCTCCGCGGACGCGTTCTCGCGCCTCCTGGAGCGCGGTGTCCGCGAGACCGACGATCGTGGACCCGGGCAGCCCGGGAGCGACGTCCACCTCGACGCGGATGACGCGTCCCTCGAGCCCATGGAGGGTGGCCGAATGGATCGTCGCAAGCACGGTCCGAAGGCTAGGACCGCCGGCTCACCCGCGACTTACCAGGCGCCATCCAGGCGGCTCGTCCGCTGGCGGCTGGTCCGCTCAGCGGCTCGGCGCCACGACGAGTCGGCTGCCTTTGGCCGGCTCCTTGTCGACCGCCCGAGCGAAGTCGAGGAGCGACCGGCCGAGCGGTGAGTCCGCCTTCGTGAACATGAACGGCGCGCCGCTGTTGAGGGCGCTGATCGCCCCGCGGTACTCGTTCACGACCTGATGGTCGATCGTCCGCTTGAGAGCCCCCTCGGCGTTCTTCACGCTGATCCCGGTGAAGGCATTCGAGCGATTGAGGACGAGCTGCACCTTCCCCTGCTCGTAGCCGAGGTTGGCGATCGTCTCGAGGACGAGGCGGACATTCTTGAGGCACGACAGGTCGGCGGTCATGACGACGAAGATCGTGTCGGACGCGTCGAGGGCTCGAAGGTTCACCTCGTCGAGCCGCTTGTCGATGTCCACGAGGACGTAGTCGTACAGCGTCCGGAGGTGATCGAGGATGAGCGGCACGTGGTCCGCCGTGACGAGCTCGGCCGTCTCCGGTGATGGCGGAGCGAGGAGCAGGTCGACGCCCGAGTCGTGCTTGACGAGGACCTGCTTCACGAGGTCCACGTCGATCGTCGATGCGGTCACGACGTCGACGATGCTCTTCCGGTCGAGGCCGAGGTCGAGGAAGACGCGATGGTCGCCGAACTGGAGGTTGCCGTCGACGAGGGCCACCGAGCGCCCGAGCTCGCGATGGAGGGCGATCGCCGCATTGATCGCGATCGTCGTCGTCCCGACCCCGCCCTTCGCCCCGTAGTAGACGTGCAGGCGCCCGAGCGGCGGGCGGCCGACAAGGGTCTCGGCCGGGGCGAACCGGGCGAGGAGGCTCCTGATCCGGGCGACGAGCTCGGCCGGGTGGAACGGCTTGATGAGGTAGTCGTCTGCGCCCGCCCGCAGGCCGCGCACCTTCTGCTCGACCTCACGCTCGGCGGTGAGCATGATGATCGGGACGTGGACGGTCGCGCCCTCCTCCGCCCTGATCCGCTCCGCGACCTGGTAGCCGTCGAGCTTCGGCAGCAGGACATCGAGGAGGATAAGCGCAGGGCTGTCCACGCCCCACAGCCGGATCGCTTCGGTCCCGTCCGCAGCGACGACGACCTCGTAGCCTTCCTGCTTCAGCGTGTAGGTGAGCTGTCGCTGGACGTTCGGGTCGTCGTCGACGACGAGGATCTTGGCCGCCATCAGGTCGCGTCACCCCTCCGTGCGAGCCCGGGCGGGCTCCGGCGTCCGGATTATAGGCGTTCGACCGCGACGCTCCGAGTGACGGCGTCGAAGATGATCCGACTCCACGTCTCGAGCCGATCGCGTACGGCTGCGACCTGTTCGCCCGTGGCGAATCCGCCCTCGAGCTTGTCCGACTCCCGGATCCCGACCGGACGCCCGTCCGCCTCGGCCATGTAGACGACGCCGAGGTGCACGGCACCGACGGGGCTCGCATCGTCGTTGATCAGGCCGACGGGCCTGAACGGCGGCACGAACGCCGCCTCGAGCTCCTCGCTCCACTCCCGCAGGAGTCCTCCGTCGAGGTCCGTGTCGCCCGGATTGAGATGGCCGCCGATGCCGATCGACCAGCGATCGTGGAGGCGCTCGTCGCCGCCGCGGCGGGTGCGGCGCATGAGGAACCAGTGCGGGCCGTCGCGGAGGACGAGGTACGGGATGATCTGCTTGGCGGTCGGGTCCGCCTCGGCCGCGGACCGGAGGACGAACCGCCCCTCCGACTTCATGGCGCCGACAAGGTCGGCGATCCCCCCCGGATCCGTCCGCAGGCCATGCCACGGGATCGGGACAGCCACCGCGCGAGGAACGACGAGGACGTGCTCGGATGGGTCGCTCACCCGGCTTCGTCCGCGTCGCCGCCGTCCGGCGCCTCGAGGCGCGCGCGCGCCTCGGCGAACGCCGCCGTCAGCTCCGCCGGATCGCCACGCTCGATCTGCACCCGCCAATCCACGAGGACGGCCTCGAGGTCGCGGATCCGCGCGACGATCGAGGCGGCATTCGTCGCGGCGATCCCGGCGGCCATGGTCGGGTCGCCGCGAGCGAGGCGCGTGGCGGACGCCCAGCCGCTCGCCGCGAGCGCACGCGCCGCCGCCGCGTCCGGTCGCTCGGTGTCTCCAGCCGGGCCGAAGACGGCACCGGCGAGCGCGGCGGCAACGATGAGGGGGAGATGGCTGATCCCGGCGACCGCGGCATCGTGATCGGCCGCGTCCATGACGACCGGGGCCGCACCACACGCGCGAGCGAGTGCTGCGATCCTGTCGACGCCTCCGGCGGGGCTCGTGGCGGTCGGCACCACGACCCACGGCCGGCCCCTGAACAGGAGATCGTCCGCGGATCCGAAGCCGCTCGTCTCCCGGCCGGCCATCGGATGGCCACCGACGAACGGCAGGTCGAGGCGAACGGCCCGCGCGACGATCGCCGCCTTCGTCGACGCCACATCCGTCAGCAGGACGTCCGTCGCGAACCGATCGCGGACGTCCTGCTCGCCGCTGCGGTCGATCAGATCGAGGCAGGCGAGCGGGGGCGCGGCAAGGATGACGAGCGAGGCGCCGTCGACCGCCTCGCCGATCGAACCCGCCGCCACGTCGACGGCGCCCGCCGCGAGCGCGGCGCGTGGGCCGCGCCCGTCGGGCGTCCATGCGGAGATCCACGGTCGACGGGCAGGGTCGTCGTCCGGCCGGCGAAGCGCCCGGGCGATCGAACCGCCGATGAGCCCGAGACCGAGAAGAGCGACCCGCATCGGGCGATTATCGTCGCTCCGCCACCGTCGGCGCCGATGGAAGGCTCGGCGTGGGCGTCGGCGCCTCGATCCTAGGGGCCCGGAGTCTCCTCGCTCGTCGTCGTCGGAGGGGGTCGATGGCCGCCCGGTTCGGCGGATGGGATCGCCGACGCGGGAGGCGAAGCGCTCTCGATCGGAGAAGCCGATGCAGTCGGAGCGCTTGCCGCCCTCGTCGAAGCCGCGGACTCGGACGGGATGGGCGACGCCGGCGGTGCCGGGGAAGCGGACGGCGAGGCCGACGCGCGCGATCCGAGGCCGGCGACGATCGGGGTGGGGTTCGCGAGGTCGGTGGTGCCTTTGTGCACCGGCGGTGAGCCGAGACCGCCGAGGGCCAGCGCGACGGCCGCGATGACGAGATTGATCAGGCCGAGCGCGAGCACGAGGCGGGCGCGCTGCGCGACGGTCACGATGATCCGGGCTCTCCGTGCACGGGCACCTGCGCGGGTCGGGTCCAGCGTGGC
Source organism: Chloroflexota bacterium (assembly GCA_015478725.1). Lineage (NCBI taxonomy): Bacteria > Bacillati > Chloroflexota > Chloroflexota bacterium. The sequence continues at coordinate 279,609 of JADMIG010000001.1, read as the reverse complement.
TCAGCCGATCGTACCATCCCCCGACGTACTTCCTGCTCCCGCTTCCGACGCGATCCCAACGTTCCCGAGCGACGCTTCCATGAGCCGCAGGTAGCGCGCGGGCCCGCCTCCTGTCTGGCTCTCGAATAGCACCATGGATGTGGCACGCCAGCGGAGCGACAGACCGTCGGCCGCGGCGATGAGCCGGCGCGCGAGCCGCGGCCCCGCCCGGACCCCGTCGGAGCGGGCGAGCGTGAGATGCGGCCGGAACGGCCGCTGGTCGGTCGGCCAGCCGAGCTCCACGAGGGCTCGATCGAGGGTCGAGGCAAGAGCGCCGAGCTCGGTCTGACCGGCCCCGATGCCGAGCCACAGGGCCCGCGGGCGATCTGTGCCGGGGAATGCCCCGGCGCCCGTCACCCGAACCTCGAAGGGGTGGCCGGCGGCGGCGACGCGTTCGACCGCCGTCGCGATCCGTTCGACGTCTGGATCGAGGGTGGGCCCGATGAACCGGATCGTGACATGGAGGGCGTCCAGCCGGACCCAGCGGACGTCGTTCGCGCCGCGTCCCCCGCGACCGACGGGCCCGACGATCGCGGCGCCATCCGCGGCGCGAACGCCCTCCACGAGCGCGGCCACCCCACGGATGACCTCCGCCGGCAGGGGCACCGCGACGAACAGCCGACGGCCGGGCTCACGCGCCCGGGCGAGCCACGCCGGCTCGCGCGGATCGGCCGCCACCGTTTCGCGGCGCGGTTCGCCGAGCGGCGCGTCCTCCGTCATCGGCCGGATCGGCCGCCGCCCGCCCTCCGCTCGGCGTCGAAGGTCCGTCGGTCGGCGAGGAGGACCTCCCGGGCCGCCACCGCTGCGCGCCAGCCGACGACCTCCGTCTCCTTGGACTCGAGCAGCTTGTACGTGTCGAAGAAGTGGCGGATCTCGACGAGCCGGTGGGGCCTGACCTGGTCGAGGTCAGCGACGTGGGCCTGATGCGGGTCGCCCACGGCGACGCAGAGGACCTTGAAGTCGAAGCCCTTGTCGTCGCGCATCTCGAGCCCGCCGATCGGGCGCGCCCAGACGTGGCAGCCGGTGAACGTGGGCTCGTCGATGAGGAGGAGTGCGTCCGTGTGATCGCCGTCGCCGGAACGCGTTCCCTCGACGAAGCCGTAGTCGAAGTTGTAGTAGACGGCTGAGGAGAGGACGCGGTCGAGGCGGAACACGCGCTCGTGCTCGTCCCACTCGTACTTGTTCCGACTGCCGCGGGGGATCTCGACCACGACTTCCACGACGTCCGGGAACCGGTCGCTCACGCGCTCGCCCATCCGCACACGATACCCGTGCCGGGCCCGTGACGCGCGCGACGGTGCGCCGCCGCGCAGCGGCGCCTCAGTCGTTGTAGAGGCGCTCCTCGATGAGTTTCTCCTGCACCGTCCGGCCGCTCGGATCGAAGCATGAGAACTCAAAGTGCTTCTCGTACTCGAGGTCGACGTTGTCCTGGCCGCCGCGGTTCTTCTCGATGCTCACGACGACCCAGTCGCGGAACCGCTGCGCCTGATACGGGTTGAACTCGATGTTGACCTTGGCCACGATGTGGTACTTCTCGTTGATGATGACGATGATGTCCGCCTCGTAGTTGATCGCCGAGCTGCCGCGCAGGTGGTGGTTCCGAAGACGGGCCGCCTTGAGCCCCTCCTTGTCGGCCGCGACGATGGCGATCATCGGGACATCCTCGGCCAGGGCGATGTCCTTGAGCCCGTTGACGACGAACGTCACCTTCTCGGTCTCGGTCGGTGGCTCCGGGTAGACCGGCACCTTCTGGAGATAGTCCACGACGACGAGGAGCCGGCGGTCGCCGGACAGCTCCTTGTGCTGGCGGATGAGCTGGCGGAGATTATCGACGGTGCTCGCCGTCTGCGTGCCGCGCATGAGGAACAGGTTCTGGCCGTAGCGAGCGATCCGGTCGAGCGAGGGCCGGAGTCGCGGGTTGTTCGCCAGCTGTGCGGTGCCGGACCCGTCCGCCATCCAGGAGCCGAGGATCTCCTTGCGAACGTCCTGGATCTTGATCGCCCCGGTCTTGTGCGGCAGGTGGGCGAGGGCCGACTCCATCGCGATGAGCCGATTGAGGAGGTATTGCTCCTCATGCTCGAAACAGACGTACAGCACGTTCGCCTGTCCGCCCGAGGCGACGTTGCGCGCCATCTGGAGGGCCATCGTCGTCTTGCCGGTCCCCTGGGCGCCGCCGATGAGGAAGAGCTCGCCGGCTCGCAGACCGTTGCCGATCGTCTTGTCGAGCGGGGTGAACCCGAGCGGCACCGGCTGGTATTCGCCGACGTTGCCGGAGGTGACGTGATCGTTGAGATCCACGAGGACATCCAGCGCGGAACGAGGAGCCATGCTGCCGTTCGGCGTGTCGAGCCGCCACGCGGTCTTGGGGGTGGCGTTCGTGTCAGGTGCCTCGGTGCTCACGCGGCGTATCCCTCCCGGTGGTGACGTGCGGGCATGGTAGCACCGGCCAGAAGCCCGGAAAGTCGCCGAAGGTCCTGGGTCCCGCGGACCGGCGGAGTCCCGGCGGCCGGCTCGCTGCCACCTGCCGCCCTCACCGCGGGAGGCTCGCGAGCTCCTCCCAGTAGCGCGCCATCGCGCGGATCCCGAGCTCGAAGTTGGTCAGGTCCATCCACTCGTTCGGGGCGTGGAAGTTCCCGTCCGGCGGGGTGAATCCCATGATGACGACGGGCAGGGCGAGGAGCGTCTCGAACGCCGCGACGAACGGGATGGAACCGCCCTCGCGAATGAAGACCGGCTCGCGACCGAAGACCGCGGCGAGGCTCCGGGCGAGGGCCTGGTTCGCCGGCAGGTCGATCGGCGAGAAGCTCGGCCGGCCCATGCCCAGATCGTGCACCTCGACCGTGACGCCCGGCGGGCAGGTCGCGAGGACGTGCTCGCGGAAGCGCCGCAGGATGACCTCGGGATCCTGGGCGGCGACGAGCCGACAGCTCACCTTCGCGTGCGCCCTGGCAGGGATGATCGTCTTGCTCCCTTCGCCCTGGAAGCCGCCCCAGATGCCGTTGACGTCCAGGGTCGGGCGGGCCGCGCGGCGCTCGAGGGTCGTGTAGCCCACCTCGCCGACGAGCTCCACGACGCCGAGCGATGCGCGCGCCTCATCCTCGTCGAACGGGAGGGTCGCGAAGGCCGCCCGGTCGTCCGCGCCGAGGGGGATGACGTCATCGTAGAAGCCCGGGATGAGGATCCGTCCGTCCGCGTCCTTGAGCCCGCCGAGGATCGTCGCGAGGGCGTTCGCGGGGTTGGCGACCATGCCGCCGTAGACCCCCGAATGGAGGTCCTGGAACGGGCCCGTCACGTCGAGCTGGGCGTACATGATCCCGCGGAGTCCGATCGTCACGGCCGGGATGTTACCGGCGAAGAAGCCGGAGTCGCAGATGAGGGCGACGTCGCCGCCGAGCCGCCCGCGGTTCGCCGCGAGCCACGGCTCGAGGTGGACCGAGCTCGACTCCTCCTCGCCCTCGAAGATGAACCGCAGATTGATGGGCAGCTGTCCGCGCGTCGCAAGCAGCGCCTCGGCCGCCTGGACGATGATCGCGATGTTGCCCTTGTCGTCGCTCGAGCCACGGGCGAGGACGCGGTCGTCGACGATCACCGGCTCGAACGGTGGTGACGCCCACTCCTCGACCGGGTCGACCGGCTGGACGTCGTAGTGAGCGTAGACCACGGCCGTCGGAGCGCCCGCCGCGTGCAGCCAGTCCGCATAGACAATCGGATGGCCGCCCGTCTCGGACACGTCGACGTGCTCAAGACCGATCGCCCGCAGCCGATCAGCGACCCAGCCCGCCGCCCGGCGGCAGTCTCCGTCGTGCTCCGGAAGCCCCGAGACACTCGGGATCCGGAGGAACTCGATGTACTCGTCGAGGCGTCGGCCGTGGGTCTCGACGAGGTACGCCTCGAGGGCCGGATCCGTGACCGGGGCGCCCGGGGATACGGAGGGCTGCGTCGTCACCTGCCGGTGATCCCGATCGGTTCGATCGGGATCACGCCGGGCTCGGCGCGGGCGCCGGAGCCGGACCGGTCGACGGGCCCGGAGCGGCGGGCGCGTTCGGCGTCCGCGGCGTCACCGGCGCAGCGGCGATCAAGGGTGTTCCGCCGCGCGGATCCTCCTTGGGCGGCAGGTCCGCGAAGATCTTCTCGAATTCCTCCGAGTCCACCGTCTCCTCCGCGACGAGCTTCTCGGCCAGCGTCTGGAGCCGGTCGCGATGGGTCACGAGGACCTCCATCGCCCGATCGTATGCCCGATCGATGATCGCCCGGACCTCGTCGTCGATCGTCTTCGCCACATCGTCGCTGTAGTTCCGCTGCTCGCCGATCTCGCGGCCGAGGAAGACGAGCTCGTCCCGCTTGCCGAAGCTCAACGGACCGAGCTTGTCGCTCATGCCGAACTCGGTGACCATCCGGCGCGCGAGGTCCGTCGCCTTCTCGATGTCGTTGCTCGCCCCCGTGGTCGTGTCACCGAACACGAGCCGCTCGGCGGCGTTGCCGCCGAGGAGACCGGCGATCTTGTCCTCGAACTCCGACTTGCTCTGCAGGTACCGATCCTCCGTCGGCAGGGCCATCGTGTAGCCGAGGGCCATGCCACGGCTGATGATCGTCACCTTGGAGACCGGGTCGCATTTCGGGAGGATCCGCTGGACCACCGCGTGGCCGCCCTCGTGGAAGGCGATGATCCCCTTCTCGACATCGCTAATGACCCGGCTCTTCCGCTCCGGGCCGGCGACGATCCGTTCGAGCGCCTCCTGGAACTCCGGCATCGCGATGACCTTCTTGTTGCGGCGCGCGGCGAGGATCGCCGCCTCGTTGACGAGGTTCGCGAGGTCCGCTCCGGAGAAGCCGGGCGATCGCCGGGCGATGCCTTCGACGTCGATGGTCTTGTCGAGTGGCTTGCCCTTCGTGTGGACCTTGAGGATCGCCGTCCGACCCCGCATGTCCGGGCGGTCGAGGATGACCTGGCGGTCGAAGCGGCCCGGCCGGAGCAAGGCCGGGTCGAGCACGTCCGGCCGGTTCGTCGCCGCGACGACGATGACATTCGTGTTCGTGTCGAAGCCGTCCATCTCGACGAGGATCTGGTTGAGCGTCTGCTCGCGCTCGTCGTGGCTGCCGCCGAGGCCCGCCCCGCGCTGACGACCGACGGCGTCGATCTCGTCGACGAAGACGATGCACGGGGAGTTCCGCTTGGCCTGATCGAACAGGTCGCGGACCCGTGAAGCGCCGACGCCGACGAACATCTCGACGAACTCCGAACCGGAGATGCTGAAGAACGGGACGCCGGCCTCACCGGCGACGGCCCGGGCCATGAGGGTCTTGCCGGTTCCGGGAGGGCCGACGAGAAGGACGCCGCGCGGGATCCGCGCGCCGAGCGAGTTGAATTTCTCGGGGTATTTGAGGAACTCCACGACCTCCTGGAGCTCCGTCTTTGCCTCGTCCACGCCCGCCACGTCCGCGAACGTCACGACCGTCTTGTTGCCGAGGAACATGCGGGCCCGGCTCTTGCCGAAGCTCAGCGCCTGGTTATTCGTCCCCTGCGCCTGCCGCATCATGAAGATGATGAAGCCGACGATGACGACGACCGGAAGCAGGATGCCAAGGAGCGAGAGGAACCACGAGGTGTCCGCGGGGACATCCGCGGTCAGGTCCGGGGTGGGCTTGCCGCCGGCCTTCGCCGCCGCGACGATGTCCGGATAGGCGTCCGCGAGGAGACCCGGGACGACGACCGTGTACTGACCGGTCGACTGCTTCACCGTGAGCGTCTTGTCCTGCTGGACGATCGAGACGACGGTCCCGTTCTGGACGTCCTGGAGGAACGAGGTGTACGAGTGGGCGGTGCCGGTGCTGCTCGGGCTGATGAGCACGGCGGCGAGGAGCGCAACGGTGCCCACGACGAGCACGAGCATGACGATGCCGTTGCGGAGGAACTTGGCGTTCAAGGAAGGAAGCCTCCGGATGCGCGAAGACCCGCCGACCGAGCGGCGAGCTCACGGGCGAGTATACCGCCGCACTCTTTGCCCGCCCCCCGGAGAGGCGACTGCGGCTGGACCGGGCCGTCCATGCGGGTCGCGTCCGGCCGCCGCTGCCCCTCGCTCATCCGCTCATCGGAGGAACGTTCGGGAGCGGTGCGGTCTCCCGAGGCCCACGTCCACCGCTCGATCGTGCCCGGCCGAGCGTGATCCGGCGGGACCGAACGGGCCGGAAGCTCGCCCTCCAGCCGGAATCGCGCACGAACGTTCCGGGGATGAGCGGATGAGCACGAACGTGCGGAGGATCTGGTAGCGGAGGGCGGATTCGAACCACCGACCAAGGGCTTATGAGTCCCCTGCTCTACCACTGAGCTACTCCGCCGAGGTTCTCAAGCTTACCGAGCGTGACCAAGGGCAGCAACCGAGGTCGCTAGAGCACATAACTATCGCACAGCACATAACTATTGAGCCCTGGTCACGTACGGCCAGGCGGCGGACAGTCGCTCCCGAACCATATCGAGGTCGTCGGCGTTAGAGTACGGCATATTGACGAGTGGAGTCAATATCACGTAGTCTTGCTGAGTGAACACCACGCAGACGGGCGCCAAGCTCATCGAGTTCCTCCAGCTGGCGTTCCTCCAGGTCCTGCCAACGCGCCTGCCCATCGCGGACTATGTCGTGAAGGGTGGCGCGAACATGCGTCTCTTCTACGAGAGCCGCCGCCGGTCGCAGGACATCGATCTCGACTACGTGGGCACTGCGTTCTGGAAGATCGAGGACAAGGTCGACGAGACGCTCGACTCTCGAGCGTTCCGCGACCTGCTACGGCTTGCCGGTGTCGAGATGGCCGACCTGACGAAGCCGAAACAGACCGACACGACCCGGAGATGGAAGTTCGCCGTCGTCGGGAGCGGGGCCAGACTCAACTCCAAGATCGAGTTCTCGTCCCGGAACGCCGCCGATCCGGAGTACGCCCTTGAGGCCGCACGGTCGGACATCGGGCGGGCCGCCGGTCTCCGTGTCGTGAAGGCCAACCACTACCTGGCCACCGCCGCCATTCGGCAGAAGATCCGGGCCCTCGCCGAGCGCTCGGAGACCGAGCCGCGCGACGTCTTCGATCTCGACCTCCTGTTCGCCGGGAACCCGGACGCGGTCAAGGCCGGTGATGTCGACGGGGTACTTGTCGGCAAGGCCATCGACGCGGCGTTTGCGATCCCGTTCGAGGCCTTCGCGGACCTCGTCGTCGACTACCTCGAAGAGGAGTTCGTCGAGATCTACAACCGGCCAGAGGTGTGGGACGAGATGGTGACCACGGTCGCCGGCCATCTGGAGCGACTGCGATGACGCTGGCCTCCTACGCCACCCTCGCCGGACTCGGTCCGACACTGACGACCGGCGAGGCCGCCGCCGCGCTTCGGATCTCCACCAGTGCGGCGAGCCGTCTCCTCAGCGATCTCGCGACGCACGGTCTCGCTCAGCGGGTGCGACACGGACTGTGGGTCCTCGGGAGCGAGCCAGTCGACCCGCGACGACTCGCCGAGGAAGTCACGCGACCGTACCCCGCGTACATCTCGTTCGCTTCGGCACTCAACTTCCATCAGCTGATCGACCAGCTCCCGCGGGATATCTCTGTCGCCTCGCTCGATCGTTCGAAACAGGTCCGGACCTCCGTGGCCACCTTCGTTGTCCATCACCTGCCACCGGACCTGTTCGGCGGATGGGTGGAAAAGGACGGGATCAAGGTGGCGAGTCCGGCGAAAGCGCTCTTCGACCTCTGCTACGTGTCTGCGGCGCATGGCGCGCGGCAGCGCCGGATTCCCGAGCTTGAGCTCCCGACGGACTTCGACCGCAAGGAGATCGCTCATTGGCTGGAGCGGATCGGATCGCCACGGCTGCGCACGCTGACGTCGCGCGGGCTCGAATACGCCCTTCGCCGAGCGCTCCGGTAGCCCGCCGTCGGTCTCCATGACTGACCCAGGAAGACTGCCTCTTGCGCTTCGCCAGATTGACTCTGTCGGTCGACGCGCCAACAAGTCGCCCGAAAGGCGGAGTGCCGACTTTCAGTCCACGGCGCGAAGGATCGGGCGCTTGGGGGCAAGTTGGACGTCATCGAGGAGCGACGTAAAGGCCGGCCGGCGCGCGTTGGCCGCCCTGATGTCGGCCACGTACGACGCGAACTCCGTAGCGCGACCAAGCCTGGACATCCGCGGGCCGATCCGTCCGAGAAGGTCAACCGCCTGCACGTAGTTCCCCTTGTCGCTCACCTGGAGCAGTCGCTCGACCTCCTGACGGTAGATCGGGATGGCTTCGTCCGGGTGGGTCACCTGGCGCTCCGCGGCCAGCAGGAGGAGCAGACCCGGCGAACAGCCGAGCGCATGTGCTTCCGACCACGCCTCGTCGACGTGACCTTCCCAGCGGAGGATGTCGACCAGCCGCGAGCCGTCCGGCGGCACGTTCCAGCGGTATCGGGCCCGACTGATCGCGGCGGGCGTCGGTCCAGCAGCCTTGGCCAGGCCGATCGACCGGCGCACCTCCGCGAGCGCGCGCGAGCGCCAGAGCGCCCACGTTCCGATCTGGTCGGCGTACCGCTTCAGAAGCTGGAAGGCGGCGAGGGCCGGCTGCTCGAGGAACTGCGCCCAGATGACCGCCATCGCGTCGTCGCCTCGGGCGCGGCGCAGGTATTCGTCGGCAATGAACTCTCGGAGACGATGGTCAGTACGCTCCGGGAAGGCGCGAACCCCGCGCTCGGCCCAGTCGAGTGCCTCGTCGGGGCGACCGGCGTCCCGACAGACTTGTGCGATCTCGAGGAACCGGTAGGCGGACGATAGGTCGCGGCTTCGGACCGCGATCTCCATGTCAATGTCGTGATACGCGTGGGCGAGCGACTCCATCGTGTACGTGATGCTGAACCGGTTGGAGTCGTTGGGCTCGATGGCGTCCGGGACTGGCGCGAGCGTCGGCATGCGCTCCCACTCGGCCTCCGCGAGAAGCCGATACCTGGCCAGCCCGGCCTCTCCGAGCACGTCGCTGTAGGTCTCGGCCGCGCCCCGGAAGACATCCCAATCGCCGCTGAGTTCCCAGCGGAAGAGCCGTTCAGCGAGCTTGACCGGATCGGGTCCGGCCGCCCGGCACGCGTCGAGGTGGGTCTGCTGGAAACGGGCGAGCAGATCGCCGATCAAGCCATCCGAGTCGTCGGCGTGATCGAGCGCCTTCTCGAGGCGCGCCAAGGCATGCTCGGCCAGGCCGATCGCGGCGTCGGGCCGGCCGTCCGTCACCAGCCCATCGAGCAGGTCAGCGACCTCGTCGACACCCCGGGCGAACGCCCGGACGTCCCGATAGCGGAGGAAGCCATACGTCCTGGTCGCGCGACCGATCGCCTTCTTCAGTGCCGGCAGGCCATCGGTTCCGGGGGCCGCCATCGCCGCGCGGAGCCCAAGTCGCTCGGCGAGTCCGTCGTCACGGTCCGCTTCCTCGACGATGAGGTCGACGAGGGCATCGCCATCGAGGCTCGCCAGGAACGGTCGGATCAGATCGGGCATGTCAACCGAATCCTAAGCGTTCAATCGAACGGCGGAGATTGAACGCTTGGGGAGGCGATCACGTCCCTCGGGCTAGAGGATGATGACCAGATTCAGGTATGTGCTGTATCGGAGTTATGTGCTCTGACGGTCACCGACGATACAGCCTATAAGTGGACCGATTCGTGCTCAGCTTTCACGAGGATGAGCACAGCGGATGTGTCGGGCGGCTTATGAGTCCCCTGCTCTACCGCTGAGCTACTCCGCCGCCGATTCACGCGCTGCGCTCGATTCCATGGCCGAGCCGGACGTGTCCGCCAACCTTGCCTCGTTCGGCCGCCACCCGCGGGTCGACGACGGCTACATGCCTGCCGTGCTTGGCATGAATCCGGGTGCGAGCTCGGGGATCCGGATCGTCGCGATCGCCAGGCCGAGGCAGGCGACCCCGACGAGTCGCGCGAAGGCTTCTCCCCTCGACCAGAGCTTCTCCGTGAGGACCACCGCCGCGAGGATCAGCATCGGGACGACGCTCATCGCCCCAAGAGCGAGCAGGACCACCATGAGCGCCCAGCAGCAGGCCAGGCAGTAGGCGCCGTGGTGCACGCCCACACGCAGGTCTCGCAGTACGCCCTGGTAGGAGCTGTACATGAGGAAGAGCGACAGGGGAGAGCGGCAGTGCGCCAGGCAGCGGTACTTGAGCGGCGATAACTGGTACAGGCCGCAGCCCAGATATGCGACGACTCCCGCCGCGGTCCCGAGTCGCCCATCCCCCTCGGCCAGCCGCGAGATGAACCCGCCGAGCGCGAACGCGAGCACGCCCGCAGACGCCCAGACCGCCAGATAGCCGCCGGTGAACAGGGTCAGGCGCAGGGCGCGACGCCCGGAGATCGACCGGGCGTAGAGGGAGGCCACCGGCGCGACGGACGGCAGCATCATGGCGGCCATCATCACGGTCCAGGCGACCAGAAATGCCGGTAGCGCCAGGCCCATGGTGCCGGACATGGCCCCGTCCTGCGACGACCAGGCGATGATCGCGACCCAGGCGATCGCGGCCGCGATGAGGAGGACGGCCGCCTGAGGTGTCAGGCGCCAGATGGTCCGAGAGCTGGCTACCCCGCCCACGAGAATGGCGCCGAGAACCCGCTCTTGCCGACGAGGGCGATGTCGTAGCCGAACGCCGAGATGCGGGATGCGGTCGACCGCGCGACCGTGAGCGATGCGCCCGCGGGGTGATGCACGCCGGTCACCTTCGGCGCATCGGCGGCAGGATCGAGCGGTGAGGAGACGTCATCGACCTCGATCGCGACGCCATCGCCGATCTTCACGCTGTGGTGACGTCCGTCGCTGCGGTACTCGATCGATGCCGACTCCATCCCGAGCATTTCCGTGATCAACGGTGCGAGGCCAGCCATGGGCCCACCGATCTGCCCGGAGAACACGCTCGCGAGCTTGGCTCCCTGCTGCGCCGATGCGTTGGAATCCATGAACAGTCCGACCTTCCAGTTGCCTTCGACCATCATGGCGGGCGTATCGCCGAAGACGCCGACGGTCAGCCCGCTGACGTCCACGTCGTCGACCTTGCCCGAGTCGACGTGGAAGGCCATGAGGAACCGGCACCGCTCATGATCCGCAGGGGCCGAGAAGTCGGCCACGGTGCATGGACACCCGACCTCGCAGCTACAGTTCTCGAAGTAGGTGCCGTCCAATCGCCAGGCCATGACGAGTCCTCCATGAGCGAGCCATTGCGGAGCCTCCTCATCGTGGCCCGGCCGTCCGGGCAACGTCAAGGACATTTCGGAGTTGGTCGCCCCCGGTGCGCTCGAGCCGGGCGCCAGGACGACCGCATCGTTGGTCCAGAACGACAGGATCCGCTCGATGTGCGTTCCTTCCGACGCTGCCCGCGCCCACTCGGCGTCGCGCTCCGGCACGGGAAGCCGTCACTGCGCAGCGTCGTCCCTCCGGGCGATCAGCCGCCCGGCGTCGGGCCGAAGAGCATCTGCAGCCAGGAGTCGAGGGGCGACGGGCTCGAGGCCGGCGCGCCGAGGCGGAGCGCCGCGGAGCCCGGGGCATTCGAGGGCAGCGGCGGCGCTCCCGGAGCGAGGACGAACGCATGGTCCTTCGCCGTGCCGAGTCCGAGGCCGCGGGCCTGCTGGAGGATGTAGTCCGGCCGCTGGACGAGGTTGAGCTCCCGCTGGAGCGCGATGACGTTCGCAGCCACCGCGGCGTTCGCCACGCGGGCCTGATCTGCCTGCACGGCGACCGCCGACGCGTCGCCCACCTGGCGCGCGAACACGATGACGATCCAGACGGTGGCCAGAGCCCCGACGAGCCACGCCGCCCGGCGTCTCGTGAAACCTCCCACGGTGAGGCCCTCGAGCGACAGGCGCGGGGCGCTCGTGTCGGCGAACGGCTCGTCCGTGGACTCCTGACTCTGCGCCCCATCCTCGTCGAGGCCGGGGTCGAGGTCCGCCGAGGCGCCGTGGGTCCGAGGGTCCATCGGGCCGGATGCTAGCTGCGGGCAGCTGGCGTGTCAAACCACGGTACGCGTGCCTGTGGACGCGTGCCAGGTGACCTGTCACGAACGCGGCTGACCGTGTGGCGTACACTCCGAACCGCACATCCGTTCGATATCACCTGGGAGGAGCGAGTCTTGCGGACCTACGCCCCGCTCGATACCGCTGCCGTGCTCGCGAGGATCCTCGCTGAGCCGTCGCTCGCCGCGACCGTCGTCCACCATGAGACGATCGCCGCTCGCGAAGCCGCCTGGGAGGACCTGCCGTCGTGGCTGGATCCCCGCATCGCCGCCGGTCTTCGGACGCGCGGCATCGATCGGCTCTACACGCACCAGGCAGAGGCGATCGACGCGATCCGCGCCGGGCGCGACACCGTCGTCGTCACGGCCACGGCGTCGGGCAAGACGCTGTGCTATGCGATACCGACGCTCCAGGCGATCGCGGATGATCCCGGATCTCGCGCGCTCTGGCTCTTCCCGACGAAGGCCCTCGGTCAGGACCAGGTCGCCGAGTTCTCGGCCCTCGCCGGAGCGGCCGGCCTGACGGTCTCGACGGCGACCTACGACGGCGACACGCCGGCCCCCATCCGGTCCACGATCCGTGACGCCGGGCAGGTCGTGGTGACCAACCCGGACATGCTCCACGCATCGATCCTCCCCCACCACACGAAGTGGTTCCAGCTCTTCGAGCAGCTGCGGTACATCGTCATCGACGAGCTGCACACGTATCGCGGCGTATTCGGCAGCCACGTCGCGAACGTGCTGCGTCGACTCCTCCGCCTGTGCGCCCACTACGGCTCGCACCCGGTCATCGTCTGCTGCTCCGCGACGATCGGGAACCCGGCCGAGCTCGCCGGCCTCCTCACCGGCCGGCCGGTGGAGCTCGTCACCCGCAACGGGGCGCCGTCCGGCGAGCGGCATCTCCTCCTCGTCGAACCGCCGCTCCTCGATCCCGCCACCGGCGCCCGGGGATCGGCCCTCACCCTGGCCCAGCGATGGGCCCTCCCGTTCCTCCGCGCCGACCGCCAGACCGTCGTGTTCGGTCGATCGCGGACGGCCGTCGAGCTCCTCCTCACCGGCATCCGCGAGGCGCTCCGCGAGCATGCCGGCCCCCGATCGCGGATCCGCGGCTATCGAGGCGGGTACCTGCCGACGGAGCGTCGGGCGATCGAGCGAGGCCTCCGCGACGGCGAGGTGCTCGGGGTCGTGAGCACGAACGCCCTCGAGCTCGGCGTCGACATTGGCCGCCTGGACGCCGCGATCCTCGCCGGTTATCCGGGATCCGTCGCCGCCACGTGGCAGCAGATCGGCCGGGCAGGCCGGAGGTCCGGGGTGAGCGTCGCCGTCCTTGTCGCCGCCGGTTCACCCGTCGACCGCTACATCGTCCACCACCCGGAGTTCCTCCTCGCCGGCACGCCGGAGGAGGCGCGGGCGGACCCCGACAACCTCCACATCCTGCTCGCCCATCTCAAGGCGGCGACCTTCGAGCTTCCATTCGAGCCGGACGAACGGTTCGGGCGCGACGGCGTGGCCGACCTCCTCGCGTTCCTCGCCGAGGAGGGCCACGTCCGTCAGGCCGGCGACGGTCGCTGGTACTGGTCGTCGGAGAACTTCCCCGCCGCCTCGATCTCGCTGCGGACGGCCGCCTCGGAGAATGTCGTCATCGTGGACACGACACCCGATCGGCCGCGGGTCATCGGCGAGGTCGACATGTTCTCCGCGCCGACGCTCGTCCACGAGGATGCCATCTACCTCCACGAGTCGGCGCAGTTCCACGTGGACCGCCTCGATTGGGACGAGCGGAAGGCGTACGTCCGGCGGGTGGACGTCGAGCACTACACGCAGGCTGACGCCGCGGTGACGCTCAAGCCGCTCGACGTCTTCGCGACGGCACCGGTGCCGGGCGGGACGCGGGCCCACGGCGAGGTGATGGTCGCGAGCCTCGCCACCATCTACAAGAAGCTCCGCTTCACGACGAACGAGAACATCGGCTGGGGACGGATCCACCTGCCGGAGATCGAGCTCCAGACGACCGCCTACTGGCTCACCCTCGGACGCCCGCAGGGGGCATGGTCGCGGCGCGAGCTCGACATCGCGCTCCTCGGGGCCGGGCGGGCGATCCAGGCGGTGGCGGCGATCCTGCTCATGGTCGACCCGCGCGACCTCGGGCTCGTCAGCCAGGTCCGCTCACCGCACCACGAGGCCCCCACGATCTACCTCTACGACGGCGTGCCCGGCGGCGTGGGGCTCGCCGAACGCCTGTATGAGCGGCACGACGAGCTGATCGAGGGCGCCGCGAGCCTCGTCGCGAGCTGTCCATGCGACGCCGGATGCCCTGCTTGCACCGGCCCCCGCCTCGAACCCGACGTCGACGCCAGGGCATCCGCGCTCCGCCTGCTCGGCGAGATCGTCGGGCTCGGCACGCGCGGCGCGATCGGCGGGGCGACCGTTCGGTGAGCCCCAACGCGACGCTCGAGCGCCGCCTCGCGAATCATCGAGCGGGCCACTCGGCGGGGCCGGCCGGGATCCATCTCGAACCGCAAGGCGAGGCGCCCGCCGTTCGACTCGCCGCCGCGCTCGGCGGCGAGGTCGTCGAGACGTCGCGCGGGCGATACATCCGCTGCGACCTTCCACCCACGACCGTGCCGCTCGACCGCGGCCGGCTCGCGCTGCTGCCGGGAATGCCGCCGGCGTCGGTCCCCCTGGTCTGCCTCGACACGGAGACGACGGGCCTCGCGACGGCGGCCGGCACGATCGCCTTCCTGGTCGGGATCGGCTGGTGGGAGGGTGCGACGTTCCGGCGAGTCCAGCTCGTCGTGCCCGACCAGCCGGACGAGCCGGCGATGCTCGGCGCGCTCGCCGACCTCGTGCCCGCCGATGCCTGGCTCGTCACGTACAACGGGCACGGCTTCGACTGGCCGCTCCTCGAAGCCCGCTTCCGGATGGACCGCCGCGCTGCCCCGAGCCGTGCCGGCCATCTCGATCTCCTGCCGTTCGTCCGTCGCGTATTCCGCCACCGGATGACGGATGCGCGACTCCGCACCGTCGAACGCGAGCTGCTCGACCTCCATCGGCGTGGCGACGTCGAGGGAGCCGAGATCCCCGGCCGATACCTCGCCTTCCTCCGAGGCGGCACGGCGGGGCCGCTCGTGGACGTCGCGCGCCACAACGCGCTCGACGTGTGGTCCCTCGCCACCCTCCTCGCCCACATCGACCGGACGGTCGCCGACCCGGATCTCCGGCGAAGCGCCCATCGCGGCGATCTCGCCGCCGTCGCCCGCCTGTTCCGGCGCGAGCGTCGGCACGCGGAGGCCCTCGCCTGCCTCGACGCCGCTCTCGACGCGGATCGGGCGTGGGACGCCACGGCCCGGACGCGCGGCGTCGAGGACCCGCACCTGACGCCCGATCCGCGACGGATCCGCGATGGCATCGCCGCAGAGCGGGCTCGGACCCTGCGGCGCCTCGGCCGCCACGCGGAGGCGCTCGCGGCCTGGCGGGAGCTCGCGACCGCCAGCCGTCCCCTCGCGGCGCTCGCGATCGTCGAGATCGCGAAGGCGCTCGAGCACGCGTGGACGGATCCGATCGCCGCCCTCGCGATCGTCGAGCGCGGACGCGTGGTCGCCGAACGAGGGCGGGCCATGGGTCGGCCGATGCCGATCTTCGAGGCGGACCTCGCCCGACGCCGACGTCGCCTGGCGGCGAGGATCGCCCGCCACCTATCCGCCGGCGTCCCCGCCTCCGCGCGGAAGCTCCGCGATCCTCCGCTTCACGGCCTCCCTCGTGGGAACCCCGGCGAGTCCGGGACCCTCGAGGACGAGGGACGCTGCGGCGGCCGCGAGGCGCAGGTCGAGCTGTGCCCCGAGCCGGCCGCCGACGAGCCGCGGCTCGACGCGGGCGGCGAGGAGCGCGGCGAGGAAGACGTCGCCGGCTCCGGTCGGGTCGACGATCGCCGCTGGCCGGATACCCGGCCAGCGGCGCATCCTCGTCGGACCTCCGGAACCGCCACCCAGCGCAATGCCGCCGTTCGCGCCCTGGGTGAGGACGAGCGTCGCGCCCGGATGCAACAGCTCGCAGAGCGTCGCGAGCGGGACGTCCGCGTCGAGGTCGTCGCGGCTCACGCCCACGATGTCCGAGCGCTCGATGATCGGAGCGCGGCCTGGAGCCCGGTGGCGGACGCGCTCGCCCGACGTCACCTCGCGGAGGAGTCCCTGCCAGCCGGTCGCGACGAGCGCGCCAGCGGGGACGGCGGCGGCCCAACCGTCCCCGAGCTCGTCCGCGACAGCCGCGAAGAGCCAGCCCGGGGCGTCCGCCCAGGCTCGCGGGATGGCCTCGTGGGGGACGCGGTCGGAGGGTGACGAACCGATCTGGATGCGACCGCGCGGCGTCTCGATGTTCTCGAAGACCGGTCCGTGCTCCAGACGGACCGTGATGACCGATGCTCCGGCGTCGCGGAGCAGATCGAGCTCGTGTGCCGCCTCGGCCGTCGCGTCCACGCCGACGAGGGCCGCGGTGCGGACGCCGAGGCGGGCGATCGTCAGCGCGCCGTAGGTCACGCCGCCGCCGAGGCGCCAGCCCCGGGGATCGTCGGCCGCGATGTCGCGGGCGGCCGCGCCCACGACGACGATCGTGGGTCGGGACGGCTCGCCCGTCACGCCGACCTATACTGTCGGCCGCCGGGCGCCGTGGGATCGCCGGTGGTCAGGGATCGGGAGCGAGCGTGTATTTCTACGAACTCCATGAGGGCGATGGCGACGTCTTCGCCGATCTCATGCTCGCCCGTGACGAGGAGATGGAAGCGGAGGAGTTCTTCCGGACGGTGCAGGAGATCCGCGAGCAGGTGATCGAGTCGCATGAGCACGATACCCTCATCGAGGCCATCGCCGATGAGCTCGAGCGGATCCACGGCTTCATCCACGTCTCCGACGAGCGACTGACGGCAGCCGTCAACGTCTCACGCGACCCGGACGAGACGTTCCTCGCCGACCTCGAGGGCACGGCCACCAGCGGGCGCGACGACGACGACGACGATGACGACGATCCGGAGGGATCCCCATCCGACTTCCGGTCCATCGTCGCCGACTTCAACGGGTCGCGTCCGCCTCGCCCACACTGACCACCCGCGGATCGTGCGCCGTCGGCCGCCGAGCCGCCGCGGGTCGACCGCCTACCGGCTGAAGAGCACCTCGAGGACGTCGCCGTCGCGGACGCGATAGGTCTTTCCCTCCGAGCGGAGCTTGCCGTGGCGACGCGCCTCCGCCGTCGAGCCGAGGGCGAGGAGATCCTCGTAGGCGATGACCTCGGCGCGGATGAAGCCTCGAGCGAGGTCCGTGTGGATCGTCCCGGCGGCCTCGACCGCCGTGGACTCTGCCGCGATCGGCCAGGCACGCACTTCGTCCGGACCGGCCGTGAGAAAGCTCACGAGCCCGAGCAGCCGGTACGAGAGGGCGATGACCCGATCGAGGCTCGAACCGTGGAGGCCGAGCTCCTCCATGAAGGCGGCCGCCTCGCCCGGCTCGAGCTCGCCGAGCTCCATCTCGATGCGGGCGGAGAGCGCGTCCACGAGCGAGTGCCGATGGTCATATCGGGCGACGATCGCCGCGATGAGCTCGGCGGACCGCGGCAGGTCTCCCTCCCCGATGTTGAGGAGGACGAGGACCGGCTTCTGGGTGAGGAAGCGGAACCCGCGGAGCGCCTTCTCTTCGTCGCGCTCGAGGCCGGCGTCGCGGATCGGCGTCCCCGCGCGAAGCGGCCCGACAAGGCGGCGCAGGATCGCCTCCTCCCGTTCGTTCGCCTCCCGCTCGGCCGGTGTCCCGTGACGCCCGGTCGCCGCGAGCCGTTCGAGGCGCCGCTCGACCATCGCGAGGTCCGCGAGGATGAACTCGAGATCGAGCCGCTCGAGATCGCGGGCCGGGTCGACCGAGCCGTCCGGGTGCGGCATCGCGGGGTTGTCGAACGCGCGGACGACGTGGAGGAGCGCGTCCGAGTCGCGCAGCCGGGCGAGGTGTTCCGCTGGCAGCTCCTCGGTCCCGATCCGGCCCTCGGTCGACGCCGGGGGCGCCGGGAGGTCAACGTACGTCACGTCCGCCTGCACGATCTTCTTGGGGCGAAAGATGGCGGCGAGCCGCTCGAGCCGCTCGTCCGGGACCTTGACGACGCCGACGTTGAGCTGGACGCCGCCGAAGCCGCCGGTCTCCGCATGGCCGCGTGTCAGGGTGTTGAAGACCGTGGTCTTGCCCGCGCCGGCAAGGCCGACGATCGCGATCTGCATGCTCTCCTCAGTACCCGACGGTCGGATCGACCGCATTGTGGAGTGGCTCGCCCGCTGCATATCGGCGGAGGTTGTCGCAGAACAGCTCGACGCTCCGGTCGAGGACGCGGCCCGTCGACCAGGCGGTATGCGGCGTGACGATGACGTTCGCGAGATCGTAGAACGGGGAGCCCGGCGGGAGCGGCTCATCGCGGAACGTGTCGAGCACCGCCCCGCCGAGAGGTCCCTCGCGGAGGGCCCGCACGAGCGCACGCTCGTCGACGAGGCGACCGCGGGCGACATTGATGAGCCATGCCCCGGGCTTCACGCGGGCGAGCGCCTCTGCGTCGATGAGGCTCTCGGTCTCGGCGGTGAGCGGCGCGGCAAGGACGATGAAGTCGGACTCCGCGAGCAGCTCCGCAAGCCCATCGGGACCAAGGATACGGGCGGGTCCGTGGTCCTCGCCGCCCTCGCCCCGACGGCGGGTGGCGACGACCCGGCAGCCGAACGCGGAGGCCAGGTCGGCGACGGCCCGTCCGATCGACCCGAGCCCGACGATCCCCACGGTCACGTCGCGCAGCTCGGCGCCCTCGAGGGGTTGCCACGTCCGCTCCCGTTGCAGCTCGAGGAGCTGCGGGAGTCGCCGGCTCACCGCGAGGATCATCATGAGGACGTACTCGGCGATCGGCTCCGAGAAGACGCCGCGGGCGTTGGTGATGACGAGACCGCGATCCCGGCCCGCCGGCGTGAGGACCCGCTCGACCCCGGCCGAGGCGGAATGGACCCACCGGAGGCGGGGCGCCCGGGCGAGGATGCGATCGAACGCGTCCGCCGAGAGCCAGCCGCGCAGGAGGACCTCCACCTCGTCGAGCGGCCCGTCCGCGAGGCCTTCCGTGGAGACGGACACGATGCGCGCACCGGGTGCCGCGGCTCGGATCCGGTCGAGGTCGCGGACCCGGTAGCGCGCCGACAGGATCGGCGTCAGGGCGATCGCGAGCGGGACACCGTCCGGGCCGAGACCCGGTCCGCCGAGGGATCGCGGTTCCTCCTTCACGCGGAGGCACCGCCGCTGGACCCGACGACGCGGGCGAGCCAGCGTTCGGGTGCGTCGATCTCGCCGTTCAGCGGCAGGTTTTGCGGTCCCTCCCACAGTCGTCGAAGGGCGGCGGGTCCGCCGCGCTCGGCCACGGCACGAACGAACCGTTCGCCGTTGCGGTATTGCTCGAGCTTGAGGTCCATGCCGATGAGCCGGCCGATCGCCCGCTCGAAGCCGGTCTTCTGCTCCCGACGGGCGTGGAACCGGGCACTGATCCGGGCGACGTCCGGGACGAGGTCGCGGCCGACCTCGTCCATGACGTAGTCACTGAACCCCTCGAGCAGACTCATGACCGCCTGGGTCTCCCGGAAGCGGTCGCGCTGTTCGTCCGTCATGAGCCGCTCGAGCCAGTGATCGCCGCTCGACTCGCCCCGCAGCGCCCGACCGAGCTGGCGGACGGTGTCGCGCGACACGACCGCCAGGCCGTCGCCGAAGTCGGCGAGCTGACGCTTCAGTCGTTCGGAGAGGTACGGCCGGAGCCACGGGTGGGCCTCGAACTCGAAGGCGTGAGTCGTCTCGTGGATGGCGATCCAGGTCCGGAACGGATCGAGGGGCACATCGAGAGCGCGGGCCGTCTGGCGGATGTTCTCCTCGACGAACAGGAGGCGGCCCGGTGTCGCCTCCGCGGAGAGGAGGGCCAGGTCGTACTGGCCGAGGACCCGCTGGCCCATGAAGCCGAGGATGAAGCCGAGCTGACGCGTCGTGACGAAGCGGTTGGCGATCGCGAGCGAGGCGTGGGCGAGCCCGCCGCCGGTCGGCACGACCTGGTCGAGCAACCGTCCCTCGAGGTGGCCGACGAGCTCGGCGAACGACGCGACGTTCGCGTGGACCCAGCCGGCCCGATCGACGACGCCGGCTCGCTCGACGATCCCCGGCAGGTCCGCCTCGAGCGCCGCCGCGAGTCGCGGCACGATCCGGTCGAGCGCCGCCCGGTAGACCGGCTCCGCCGCGGCGAGCTCGGTCGCCGTGAGGGTCCCGGGTGCGGAGCGCAGTCGGGAGATCGCGAACGCCTCGGCCGCGCGCCAGTCGACGAGTCCCCGCCGTGCCGAACGCTCGGCCCGGCGCCCGAGGACCGTCGCCGCGGCACCGAGGGCCGCTCCGACGAGGAAGCCACCCTGCCAGAGTGGATCGCCGAACCGCCCGCCACCGCCGGCACCGGCCCTGTCGCTCATACAGCCACACCGAGCTCGACGTGCTCGACGTCCCGGAACCGCTCGCCGAACAGGACACTGGCGAGGCGCTGGAACTGTCCCCTGTCGCCGGTCGTGAGCTGGCGGTGGATCGCGCCGGTCGTGCCGCCGGTGGACGACGACGGCGGCCGATCGTGACCCTCGCTGCCCGCGTCGGCGGCCGTGCCGCGACTGCTCCCGGGAGCTTCGAGCCCGTTGATCGCGAGGACCTCCACGAGCGCGGCGGCGGTAGCCGTGGCGCTGTCGACGATCGCGATCCGCGGCCCGGTCACGGTCGCGATCGCGGACCGCAGCAACGGATAGTGGGTGCAGCCGAGGAGGAGCGTGTCGACCCGCGCGGACGGCGGCATCGGGAAGATGAATTCGCCCGTCGCGTCGCGCGTGCCGAACAGGGGCGCCAGGGCATCCGCGACGACCGCCTCCACCGCGGCGCCGTCGAGCCGGCCCGCCTCGACGAGCGGGACGAGCGCCGGTGTCGCGTGCTCGTAGACTTCGATCGCCGGGTTCTCGTCCTTGATCGCGCTGAAATACGCATGCGAACGGACCGTCGCCGGGGTGGCGATGACGCCGATCCGACGACTCCGCGTCGCGAGCGAGGCCGCCACCGCGCCCGGCCGGATGACGCCGAGCATCGGGATGTCGTACCGGCGGCGGAGCGCACCGAGGGCGACCGCCGTCGACGTGTTGCAGGCTACGACGATCGCCTTGACGTCGCGCTCGACGAGCAGATCGAGTGCCTGCCGGCTGAACGCGAGGACCTCATCGTCCGATCGGGTCCCGTACGGGGCGCGGGCATTGTCGCCGAGGTAGAGCGTCGATTCCGCCGGCGACCGGCGCAGGATCTCCTGCAGGACGGTGAGGCCACCGACGCCGGAGTCGAAGACGCCGATCGGTCGCGGGTCGGCCACCGGGATCAGCCGCGCGCCGCGACGAGGACTCGGCCCTCGAGCAGTTGTGCCGCGATGCGCGCGATGTCCTCGCTGATGCGGGCCGTCGGGTTGGCAAGGACGAACGGTACCCCCTCATTGTTCGACTCGACGACGAGGAGCCCGTCCGAGACGACGGCGTGCTCGGGGACGCGGCCGAGCGCGCGGGCCAGATCGGCGGCCTGGAGGCCACCCGGCGAGTCCACCCGGTTGACGAGGTATTCGACCTTCGACGCCGGGTAGCCGATCGTGCGGAACGCATCGGCGACGGCGATCGTGTTGTGGATCGTCGTCGAGTCGTAGGTGACGATCTCGAGGATCGTGTCCGACGCGTCGAGGAGCGACAGGTTGACGTCCCCGAGTGCCGGCGCGGTGTCGATCACGATCACGTCGTAGACCCGCCGCAGGATGGACAGGACCTTGTCGACGTCGCGAACGGTCACCATCTCCGCCATCTCGAGCCGCGGTGGGGCGAGGAGGATGTCGATGCCCGAGGGGTCTCGCCACAGGACGTCCTGGAGATCCGACTCCTGGATGCGGTCGGTCGGCAGGTCGAGGATGGACGGCGCGTTCGCCGGAACCTTGAGGAGGGAGCGGAGATCGCCGAACTGGAGGCTCCCGTCGATGAGGGCGGTCCGTTTCCCCCGCTGGCCCATCGCGACCGCGAGATTGAAGGCGATCGTCGTCTTGCCCACCCCGCCCTTCGGAGCGAAGACACTGATGAGCCGCGAGACGCCGCTCTCATCCGATGCCTGGAACGCGGCGTGGATGGACTGGATCCGATTGATGAGGTCGTAGCCGCTGAATGGCATCGACAGCACGCCGTGGACACCTCGCTCGGGATCGACCTCGACGGGGTTCTGGGGCACCGTGAGGACGATGACCGGGACGCCCGAGCGTGACTGGGCGAGCTGTGCGGCGAGCTGGAGACCCTTGACCCGACCCTGGAGCAGCGCATCGACGATGACGACGTCCGGTTTGAGCTGCTGGACGTTGGCGGCGACCTTCGCACCCTCGATGACGACGTCGAGGAGCTTGATGTGCGCCTGCGCGTTGAGGAGTCCGCGGATGTACTGCGCCACCTGCGGGACGTCCTCGACGACAAGGAGTCGGATCTGGTTCGTGGTCGCCATGCCGGCCGAGTGTATCAAGCCCGGCCGCTCGGCCGAGACGCAATGCCCGTCGCGGGCAGGCCGGGACGATGACGGCGCGGCGGCTCGCCTGTCCGCCCGCCACCTCGGGCTGCCCAGGGCTGCAGCCTTGGGCGCCCGGGGGTGGGGTGCAGCCCCCTCGCCGTATCCCAGCGCGTCCATTTCGCGTCGCTTACGCGCCTGGTGCGTGGTGGACGGCGGAAGACGCGACGGTGGCCCGGAAACACGAACGGCGGACGGTGACCACGTCACCTCTCGCGTCGAATGCCGCGTCGAGTACGCACCCAGTGCGTATCCGGCGCGCGGGGGCAAGCCCGGCCGCTCGGCCAGCGTTCCTACGGCTTGACGGCGACGAGGATCGCCCGATCGGCACCGCCGGCGAGCGGCTCGAGATCGTAGCTGCCGCCCATCGTCTCGACGGTGAGCCCTGCCGCCTCCGCGAAGCCGACGAGCTCATCGGCGGAGACGAGCCGGAGGCGATCCTCGCGGATCCAGCGGACCGCCGGCACGCCCGGATCGCCCTCCTCGTAGATCGTCGTGAGGCGGACCGTCCCGGTCGCGGCGTCGTGGACCGCGCTCGCCGCCTTGGTCACGAAGCGCCGGCTCTCGGGATCGCGGCGCGGATATTCGAGCACGATCCGACCGTCGAACCGGGCGAGATCGTCAGCGTCCGGGACCCACACATCCACCACGGCGAGACCGCCCGGCGCAAGATGGGCGGCGAGCGTCGCGACGACGTCCGCCTGAGCGCGGCGATCGCCCATGAGCAGGAGCGAATTGAGGGCCATGAATGCGAGGTGGTAGGAACCGGCGTCGGGAAGCCGGATCGTCCGGGCGTCGCCCTCGATGAAGCGGACTGGACCGGACGAACGGGATGACCCGTCGGCGCCCGGGACAGGCCGCCGTCGGGCCCGCTCGAGCATCGCCGCGTCGAGGTCGACGCCGGACACTGCGTGGCCGTCGCCCGCGAGCGGGATCGCGAGCCGGCCGGTCCCCACGGCAAGCTCGAGGATCGGCCCGCCTGTCCGGACGGCGAGCGCCCGGTAGAGGTCGAGGTCGCCCGGGGCATCGAGAAGGTCGAGGTCATAGAGGCGAGCCAGCGCGGCGCGCTCCTCCGGCGTCGCCCCGAGGATCGGCATGGCGGCGTCGCGGTTCAGCGTTCGAACCGGACGGTGCGCCCGGCCGCCTTCTTCACGGCGAGCGCGCTGATCGCCTCGAGGACGGCCCGGTTCGCCGCCATCGCCGTGGTCTCGGCGTGATCGTACGGCGGCGAGACCTCCACGACATCCATCCCGGCGAGCTCGACGGCGCCCACGACCTGGCGGATCGCCCGGAGCACCTCGCGGGTGAGCATGCCGCCGGGCTCCGGCGTGCCCGTGCCCGGTGCGAGCCCCGGATCGATGACATCGATGTCGAGCGAGAGGTAGATCGCGTCCGGCCCGTCGAGCGCCTCGGCGATCGCATCGGCGACGACCGCCTCCGCGCCGCGCTCCTCGATCTCCCGCATGAGGTGGTAGCGGAGGCCGTGCTCGGCCATCCATTCGAAGACCGGGATCCGCGGCCAGTACCCACGGAGCCCCACCTGGACGAAGTTCCGACCGTCCACCGCGCCCGACTCGATGAGGCGGCGCATCGGCGTCCCGTGGCCGGCGAGGACGCCCCAGTCGTCGCTCGCCGTATCCGCATGGGCGTCGAAGTGGACGATGCCGATCGAGCCGGGTCGATGGAGCTCGGCGACGGCCGTCGCCGAGGGCCAGGTGATCGAGTGGTCCCCGCCGAGGACGATGGGGATCGCGCCGCTGCTCGCCACGTCACGAACCTTGCGGTAGATGAGCGCATGGGCCCGCTCGGTCCAGGCCGGGACGATGTTCGCATCGCCGGCATCGACTGCCGTGAGCACCTCGTACGGCTCGATGCCGAGCGCCAGCGAATGGAGCGCCCCGGTCGTGTACTGCGCCTGGCGGATGGCGCGAGGGCCGAAGCGGGCCCCCGGGCGGTGGCTCACCGCGTCGTCGAACGGGGCGCCGATGATCGCGACGTCCGCCCGACGAGCGCGGATCTCCGCGGGGTCGGGCACCCATGGCAGGCGGCTGAACGTGACCGGGCCGACGTAGGTCGGGAGGTCGTAGTCGTCGAACGTCTCGTACTCGGCGTCCCAGCCGTTGACCGCGGCGAAGTCGGGGACGCGGGCCGCGTCGCGGTCTGATCCGTTACGTTCGGGCACGGAGCACTCCTCCGGGAGGCGGCGCGGTGGCGCGGGCGTCATCGCCCGTCGCGGCCGACGAGAGGCCGTCTCAGGGGGCGCCGCCGGTTCGTGTCCGTCGTCCAGCGGGGCGCGTCGAGCCGATGATACGCCCGGTGCGACGAGCGTGACCGGGGGCGGACTCAGCGGTCAGCGGACAGCCAGCCCTCGGCGAGGGTCACCATCGTGAGCACGAAGAGCGCGATCGCCAGCTGCAGGGCTCCCTGGAGCCGGAGCGCGACGAACAGCGCAACGACGATGGCGACCCAGCCACCGCGCCGGCTCGCCCGGAGCCAGTCACCGCGGTACGCGATGCGCCGATGGCGGCCGAACACGGCAAGCCAGAAGAGGGGGATCGTGGTCAGGCCGATCGCCGCCCCGATGAGGACGGCGCCGACGAACCCGGTGGCCGGATCCACGCGCGGATCGCGAGTCGTGACGACGATCCCGACGAGCACCCAGACCGCCGCGGCAGCGGCAAAGACCGCGAGGTTCCCGAGTCGATCGCGCGATTCCATGCGGTTGCGAGTCTAGCCGGCGGTCAGGCGAGCCGATCGACGAGGTCGCCGAGCTCGTCGAGCAGGAGATCCGCCCGCACGGCGTCGTCGGGATCGCTCGAGGGAAGCGGCGAATCCCCCTGCCGTCCCGGCAGGTACGCAGCGAGCCAGCCGGCTCGCTTCGCCCCGACGACGTCCGCCGCCCAGTCGTCGCCGACGTGGAGGATCGAAGCGGGCTCCGCGTCGAGCGCCGCCTCGGCGGCACGGAAGATCTCCGGCCGCGGCTTGATCGCTCCGACGCGCTGCGAGACGATCGTCGCCTGGAACAGCGGCGACCATCCCGCCGCCCCGAGAAAGCGGTCGATCGTCCTCGCGTGGGGCCAGTTCGACAGGACACCGAGACGGTGGCGCTGCGCGAGTCGGGCGAGCAGGGCACCCACGCCATCCGGTACCGGTACCTCGGCGATGAACGCCGCGCTGTAGGCCTCCACGGCGGCGCTCCGCTCCGCGGCGTCGGACATGACTGCCGCGACCGCGTCGTCCCAGCGCCGTCCGACGGCGGGTGGGGGCATCCCACGAAGGCGGGCGAGGACGCGCACGACCCGCTGTTCCAGGTCCACCTCGCGACCCTCCGGGATCTCCTCCGCGAACTGGCGGACCCGCTCCTCGCGCCACGCGGCGAGGAACGCCGGCCGCGCAACGGGCCCGGAGCGGCGGTCGACCTCGATCGC
Organism: Chloroflexota bacterium; assembly: GCA_015478725.1. NCBI lineage: Bacteria > Bacillati > Chloroflexota > Chloroflexota bacterium. Next base: position 253,506 of record JADMIG010000001.1, on the reverse strand, counting down.
CAGCCGCTCGACCACCAGCTCGAGCGCGTCCCGACGCACCGCCACGAGCGTGTTGCCGAAGTCGAAGGTGATCGCGACCGGGTGAAGCCGACCCGCGGCCCGCGTTCTGGATCCGGTCACGCGGTGGCGCTCGCCGGACAAATGTCCCGATACGGGCAATACGAGCATCCGACCGGGTCCGGGCGCGGGGTGAAGTCGCCGGCCCGGATGCCGGTCGCCGCGGCCGCGATCAGCGTTCGAGCCCGGGCGATCCGGCGGTCGTCCACCTCCGCCCGTCCGACGAGCCCCGAGTCGAGGAACCACAGCTGGACGGCGTCCGGAAGCCGTCCCGTCTGCGCCTCGTACGCGAGCGCGTAGATCGAGAGCTGCAGCGATTCCCGGGCCCGCTTCCGGGCGACCGCGGGGTCGCGAACGTCGCCGGACTTGTAGTCCGTGATGGTCACCCGCTCGCGCGGGAGGAGCCGCAGGGTCGGCTCGACGACGTCCGGGGCGAGACCACTGCGGTTCGGACCGGCCGCGGTCGGGCCGAGCTCGGCGGCGCTTCCCGCTACTTCCGCCTCCATCGTCGAGGTCTCGCCGATCCCCGTGCCGTCGGCGGGACCGGCCTCGACATCGACCCGATCCCAGCGACCGCGGATCCGATCGCCGTCGAGGAGGAACGTGAACTCCCGTTCGACCGAGGCCGGCACGACCGCGTCCGCCTCGAGCTGTGCCGCACGGAAACGGCGGAGCGCCGTCCGCCCGGCCTCGAGTCGTGCCTCCTCGTGCTCGCGTGACAGGAAGCCCTCGTTCGACCACGCCGCCTCGAAGGCCGCGACGAGATCCGCCTCCGACATCACCTCCCCGCCGGCCTGACGGCGATGAAAGGCCGAGACGGCGACGTGGAGCGCCGCCCCGTAGATGAGGGCGTGATGCGGCGGTGTCGGTATCCGGAGGAGGTGCCCGTAGCGGTACTTCGCCGGACAGCCGAGGTACGCGTCGATCGCCCCGAAGCTCAGCGTCAGCGGTTCGCCGATGGGCCGCACTCGCACCGGCCGGTCCTCCGCGATGGGCGCCGTCGCACGACCGTGGCGGGCGAGCCGCTCGAGCGGCGACGGGGTGACGATCTCCGCGGCCGCGGCGGGGAGGTCGAGCGCTTCGACGACGAACGGCGACACACGGCGGACCCGTGCCCCCCCGTAGTCTCGGGCGTGGCTGAGGATGAGCTCGTCGCGGGCGCGGGTCATCGCGACGTAGAAGAGGCGGCGCTCCTCGGCAAGACCCGCGTCGCCCTCGGGCACGACCTCGTCGAGGAGCGCCGCCGGCAACCCGAGGGGATCCCGTCGATCGAGCGCCGGGAACCGGCCGGCGACGAGGCCGACGATGAACACGGTCGGGAACTCGAGCCCTTTCGCCTTGTGGACGGTGAGGACGGCGACCCCGTCGGCGTCCGGATCGAGCTCCGCCGTCGCCGGATCGTCCCCCGCCTCGAGGAGTGCGCCGAGGTGCGGGACGACGAACGCCGCTCGAGGATCCGCGACGAGCTCCGAGCGGACGCGCACGATCTCGAAGAAACGGGCGACGTTGCGGAGCGTCTCCTCGGCCGCGACGCTGTCCGCCGCCGACCAGCGAGCGAGCAGGCCCGACTCCCGAAGGAACGTGTACAGCACCTCGCCGGACGATCGTTCGTGGGCGAGGGCCACCCAGCGCCGCAGGTCGTCGACGAAGCGAGCGAGCGTCTTCGAGGTGGCGGGTGAGAGACGGATGAGCCCCGGCTGCCGCTGAAGCTCCTCCACGATCTCCCAGATCGAGCGGTTCCGCCGTCGCGCGGTCGTGACGATCGAGGTGAGGTCCTCGCCGCCGAGGCCGTAGACCTCCGAGGCGGCGAGGGCATAGACGTCCGTGCTCGAGCCCGGGTCGGCGATCGCGCGGAGCGCCGACAGCAGGAGCCGGACCTCGGGTCGAGCGTACAGGCCCGACGTCCCGGAGAACCGCCATGGGATGCCCGCCGCGTCGAGCGCCCGGACCACGGGATCGGCCATCGCGTTCGTCCGCACGAGGACGGCGTGATCGCGCGGCCGGGCGCCGGTGATGATCCGGCGCCGGATCTCCGCCGCGACCCAGTCCGCCTCGTCCGATCCCGTGGCGAACGACTCGACGCGGACCGGACGGGCTCCGTGCGCGCGGCGCTCGGGCCGCAGTCGCTTGGCGATCCCGGCCCGCACCTCGAGACGGTCCGGATCGTTGTGGCGGATGAGGCGATACGACGCGTCGAGGATCGGAGCGCGGGAGCGGTAGTTCCGCCGGAGCACGACGAGTCGGGCTCGGCGGTGGCGCTCACGGAACTCAAGGATGTTGCTGATCGCCGCGCCACGGAAGCGGTAGATCGACTGGTCGTCGTCGCCGACCACGGTGATGTCGTGGTGGCGGTCGGCGAGGAGGCCGACGAGTGCAGCCTGGGCGCGGTTCGTGTCCTGGAACTCGTCGACGAGGATGTACCGGAACCGCGCCTGCACGCGGGCCCTGACCGATGCCGAGTCCCGGAGGACCCGCAGGGCGAGTGCGACCTGTTCGCCGAAGTCGAGGTAGCCGGCGGCCCCGAGAAGCTCCTGGTACCGCTCGAACGCTCGGGCGAGCTCGAGCTGACGTTCCGCCGCCTCGAGCTCCGCCGCGGCGCCCTCGTCGCCGGACGTCCATGCGGCGCGTGCGTCCTGAACCCGCCGGCTGGCGTATCCGAGGTACCGCGCGGGCGAGATGTCCTCGTCCTTGCACCGACTGAAGTGGCCGGCGAGGGCGTCGAGGAAGCGGGTGGGATCGCCGAGGGGCCGGTATCGGTCGAGCTCGAATCCGAAGAGGCGCTCCCGGAGGAAGACGACGACGTCCGCCCGGGAGAGGACGCGGATATCCGACGAGAGTCCCGCCTCGAGCGCGAACTCGCGGACGAGCCGATCGCCGAAGGCGTGGAAGGTGGAGATCGCCGTGTCCGTGTAGCCATACGGCACGAGCTGATCCACCCGCACCGCCATCTCGTCGGCGGCCTTGTCCGTGAAGGTGAGGGCGAGGATCTCCGAGGGTTTCGCCCGCCGCGTCGCGATGAGCCAGGCGATCCGGCGGGTGATCACCTCCGTCTTGCCGGTACCGGCCCCAGCCACGACGAGGAGCGGCCCCCGGTCGTGCGTCACCGCGCGGCGCTGCTCCACATTGAGGCCGTCGAGAAGCCCGCCCAGGCCCTCGCCATGCCCCGCGGCGGTCGAGACGATCGTCGGCGGCACACCCCAGACGGGGATCTGTTCGAGCGGGGCGGGTTCGCGCCGTCGATGAGGTGCACTCATTGGGGGGTCATACGACGGTCGGCCTGCCACCACGAGCGGATCATGGACGGCATCCGTGACAGCTTGGCCGTCACTCGGCCCTGGCGGACCCCGTCGGATGGTCCGCGGTCGCGGGGCTGCCCTTCGCCGCGGCGCGCGCGAGCTCGAGCGCCTCCGTCTCCTCACCCGACAGGGCGTTTTCGGACCGGCCAGCGGTGAGGGCCCTGGCATAGACGCGGGTCCCGGAGCGCGTGTGGAGGCTGGTGAGGATGAAGCCATCGTCGTCCGCATCGAGAAGGGCGAGGACGAAGCTCTGGTTCCCGCCCGTCTCTTCGAACGGGTTGTAGCGGACGAGCCCGAGCCGCTGGAACGCGCGCCGTCCGGAGGCCTCGAGCATGGCCGTCCGGGCAGCCACCGAGGCGAGCTCGCGGGCGACCGCGTCGACCGTCTCGAGATGTGCGCCGATGACGGCTTCGAGGGTGTGCCCGTCCGCACCCCGGGTGAGCGCGACGACGCGGGCCTCGAGCCGTGCGAGCCGCCGCATCGAGCGGACGCCGACCGCGACCGCGACGGCGAGCGCGATGGCAGCGATGATGAGATCCACCGCCGGCGAGGCGAGCGAGAGGTCGATGGGGCGGTCCTCCTCGGGGACCCGAGTCTAGCAGTCGGGCCCGACGCGCCCGATGCTATCCTTCCGCGTCGGCGGTCCGAACCGCCCACGAGACGACGACCGGAGGCATCCCGCACCCATGGCGAAACGCCAGCGAACGAGACCGGGCCAGCGGCCACCCGCAGCCCGAGCGACCCGCCCGGCGGCGCGCCCGGCCACTGCCCGGCCGGTGGGCGGACCCGCGGTGTCGCTCACCGCAGCGGAGGAAGCTCGGGCCGCGGAGATCGAGGCCCAGCTGGTCGCGGACGAGCGGGCCGCCGAAGCAACCCGGATCCGCGGACGCGATCGCCGCCGCGACGAGGCGGGTGGTCGCGCGACGATGGTGCGGACGCGGGACGGGAGTCTGCTTGCCGCCCGCGCCGAGGAGGAATACGCCTACGTCGCCCGCGACGTGCGACGGATCGTCCGGGTCGGCGGATCGCTCCTGGGGGTCATGTTCGTGCTCTTCATCCTCATCGACGTGGCCGGGGTCGTCCGTCTCTGATCCTCCCGCGGGCACGGCGGCGGTACCATCCGACGATGCCGGCCCGCCGATCGACCGCCGCCGGAGGCGCCCGCCCGGAGGCGCTCTTCGCTCCGCCGCCGGGGCGGCAACCACTCGCCGCCCGGATGCGCCCGCGGGATCTCGACGAGTTCGTCGGCCAGGAGCACCTCGTCGGCGAGCGCGGCCCGCTCCGCCGCTCGCTGGCTCGCGGTCATCTCGGCTCGCTCCTGCTGTGGGGTCCGCCCGGGACGGGCAAGACGAGCCTCGCCCGTCTCCTCGCGACCGCGGTCGGCGCCGACTTCGAGACCCTCTCGGCGGTGATGAGCGGCGTCGCGGACGTCCGCTCGATCGTGGCGAACGCGCGGGAGCGACTGACGCTCGGCAGCACCCGCACCGTCCTGTTCCTCGATGAGATCCATCGCTTCAACAAGGCGCAGCAGGACGCGCTCCTGCCCCACGTCGAGGATGGCACCGTCACCCTCATCGGGGCGACGACGGAGAACCCGTACTTCGAGGTGAACTCCGCCCTCCTGAGCCGCCTGCGCGTCTGGCGCCTGGAACCGCTGAGCGACGCGGATGTCGCGACCGTCGTCCGCCGAGCGCTGTCCGACGCCGAGCGTGGACTCGCGGGCGACCTGGGTCCGGCCGGTGGCGTGGCCCTTCCCGAGGATGCATTCGCCCACCTCGTCGACATCGCCGGCGGCGACGCACGGTCGGCCCTCAATATCCTCGAAGGCGCGGTGGCGCTCGCCGATGCGGAAGAGGCCCGCGACGCGGACGGTCGGCTCGCCCCGCGGCTCGAGGACGTCGAGGCGGCGGCACAGCAGCGGGTCCTCACCTACGACCGGGCGGGCGACGGCCATTACGACACGGCGAGCGCATTCATCAAGAGCCTTCGCGGCAATGACCCGGACGCCGCGCTCTACTGGCTCGCCTCGATGATCGCCGCTGGCGAGGACCCGCGATTCATCGCCCGGCGGCTCATCATCAGCGCCTCGGAGGACGTCGGCACCGCGGATCCCCGGGCGCTGTCGGTCGCGGTCGCCGCCGCATCGGCGCTCGACTGGGTGGGGCTGCCGGAGGCGCAGTACGCGCTCGCCCAGGCGACGATCACGCTCGCTGTGTCGCCGAAATCCAACCGGGTCGGTCGAGCCTACGCGGCGGCGATGGACGACGTGCTGCGGCACGGATCCCAGCCGGTCCCGCGGCACCTCCGCGCAGCGACGGACCGCCAGCGTCGCGAGACCGGCGATGCGGCCGGTTACCGCTACCCACACGACTACGAGGGAGCGGATATCGAGCAGCAGTACCTGCCCGACGCGCTCGTCGGCCGGCGCTACTACGTCCCATCCGACCAGGGGGTCGAGCGCCGCATCGGCGAGTACATGGCGGAACGCCGGGCGCGACGAGCGGACCGACCGAAGCGGGTCCCCCAACCCGGCGGTGACCCGATGGTCGGCATGGGCGACGGTGCGAAGGCGCACACCGAGAGTCGGCGGAAGCTCGCCCGTACCCAGCGCGCCGACGCCGAGGAGTAGCTCGGGACGGGTCGGTGACGAGATTGCCCATCGGATCGAGCCCTCCGTCCCAGGTTCCGGCAGATGGCCATCAGGGGGGCACTGGTCAGTCGGATCGTGACAGGTCGCCATAACCCGGGTATCTGGCAGCGTCCACGCTCCCGCTCGTCCCGAACCACGCTCAGGTCTGCGAGCGCCACGTGGAGAGTCGGTGACCAACGCCCACCTGGGGGTCCTCTGTCAGGATCGGCGTGCCGCGACGTACTCGGCCGGGCGATCGGATCCGGCAGCAGCCGGGCGGGTCTGCGCTATCCAAGGTCCGTGGGGAATCACCGCTCGCTCAGGCCGCCGCACCCGTGGGGCACCCCGATCAGCCAGGAACCCCCGCCACGATCTCGAGGATCTCCGCGCCGTAACGGTCGAGCTTCGCGGGTCCCATCCCCTTGACGCGCCGCAGCGCGGCGATCGATCCCGGGCGCGCCTCGGCGATCGCGGCCAGCGTCGCGTCATGCGCGACGACGTAGGCCGGCACTTCATCGGCTCGGGCACGCTCGAGGCGCCAGGCGCGAAGCGCGTCAGCGAGCGGATCGCCGGTCTTCGCGACCGGTCGGGCCATCGCGTCCGGCAGGACCGTCACGCGACCGCGGGGGCGGGTCGGCGGCCGGGCTGACCGTGCCGGCGCGAGGTCGGCGAGGAATCGGCTCGGTCGTCGGCGCGCCTCGCGACCCGCCGTGCCCGCTCGAGACTCGGCCCATGAGAGGGCGAGGTGGACTCGGGCCCGAGTGATCCCGACGTACAGCAGGCGGCGCTCCTCGTCGAGCGAGGCCTCGTCGTCGAAGGCGTGGTGGATCGGCAGGCTCCCCTCTTCCAGCATCGGCAGGAAGACCGCGTCCCATTCGAGCCCCTTCGCGCGGTGGTACGTGACGAGGTTCACACCCTCGCCCTGGCCGGCACGCTCGGCCGCATCGCGACCCGCGAGGTCCGCCAGGACCGTCTCGGCGTCGAGCCCGGCATCCGCGACGGCACCCTCGGCGATGATCGCGACGAGCACGGCGAACGCCGCGCCTCGTTCGCGGGCCTCCGGACCGTCCGGGTCGACGCCAGGCTCGTATCCGAGTTCGTCGTGCCAGCGGGCCACGATCGCATCGAGGAGCGCCGGGCCCGTCTCCGTGAGGCTGCCACGCCGGATGATGGCGATGGCATCGCGGACGTCGCGGCGCTCGTAGAACCGCTGGCCCCGCACCGCATAGGAGATGCCCGCCTTCGTGAGCTCCTGCTCGATCGGTGCGAGCTGCGCGTTCATCCGGACGAGGACGGCGATCTCGACGGCGGCGACCCCGCTGCCGACGAGGCGGCTCATCTCTGCGACGATTGCCTGAAGTTCGCTCGCCGCGTCCGGATACCCGCGGATGCTCGGCGACGGTCCGGCAGGCCTGGTCGGGACGAGCACCTTCTGGCGACCGGGATGAGCGATGAGCCGGTTGGCGAGCTCGAGGACCTGTGGCGTGCTGCGGTAGTTCTCCGTGAGGGCGATGACCCGGGCATCGCGGTGGCGGGCGGCGAACCCGGTGAGGAACTCCGACGTCGCGCCGGTGAACGTATAGATGGTCTGGTCCTCGTCGCCGACGACGCAGAGGTCGGTCCTTTCGCCGGTCCACAGCTCGAGCAGCCGCTCCTGGAGCGGACTCGTGTCCTGGTATTCGTCGACACTGAACCAGCGCTTCCGCGACTGGACCACCGAGAGCGCCTCCGCATCGGTCTCCAGCAGCTCGATGGTGAGGGTGAGCATGTCGTCGAAGTCGACCCGTCGGGCGCGTTCCTTCGCCGTCTCGTAGTCGGCGTACAGCCGAGCGAAGAGCTCGACCGGGATCGGCGGAACTCGGGTCGCGGCCGCGACCGGATACGCCCGCGGGGCGATGCGGCGGCTCTTCGCCCACTCGATCTCGTCGATGAGGTCCTTCGCCGGAGTGAAGCGATACCCGCCCGGGAGCGCCCGGGCGAGCCGCCCGACGATGGGGTACTTCGACTCGAGGATCGCGGGCAACGGGTCGCCGTCGTGGCGCGACGGCCAGAAGTGGCGGAGCTGACGCAGGGCGTGGGCGTGGAACGTCCGGGCGGTGACCGATCGGTGGCCGAGCGCCGCGAGCCGTTCGGCCATCTCGCCCGCGGCCTTGTCGGTGAACGTGACGACGAGGATGTCGGCGGGCGCCACGACGCCTGTCGCGATCGCGTACGCGGTTCGGCGGCTGATGACCCGGGTCTTGCCGGTCCCGGCGCCGGCGAGGATCGCCACCGGTCCGCTCGTGGTGCGGACCGCCTCGCGCTGGGCGTCATTGAGGTCTTCGAGCAGCCGCTCGGCCGCCAGCGGGTCCCGGTTCACCCCGAGCTCATCGTGGGCTCGCCGGCCGAGCGGCGGCGGTGTCGTCCGACCGGGTGCCGGGGATTCGAGAGGCCATCGCGACAGCTTAGCCGTTGGGTGGCCGCGATCGACCGCCGGGCGATGGCTGGTGGCGAGTCGGGCTCAGTACGCCTTGCTCTCGACGACTTCGACGACGCGAACTCGTGGGGCTCCACCCAGGACCGACGTCGCGTGCGGCGATCGCCACAACTCCTCAAGGGCGAGCTTGAACGCCTCCGCCGTCGTCCGGTCTTCGAACTCGAGGTCGACCGCGACGTATTCGGGATCGTCGACGGGTCGGAAGATCCGGTACCGGCGCACCCCGGATTCCTCACGTCGGACGGGATCGCGGTCGAACGCGTCCTTCCAGGACTCGAAGTCGCGGATGGGATGCTCGAGTTGCACAACGGACATCTGTGGACCCCTTTGACGCCAGACGACGCGTGACTACTGTGTCACTGTATCCAATACAGTGCTACTATATCGATATGGGAGAACCTGTCAAGGTGCATCGTGCCTACGACTCGCCACGTCGCCGGGAGCAGGCGCGGGTTACCCGTCGTGCTGTACTCGATGCGGCCCGGACTCTCTTCATCGCCGGCGGCTATGTCGCCACCACGATCGATGCGATCGCTCAGAGCGCGCGGGTGTCGACCGAGACCGTGTATGGGATCTTCGGAACGAAGCGCTCGCTCCTGGCGGAGCTCGTCGACGTCTCGATCGCCGGCAGCGACGACGCACTGCCGATCCTCGAGCAGCCCTGGGTGCGGGAGATGCGCGGGGAACCCGATATCCGGCGCCGTCTCCAGGTCCTGGCCAACAACGGCCGGATGATCCTCGAGCGACGGGCCGCCATCGACGAGGTGGTCCGCGGCGCCGCAGCGGCCGATCCCGAGATCATGACCCTGTCGGATCGCGCGAAATCCCAGCGTTTCGTCGGCCAGCGGGAGCTGCTGCGGATCGTGATCGGCGGGGCTGCCCTGCGGGCCGGCCTGGATCTCGAGACGGCCGCCGACATCCTCTATGCCGTCGGCAGCCCGGAGACCTACCGTCTGCTCGTCGTCGATCGTGGCTGGACCAGCTCACGCTTCAAGCGATGGTACGGCGAGACCCTCGAGCGCCTGCTCCTCGTGCCGTGAATATCAGCTCGCCGATGGACTCGGCGCGGCCGGGTTCCGAACGGTCGGGGTGAGCGCGGACGACCCGAGGACGCGGCCCGTCGCGTCGAGCGCCCGGGCGAGGACGAACCGCCTGCCACCGGTCAGCGGGATCGACGTCTCGAAGTCCACCCGCTCTGCGGATCCGATCGAGGTGAGCGAGGCCCGATCGTCGCCGCCCAGGAGCTCCCAGCGGGCGACGTCCGTTGCGCCGTTCCATGACACATAGGCGGTCGGACTTCCGTCCGCCCCGGCCTCGACGACCATGGCGGGCGGCTCGGACGGCCGGCCCACCCACGGCGACCGGATGCTGCGATACGACTGGATCGAGTCGGGGAACGAGGCGTCGAAGCGGAGCGTCCCGTCGCGACCGAACTCCGAGAGGTACGGCGTGCTGCCCCAGCCGACGAAGTAGTCGCCATTCGGCTGGACGCGGACGCTTCCCTGGCTCTGGACGACGAGTCCGTGGGGGTGGTCGAACGCCCGGATGAGCGATGCGCTGCGGGCCGCCTCGTCGACGGCGAGGACGATCGCCCTGCCGTGCCCGGGCGCCGTGCCGTCGTCGAAGATCGTCAGGCTCCCGTCGGCCTGACGGCGGGCATCGTGCTGCCAGGAGAACGTGGCGCCGTCGCCGAATGTGAAGTCGCTCTTCCTGCCGCCGAGACGCCAGAGGATCTCGCCCGTCGTGCGGTCGATCTTGTAGACCGTGGAGGTGTTCCTGGCGGACACGAGGAGCTTGCCGTCCGTGTCGATGTCGATCGAGTTGAGGTGGACCGCGTCGTAGGCCGCGTTCGCAGTCGTCGGTTCGTCGAGACGCGATTCCTCTACCGCGATGTGGTCCCGCGTGTGCCACTCGAAGAGGACCTTGCCCGACGCGATGTCCGTCTCCTGGATGACGTCGTCCCACAGCTGCCACGGCGCGGGCGTCGCGCCTGGGGTGACGTCGAGCGCGTTCGGGCCGCCCCAGAAGGCGAGGGTCGTCCCCTCCGGCGTGATGAGGAACTCATGGAGGTCGGCGCGGTGGCCGCCTCCGGCACCGACACGGAGCAGCTCCCGGTACGAGCTGTCCGCGACGACGAACTCGCCGCTCCCGTTGCCGCCGTTGAGCGTGCCCTCCCACCACGTCAGCACCGGCTGCCCGAGGTACCGGCTCACGGCGAGGTTCACGGCGTGGTTCCCGGGCCCGGTCGGGTGGATCCAGATCGGACGGCCCAGATCGTCCATGATCAGAAGACCGTCCGGAGGCAGGCCGTTGTTCGGGCTGATGAGGATGACCCCGCTCGCGACGCCGGACGCTGGCGTCCCGATGACGATCGGCGCGGCGCTGAGATCGGGCCGCGACCGGTACCGCCTGCGCCGTGCCACGGCCGCCGCTGCGGACGCCGATGCGGCCGCGTTCTGCGCGCCCGTCTGGCCGCTCGGCAGGGCGGACGATCCCGGACCCGGCGCTGTCGACGCGCCGTCGCTGCCCAGGCTGGCGACGATCGCACCAACGCCGACGATACCGGCGGTCGCGATCACGCCCGCCTTGAGGAATCGCCGCCTCGTCCAGCCGGGGCGGTCCGTCGGAGGGGCCGCCCGGGAGGTGTCGTCGCTCATCGGCCGTATTCTGCCCCAGCGCGCCTGAGCCCGTCCTGAGATTCCACCGCCTGGCGGGTACCGTCCGGGCCGGCTCGCGCTGTCTATGGCTCGAGGTCGAACGCCCGCACGTGGCGCGGTCGGAAGACGGCGATCGGCCGACGATCGAACGTCCCGATCCGCCGGATGCCGAGTCGTTCTGCGGTCGCGACGAGGACGGCCTCCGTCAGTCGCGGCCGGTGTTCAGCCGCCGCGGCGAGGAGGACCGCCGCCCGGGCGAGATCGGCCGCGGTGGTCGGGACGAGCCGGATGGCTCCGCCCACGACCGCGTCGATGACCGCGAGCGTCGCGGCGACGCCGAGCTCCCGCTGCAGCAGGTGATCGAGCTCGGTGAGCGTGAAGGCCGTCACGAGCAGCGGTTCATCGACCCGCTCGAACCAGCCGATCGCGGCCTCGTGGTTGAGATCCGCCGTGTCCGCCGCCGCGACGACGATCGAACCGTCGAGGATCACGGCCATCGGCAGGTCTTACCGGTCCTGCCGGCGCGACCGGCCGACCTCACGGCGGACGATGGAACGGCCATCGAGCGAAAGGCGACCGTGCGTACTCCGTCCGATGGCGAGGAACCCGAGCTCGGGTCGCGCCTCGTGCTCGTCGAGCCAGGCCTCGAGGGCGGCCATGACGATGGCCGTCTTCGTCGTTCGGGAACGGTGGGCCTCCCGCTCGATCCGTTCGAGGAGGTCCGCGTCGGCGAGGATCGTCGTTCGTCTGGTCGGCATATGCCGTCATATATTCGCTGGTGGCGGGTCCGGTGTCGAGACCGCTACGATCGACCCTCATCGAGCCGTCCGGACCACAGGGAGTCGCTGCCGTGAACCGTTTCGAGACGAATCTCCGCATCCCCGGTCCGACGGCGCTGCCGTCCGCCGTGCGCGAGGCAGGCGCCCGCCAGATGATCAACCACCGTGGCCCGGAGTTCGCCGCCATGCTCGAGCGGCTCACGAGCGGGCTCCGCGAGTTCTTCGGCACCCGAAACGACATCGCCATCCTCAGCTGCGCAGGCTCCGGCGGCCTCGAGGCGGCGATCGTGAACACCCTGTCGCCCGGCGACCACGTGCTCGGGGTGAGCATCGGCTCGTTCGGGGACCGCTTCGCGAAGATCGCCGCCACGTACGGCGCGGCCGTGACGAAGCTCGACGTGCCGTGGGGTCAGGCGGCGGAACCGGCCGCGGTTCGAGCCGCACTCGCCGCCGGCGGACCGTGGAAGGCCGTCCTGCTCACCCACAACGAGACCTCCACCGGCGTCATGAACCCGATCCCCGAACTCGCGGCGGCCGTCCGCGACGTCGCTCCGGATGCGCTCATCCTCGTCGACGGCGTCTCCGGCGTGGGGGCCGTCCCGTTCGAGCAGGATGAATGGGGACTCGACGTCGTCGTGTCGGGGTCTCAGAAGAGCTGGATGGCCGCTCCCGGGATGGCCTTCGCGAGCCTGTCGGCACGGGCGTGGGCGGCCGGCACCACCGCCCGCATGCCGCGCTTCTATCTCGATCTCGCGAGGCATCGCGAGAGCCAGGCCGCGGGCCAGACGCCGTGGACGCCCGCCGTCGGCGTCATGTTCCAGCTGGACGTCGCGATGGGCCTCATGGCGGCCGAGGGCAGGACCGCCATCTTCGCCCGACACGCGGCCTGCGCGGCCGCGACGCGGGCGGGTCTGGAGGCGCTCGGTTTCGAGCTGTACGCGGACCAGCGCCACGCCTCGCAGACCGTCACGTGCGCCCACCTCCCTGCCGATCTCGACTGGAAGACCTTCAACGGGGAGCTCAAGCGGCGGAAGCTCGTCGTCGCCGGCGGTCAGGGACCGCTCAGCGGCAAGGTCTTCCGGATCGGACACCTCGGGACCGTGACGCTCGACGAGATCCTCGGCTGCCTCGGCGTCATCGAGGAGGCGCTGGTCAGCCTCGGTCGTGACGTCGTTCCGGGGACCGGACTCGCGGCGGCGCAGCGAGCCGGCCTGGCGAGCATCGGCGTCGGGACGGCTGCGGGGATCGGCGCGGCGTGAAGGTCCTCGTCGCCGAGTCGCTGGCGGCGGAGGGTCTCGCCCTCCTTCGCGCACACCATGACGTCGACGAGCGGCTCGGCCTGAGTCGGGACGAGCTGAGCGCGATCGTCGGCGACTACGACGCCCTCGTCGTCCGAAGCCAGGTCCAGGTGGATGCGGCGCTCATCGGTGCCGGCGATCGACTCGTCGTGATCGGGCGAGCGGGTGTCGGCGTCGACAACGTCGACCTCGACGCGGCGACTCGAGCCGGGATCGTCGTGGTCAATGCGCCGACGGGGAACACGATCGCGGCAGCCGAACACACGCTCGCCCTCCTGTACGGCCTCGCCCGACGCATCGCCGACGGCGACGCGGCCGTGCGACGGGGCGAATGGAAGGCGGCCCGGGGGCGGCTGACCGGCGTCGAGCTCCGCGGCAGGACGCTCGGCATCGTCGGGCTGGGAAAGATCGGCCATGCGATCGCCGATCGGGCCCGGGCGATGGAGATGACGGTCATCGGTCAGGACCCGTACGTGAGCCCGGAGCAGGCCGCCCTCCGCGGCATCGAGCTCGTCGCCCTCGAGGAGCTCCTCCGCCGAGCCGACGCGGTCACCGTCCACGTCCCGCTCACGCGGACCACGCGGAACCTCATCGGCGCGCGCGAACTGGCCCTCATGAAGCCCACGGCCCTCCTCCTCAACGTCGCCCGCGGCGGCGTCGTCGACGAGGCGGCCGTCGCCGTGGCCCTCAGCGCCGGCCGGCTCGCCGGGGCCGCTATCGATGTCTTCGAGCACGAGCCGCCGTTCGAGCCGAACCCGCGCTCCCCGCTCCTCGACGCGCCGAACACGCTCCTCACGCCGCACCTCGGCGCCTCGACCGCGGAGGCCCAGGTCCGTGTCGCCGAGGAGGTCGCGGCTCAGATCGTGGACGTCCTCGACGGACGGTCCGCGCGGTACGCCGTCAACGCACCGCTCCTCACGCCGGAGACGGCCCAGGCGATCGCGCCCTACCTGCCGCTCGCCGAGGTGCTCGGCCGGTTCTTCGCCCAGTTCGCCCGGATCGGCGTGAAGACCCTCACCCTGGACGTCGCCGGCGAGCTCGCCACGCACGACGCCTCGCCGCTCACGGCCGCCCTCCTCCGCGGCCTCCTCGAGACGACCACGACCGAGCGGGTCAATCTCGTCAACGCCGGCGCTCTTGCGAAGGCACGCGGGATCACCGTCGTCGAACGAAAGACACCGGACGCCGGGGCCTTCGCGGCCGAGCTCACCGTCTCCGGGGAGGGTGGCGACGGCCCGATCGCCGTCGGCGGGACGGTGGCCGGCGGCGAGGCGCGATTCAGCCGACTCAACGGCTACCGGCTCGACATGGCGCCGGCGCCATCCATGCTCGTGACCCGCCATCGCGACCGTCCCGGGACGGTGGGGCGCATCGGCCTGATCCTCGGCGACGCGGACGTCAATATCAGCTCGATGCATCTCGCCCGATCGGGCCCGCGCGAGGACGCGCTCATGATCCTCGCCCTCGACGATGAGATCCCGGTCACGGTCGCCACCTCCATCCGGGCGAGCGACGGCGTCCTCGACCTGTGGTCTATCCGTCTCGGCACGGACCGGTGACGGAGGACGGCCGCCGGCTCGACATCCCGGACGGTCTCGACGCGACCATCGTCCTGCTCCGCCACGGCGAGTCCGTCCACATCACGGAGGGTCGCTTCCAGGGTCGGCAGGATTCGCCACTCTCGACCCGCGGCGAGGAGCAGGCGCGTCTCGCCGCAGAGCGGCTCGCGACCATCCCCCGGCCGTCCTCGCTCCCGGTGCCGGCCCAGCCGCCGATCGAGGTGGTCCACTCGCCGCTCGTCCGCGCCGCCCGCACCGCGGAGCTCGTCGGCGAGGCGATCGGTCGGGCGACCGGCGCGACCAGGCCGCGACGCGCCGACGGCCGTCTCATCGAGCTCGGCCAGGGGAGATGGGAAGGGCGGCTGCGGAGCGAGATCGAGGCGAACGACGGTGACCTCCTCGACGCCTGGCGTCGCTCGCCGCTCGAGGCGAACGCCCCGGGCGGCGAGCGCGTGGCAGACTCCGTCGACCGGGTTCGGGCCCTGCTCGTCGACGTGGTCGATGGCCTGTCAGCGGTGGCGCCGGCCGATCCGCGGCCAGGTTTGCCGTCGCCCGTCCCCGGCTACGCCACTGCTCCCGGCGTCGATGGGCCGTGGACACTCCTCGTCGGCCACGACGGGATCTTCAAGGTGATCCTGCTCGAGCTCCTCGACCTGCCGCTCGACCGCTTCTGGACGTTCCCGTTCGCCCTCTGCGGCTTCACCGTGATCGAGCTCCGCGCCGGGCGTGGCGTCCTGCGAGCCCACAACCTCACCGACCACCTCGCCGCGGCTGCGCCGGAGCGCCAGGCCAACGAGCCGATCAGCGAGCCGAACGGCCGCCTCTGACCGTCCTACGCCCGGCCGCGGGCATGGCGGTAGCGTCGCACGAGGGCGTTCGTCGACGTGTCGTGAGCGAGAGCCGGCGCGGCGGCTGACGTCAGTTCGGGCGAGATCCGCAGGGCAAGCGACTTGCCGAGCTCGACGCCCCACTGGTCGAACGAATCGATGCCCCAGATCGTCCCCTGGGTGAAGACCTTGTGCTCGTAGAGGGCGACGAGCGCTCCGAGCGTTCGCGGGTCGAGCCGGTCGGCGAGGATCGTCGTCGTCGGGTGGTTCCCGGCGAACGTGCGATGCGGCACCTGCGCCTCGGGGACGCCCTCCGCCTCGACCTGCTCGCGCGTCCGGCCGAATGCGAGCGCCTCCGTCTGGGCGAAGAAGTTGGCCATGAGCAGGTCCTGCTGACCCCCCGTCGCGCCGCCGACCTCCTCGGCCGCGTGGACGAAGCCGATGAAGTCCGCCGGAATGAGCCGGGTCCCCTGATGGATGAGCTGGTAGTACGCATGCTGACCGTTCGTTCCCGGCGTGCCCCACACGATCGGTCCGGTCTGGACGCCGACCGCCCGGCCCTCGACGTCGACGGACTTGCCGTCGCTCTCCATGTCGAGCTGCTGGAGGTAGGCCGGGAACCGTCCGAGGTACTGGCTGTAGGGGAGGATCGCCTGCGTCTCCGCACCGAAGAAGTCGTTGTACCAGAGGCCGATGAGGCCGAGGAGGACCGGCAGATTCCGCTCGAACGGCGCCGTCCGGAAATGCTCGTCCATGGCGTGGAAGCCGGCGAGCATCTCGCGGAAGCGCTGCGGGCCGATGGCGATCATGAGCGACAGGCCGATCGCCGAGTCGTAGCTGTACCGACCGCCGACCCAGTCCCAGAACTCAAACATGTTCGTCGGGTCGACGCCGAACTCGGCGACCTTCGCGGCGTTCGTCGATACGGCGACGAAATGGCGGGCCACGGCCGCGTCATCGCCGCCGAGGCCGGCGAGCACCCAGTCCCGGGCGGCGCGGGCGTTCGTGAGGGTCTCGAGCGTGGTGAACGTCTTGCTGCAGACGACGAAGAGCGTCTCGGCCGGCTCGAGATCGCGGGTCGCCTCGAAGAAGTCCGTCCCGTCGACGTTCGAGACGAAGCGGACCGTGAGCCCCCGATCGCCGTACGCCAGGAGCGCATCGTGGGCCATCGCCGGGCCGAGATCCGAGCCACCGATGCCGATGTTGACGACGGCCCGGATCCGCCGGTCGGTGTGCCCGGTCCAGGCGCCGGAGCGGACCCGCTCGGCGAAGGTCGCCATCCTCGTCAGGACCGCCTGGACGTCGGGCACCACATCGTGGCCGTCGACGACGATTGACGTCCCGGCCGGCGCCCGGAGGGCGACATGGAGGACCGGCCGGTCCTCGGTCGTGTTGATCCGCTCGCCACGGAACATCGCCTCCACCCGGGCACGGAGACCGGCGCGTTCCGGGAGAGCAAGGAGAAGGCGGAGCGTCTCGTCCGTGAGGCGGTGCTTCGAGTAGTCGACGAACAGGCCCGCCGCCTCTGCCGTGAGGCGTTCGCCGCGCCCGGGATCGGCGGCGAACAGTTCGCGCAGATGGACGTCGCGCATGATCGCGGCGTGTCCCTTCAGGGCCGCCCACTCTGCTGTCGTCTCAATCCGATCCATCCGTCTCCCATGCTCCGGTCGTCGCCGGCGTCGTTCGAAGTATGGACGAGGTCTCGCTCAGCGAGTCGGCGGAGCACCCCGGGTCCCGCCCCGGTCGCGCCGTTCGCGGCGCCTGAGGACGAGGCGGAGCAGCACGACCCGGAGCCGGCGCTCGGATGCCCGGACGCCCGCGAGCCGCCCCGGATCGAGGGTCCGCCGTCCGTACGCGACCTCCACCTTGGCGCGGGCGACGAGCTGGAGATCCGGCCGCGCGACCGGGAGCGCCTCGCCGAGGGCGGTCGCGTACTCGAAGGGCGTCTCGGTGGGCCGTGGCGCCCAGCCGAACCGCCCGGCCAGCCGCACGACCCCGGCCCAGGCGGATTCGGGCTGGGTGGGGCCTCGCGGGCCGCGCCGGTAGGCGGCGAAGGCGAGGCCGCCCACGGCCACAAGGAGGATCATGGCGAGGACGACGAACGGGGCGCTCGATGGAGCTGCGGGCGTCGTGCCGGACGACGATCCGGCGGCCCCGCCGCGGTTCGGTGTCCGATCCGGGCCGCGCGCTCCGTCGCTCGCTGCCGGACCCGGCGTCGCCGGCGGCGCGGTGGGCACGACCGGGCCGGCCGGGAGCGCCACCGGTTGCGTGTCGCCGTTGCCCGTCGGATCGAACGGAAACCAGCCGTAGCCCGGGAAGTAGACCTCCACCCAGGCGTGCGAGTTGCTGCGGAGGATCGTCTCGACCCCGCTGGACGGATCCCGTGTGCCCGGCAGCCAGCCCTGCACGAAGCGGGTCGGGACGCCCGCCGCACGGAGGAGGATCGCCATCGTCGTCGCGTAGTACTGGCAATAGCCGCGGCGGTATTCAGCGAAGCACTCGACGGTACTGAGCTGGCTGCATGGTGTCGCGAGATCGGTGACGTCCGTCGAGTAGCTGAACTCGCTCGACCGCAGGACGGCGACCGCGGCTGCCGCGAGGTCGTACGGATCGAGCGCCCAGGTCGAGGGGTCGCCGCCTCGCGCATGGCCGTTCATCCGGAGCGCGACGGAGCGGATCTGGGCGAGCAGCTGCTGGCCATACGAGCCGATCGTGCCGGCCGGCACGTCGAGATAGGTCGACGCGATGTCCGCCGGATAGTCCGTCGAGGCCGCCCGGAGCCGGTTCGCCGTGAAGCCTCCGGTGGCGGTGGTCGGCACGAGCGCCGTCGCCGTGTAGGAGCTCCAGCCGGAGGTCGCGTCGAGCCCGGCGAAGTAGCGGTCCGCGCCGATGACCGTGAGCTCGGTCGGCACGTTCACGGTGGCGGGTGCGTCGGGCGAGAAGATCTGCGTCCCGGCGAAGGCAACGTTCGTGACGGTGAAGCGCAGCTCGTGGCGGAGCGTCGGCACAGCGACGGCATCGCCGGTCCCCCCGAGGATCGGCGATCCGGGCGCCCGGGCCTGCCGGGTGTTCGACGAGATCGACCAGCCGTTCTCGACGAACCGGTCGTACGCGTATGCCCGCCAGTAGTACGGCGTCGTGTCCCCGGCAGGGACGGTGATCTGGAGGGCCGGCGCCGTGTCGGTCACCCACAGCCCGGTGATGCTCGCCGTGGGTCCGAAGGAGACGCCCGAGAGACGGGTCCCCGGACCGCCGAACGGGAGGTACCGCTGGAACGCCTGACCCACCTCCACGAGCCGATCGTCGAGCCCGGAGAAGGCGGTCCCGAGCGGTGCCGATGCGGCCGTCGTCGTGAGAACCAACGAGCCGGCGATCGCGACGCCGACGAAGATGCTGCCACCCCGGAGGTAGAGGCTCGAGACCTGCCGCGGATCCCCGATTCGCCGCCGGAGCCAGGCGGCCCGCGCCTCTTCCGCGTGGAGCCGGACGAGGAGGAGGAGTGCGGCCGCGCTGAACATGACAAGGAACCACAGCTGGTGCCCGGCGAGATCCTTCGTGAGGGCAATGTTCGCGAGGAGCACGAGTCCGCTGACGAAGATCGCCCCGAGCGGGCGGCGATGGCCGAGCGCCGCGTAGCCCGCGAACTGGGAGGTTCCCCAGACGAGGATCCCGAGGACGAGGAGGAAGTGGCCGTATTCCTGGGTCACCGTCCGGTCGCGGACGGTGAGGTCGAGGATCGCCTCGATCGCGGAGGAGGCCGTCGCCACGTACGACGCGGCGAGCCCGCTCGACGTCGGGTCGATGAGCGGACCGATGACGATCGGCAGCACGAGGGCGGCGACGACGGCGCCGAGGAGGTGCGTCGTCCAGCGGCCCCAGCCGACCTTCGCGCCGAGGATGCCCCACCCCACTCCGCCGACGGCCGCGAGCGGAAGGAACGAGGTGAGCTCGCCGCGACCGAGGACCCAGCGGGCATCCGCGATCGACCAGGCGACGGGCAGGACGAGCGCGACGAGGAGGGCGATCGTCGTCCACCCCTCCGCCGGTCCGAGCGGCGGTCGACGGGCGGCGGTTCTGCGCTCGATCGGTCCGCTCATCCGGAGAGGGCCTCCGCGAGGGTCCGACCGCGAAGGACGGCGTGGGTCGGGATCTCGTACTCCGCGAGCGCATGGCGGAGGGCTCGACGCTCCTGCGCCGCGACCCCCTCCGATGTCGGTCCGGCGTCGCCGACCGCGCCCGGTGCCACCTCGAAGCTCGGTCCGTCGAGCGCGACGACCACGCAGGCGACGCCACGCGTCCGCAGAGCACCGAGAGCCCGGACCCACGTCCGATCCCGCGAGGCCGTGACGATGACCGCCGTCATCCCGCGCCGCAGTCGGGCGAGACCGATGACGAGCGTCTCCGCGAGCGGGGTCGTTCCGTCGGCCTCCACGGCGGCGAGGAGCTGCATGATCTTGAGGTGCTGCCGGCCGCCACGATCCGCCGGCAGGACGGTGGTCCGATGACCGGCGACGGTCAATCCGACCGCTCGATTCTCGAGCAGGGCCCGGTCGGCGATCGAGGCGGCCGCGCGGACGCCGACCTCCACCGTCGAGTCGTCCCCCGCTCCCGCCTGGACCCGGCGGTCGAGGTCGAGGAAGATCCACGCGTCGGAGGTCTGCTCGAGGTCGAACTCCTTGACCTGGATCTCGCCATGGCGGGCGGTCGAGCGCCAGTGGATGCGGTTCATCGAGTCGCCCGGTGCATACGGCCGGACCGTCGTCGCGAGCGGCGTCGTCTGGAGTGTTCGCTCGGGCGCGGCGTGGCTCCCCTCGATGTTCGCCGCCGGGAGTCGCCACAGCGGCAGTCGCTCGATCCGCGGGTAGACGATGAGGGTAAGCCCGGCACCCACGACCGCGGACGCCTCGAACAGGCCGAACGGGTCGCCGGTCCGGATCTGGAGCGGCTCGATCCGGAAGTGGCCGCGTCGCGTCAGCTGGGTCTTCGCGACCCACGAGCGCTCCGCCCGTGCCCCGAGGGCGAGAGCCCGACCGGTGAGCCCGCCGGTCAGGTCAGTGGGGTTGTGGACCTCCAGCCACGGCTTCGGGAGCCGGCCCACGTTGCGCAGGGTGTACGTGAGGCGGAGCGTGTCGCCGACCCGGCCGCTCAGCTGGTTCACGGCGTAGCCCGCCTCGAGATCGGCGAGGCCGAGCCGGGTGAGGATGTAGCTCCCGCCGACCACGATGAGCCCGAGGTAGAGGACGAAGAAGAGGAACGGCAGCCCGGTCGCGAAGGCGGCGACGACGAGGAGGACGGCCGCCACGACCGCCTGGAGCCGGCGGATCACGGCCGACCGATCACGCGCCCGCCGCCGCGGACACGTCGCGGGGGCCGCCGCCGCGACCCTGCGGCCGGATCCCCTCCACCGGCGTCGAGTCGAGCAGCTCCCGGATGACGTGACCGGGCTGGATGTCGTGGATCGACGAGCTCGTCCTGATGATGAGGCGGTGGGCGAGGGCGGGTTCGGCGAGGCTCTTCACGTCGTCCGGGATCACATAGTCCCGGCCGAGCAGCGCGGCGAGCGCCTGGCCGGCCCGGTAGAGGGCGAGTGAGCCGCGCGGCGACGCGCCGAGATAGACGTCGGGATGCGTCCGCGTCCCGTTGACGAGGCGGACGATGTATTCGCTCAGGGACGAGTCGACGTAGATCTCGCGCACCGCCGTCTGCAGGTCCCGCAGCTCGTCGGCCTCGCACACGACCGCGAGCTCCTCGAGCGGATGGGACCGCTTCTGCTCGTCGAGGATGACGATCTCCTCGATCGGCTGCGGATAGCCCATCCGGATGCGGAGCAGGAACCGGTCGAGCTGGGCTTCGGGGAGGGCGAAGGTGCCCTCATATTCGATCGGGTTCTGGGTCGCGATGACGAGGAACGGATCGGGCATCTGGTACGTCGTCCCGTCGATCGTCGCCTGGCGCTCCTCCATGCATTCGAGGAGGCTCGACTGGGTCTTCGGCGTCGCCCGGTTGATCTCGTCCGCGAGGACCACCTGGGCCATGATCGGTCCCGGCCGGAACTCGAATTCCTGGGTCTTCTGGTTGTAGATCGAGAGACCGGTCACGTCCGACGGGAGGAGGTCGGGCGTGAACTGGATACGCCGGAACGTGCAGCCGAGACTCCGGGCGATCGCCTTTGCGAGCATCGTCTTGCCGGTCCCGGGAACGTCCTCGATGAGCAGGTGACCGCGGCAGAGCAGCGCGACGAGGGCGAGGCGGACCTCGTGGTGCTTGCCGACAATGACCCGCTCGACGTTGGCGACGACCTTCTCGCCGGACTCCTGGATGCTCGACATCGGGCTCCTCGCGGTGGCGCGTCCCCCGATCCGGATCGGAGCCACGCTTGTCGGATGGGCGGTCTCCCGCCGCGTGTCAGGGGATAGTACGACCGGGGACGGCGGATGGTTCGCGGGCGTGACGCCGACCCGCCAGCCAGCGGAGGCCGCCGACGCCCATCGGCCCCGGTCGGCGTACCGTACGCAGCGATGGCGACCGGGCGACGAGACGACGATCGGTCCGACGTTCGGTCGGCGGAACGCGACCGCCTCGCCGCGGCGGCGGACCCGGCCACGCCGTGGCGCCGCTGGGGCCCATATCTGTCCGAACGCCAGTGGGGCACCGTGCGCGAGGACTACTCGGCGGATGGTTCCGCCTGGACGTACCTTCCCCACGATCACGCCCGCTCGCGGGCGTACCGCTGGGGCGAGGACGGGATCTTCGGAATCTGCGACGACCGGCAGCGGCTGTGCTTCGCCCTCGCCGTATGGAACGGCGTCGACTCGATCCTCAAGGAGCGCCTGTTCGGTCTCAGCGGCCCCGAGGGGAACCACGGCGAGGATGTCAAGGAGCTGTACTGGTACCTCGACGCGACGCCGACGAGCAGCTTTCTGCGGGCCCGCTACGCGTATCCGCAGCGGGCGTTCCCGTACGACGACCTCGTCGCGGAGAACGGACGGCGGACGAAGGCCGACCCCGAGTACGAGGTGCTTGACACGGGGATCTTCGACGACGGTCGCTGGTTCGACCTCGAGGTCGAATATGCGAAGGCCGGCCCCGAGGACATCGTGATCGCGATCGTCGCCACGAACCGCGGACCCGAGCCGGCCACGCTCCACCTCCTCCCGACACTGTGGTTCCGCAACACCTGGTCGTGGGGGTCGCATCACACGCGACCGCGCCTCCGCGACGGCGGCACCGTCGGCGGCGGACGGCGGATCGTCGGCGAGCACCCGGCGCTCGGCCGGTTCCGGCTCGACGCGGACGGCGAGCCGGCCCTGCTCTTCACGGAGAACGAGACGAATGCCGAGCGACTGTTCGGCGCACCGAATCCCGACCCGTACGTCAAGGACGGGATCGGCGAGGCGGTCGTCCTCGATCGGCTCGACCGGGTGAGCCCGGACGGCATCGGCTCGAAGGCCGCCGTCCACCACCGGCTCGAGCTGCCGGCCGGCGGATCCGCCCGCGTCCGACTCCGCCTGCGGATGGATCGATCGGCCGGGACGCCAGCCATCGGCGAGTCGGGCCCGGCCGGCGCGGGGTCCGAGCCGGACGATGCGGAGGCGGACCCATTCGCCGGGATCGACCGGCTCCTCGACCTCCGGCGGCGTGAGGCGGACGCGTTCTACGCCCCGCTCGGCGGGTCGGCCATGACGGCCGACGAGCGGCAGGTGCAGCGCCAGGCCTTCGCCGGCCTCCTCTGGTCGAAGCAGTGGTACCACTACGATGTCGGCCGCTGGCTCGACGGCGACCCGGGACAGCCGGCTCCGCCGCCGGAGCGGCGACGCGGCCGGAACCGCGACTGGCGGGAGCTCAACACCGCCGACGTCCTCTCGATGCCCGACACCTGGGAGTACCCCTGGTTCGCCGCCTGGGATCTCGCCTTCCACGCCATCCCACTCGCCCAGATCGACCCGGAAGCGGCGAAGGAGCAGCTCCTTCACCTCACCCGCGAGTGGTACATGCACCCGAACGGCCAGCTCCCGGCGTACGAGTGGGCGTTCTCGGATGTCAATCCGCCGGTCCACGCGTGGGCAGCCCGGCGGGTGTACCAGATCGACGCCCGAGTCTCCGGCCGCCGCGACCGGGACTTCCTGGAGCGGATCTTCCACAAGCTCCTGCTCAACTTCACGTGGTGGGTGAACCGCAAGGACGTGGACGGCAACAACGTCTTCCAGGGCGGCTTCCTCGGCCTCGACAACGTCGGCGTCTTCGACCGGAGCGCGCCACTGCCGGTCCCCGGCCACCTCGGCCAGGCGGACGGCACCGCGTGGATGGGGATGTACTCACTGTCCATGCTCGCCATCGCCCTCGAGCTCGCCCGCGAGGATCCGGTGTACGAGGACATCGCGACGAAGTTCTTCGAGCATTTCCTCTACATCGCCGGTGCGCTCAACGGCGTCGGCCTTCCCGACGGCGAGCGCATCCCCCTGTGGGACGACTCGGACGAGTTCTTCTACGACGTCCTCCACCTCGACAGCGGGCCGGTCATCCCGCTCCGCATCCGGTCGCTCGTCGGGCTCATGCCGATGCTCGCGGTGGAGACACTCGACGCCGACATCCTTGACCGGCTGCCCGGATTCCGGCGACGGATGCGCTGGTTCCTCGCCAACCGACCGGAGCTCGCGAGCCTCGTCGCGAGCTGGGAGGAGCCGGGCATCGGCCGGCGCCGCCTCCTCGCCCTCGTCCACGGCCACCGCCTCAAGCGGCTCCTCGCCCGGATGCTCGACCCGGACGAGTTCCTCTCGGACCACGGCGTCCGGTCCCTGAGCCGCTATCACCGCGACCATCCGTTCCGCCTCGACCTCGGCGGGACGGTGAGCACCGTCGATTACGAGCCCGCTGAATCGAGGACCGGCACGTTCGGCGGCAATTCGAACTGGCGCGGCCCGATCTGGTTCCCCATCAACTACCTCATCATCGAGGCGCTCCAGCGGTTCCATCACTACTACGGTCCCGAGTTCACCGTCGAGCATCCGACCGGGTCGGGGAGGCTGCGTTCGCTCGTCGAGGTCGCCGACGATCTCTCCCGTCGACTCGAGGGCCTGTTCCTGCCGGGCCCCGACGGTCGGCGGCCCGCCCTCGGAGCGAACGAGCACCTCGCCACGGACCCGGCGTTCGGTGACCTGCCCCTCTTCTTCGAGTACTTCAACGGCGACACCGGGGCCGGTCTCGGAGCGAGCCACCAGACCGGCTGGACCTCCCTCGTCGCGAAGCTCCTCGAGCAGACGAGCACGCGCTCGATGACGACGTCGGACGACATGACGGACCGGGCGTCCGGCAGCGCGACAGGCCGCTGACGGCCTCCCGATGAAAGCCGCCCCGACCCCGACTCCGCCACCGCTCGTCGCCTTCGGACGAGCGATCGCGGCCGAGCTCGACGACGGGCTGCGCCGCGAATGGCTCGTCACGAACGGTCTCGGTGGCTCGGCGTCCGGCACCCTTGCCGGGATCGCGACGCGCCGGTACCACGGCTGGCTCGTCGCCGCCACCCAGCCTCCGGTCGGCCGGCGGGTGCTCGTCGCGGGCCTCGTCGAACGGGTAACAGTGGGTGGGACCGTCGTCGACCTCCACAGCCACGAGTTCGGCGACGGCACGATCGGCGGTGGGGGCCACGTCCACGCGGAGTCGTTCGCCCTCGATGGGACGATCCCGGTCTGGACCTACGCCATCGAGGACGCACTCTTCGAACGGCGCGTGTGGATGGCGCACGGCTCGAACACGACGTACATCCGGTACCGCCACGCGCGGGGCGCCCGGCCGATCGACCTCTCGGTCGGCTGCCTCGTGACCGACCGCGACTTCCACGCCCTCCTCCGGGCGGCGCCCGACGACCCCGGACCCTCGATCGCCGCCGTCCCTCACGGGCTGCTCGTCCGCTGGGGAGCAGCCGGCACGCCGCTCCGCATCCTCGCCGACCCGGGCGACGTCGATCCGACCGGCGGCTGGTGGTGGGACTTCCGCCATCGCGAGGAGACCGCGCGGGGCCTCGACGACCTCGCCGACCTGTTCCTCGCCGGCGCCCATCGCACGCGGCTCGAGCCCGGTGGCTCGTGGACGCTCGTCCTCTCGACCGACGAGGCGCCCGAGCTGGACGGTGAGGCGGCCCTCGCGGCGGCGCGCGCCCGGAGCGCCGAGCTCGTCCACCTCGCCGGGACGGAGCGGGCCTCGCCATTCGTCCGCCAGCTCGTCCTCGCGGCCGACCAGTTCGTCGTGGCCCGCGTGGTGCCGCCCGGTCCCTCCGGCGAGCCCGAGCCGGGTCGGTCGGTCATCGCCGGCTACCCGTGGTTCAACGACTGGGGCCGCGACACGATGATCGCCCTGCCCGGCCTCACCCTCGCGACCGGCCGCCCTGAGGTGGGCGCCACGATCCTCCGCGCCTTCGGCCAGTGGATCGTCGACGGACTCCTGCCCAACGACTTCCCGTCGTCGGCGGCCGCCACGCCCGAGTACAACACCGTCGACGCCGCCCTCTGGTACATCCAGGCGCTCCGTTCGCATGTGGAGGCGACCGGAGACGACGCCCTCGTCGACGAGCTCCTCGCGGTCGTCCGGGGCATCATCGACGCCCATATCTCGGGAACCCGACACGGCATCGGCGTCGACGCCCAGGACGGTCTCCTGCAGGCGGGCGAGCCGGGGCTCCAGCTGACGTGGATGGACGCGCGAGACGGCGATCGCGTGGTGACGCCGCGGATCGGCAAGCCGGTCGAGATCAACGCCCTCTGGTACAACGCGCTGTGCACCGTCGGGCCGTGGCTCCTCGCTCGCGGCGAAAGCGGGCCCGGGACGTCCTGCATGACGCTCGCCGAGCAGGTCGCGAAGAGCTTTCGCCAGCGCTTCTGGCGCCCGGAGCTCGGTCACCTCGCGGACGTCGTCGACGGTCCCGACGGCGACGATCTCGCGCTCCGTCCGAATCAGATCCTCGCCCTGTCACTCCCCTTCCCGCTCCTCGATCACGGCCCGGCGCGCGTGACGCTCGAGGCGGTGGGCCGGTCGCTCCTCACGTCGTACGGCGTCCGGACGCTGGCCCCGACGGATCCCGCCTACCACGGCCGATACGAGGGCGACCCCGGCGCCCGCGACCGTGCGTATCACCAGGGTCCCGCCTGGCCCTGGCTCAGCGGCGCCTACGCCGAGGCGGTCGACCGCGTCAGCGGCGATCGAACGGCGGCGCTGTCCATACTCCGGCCGTTCGAGGCGCACCTCTCGGACGCGGGCCTCGGCTCGATCTCCGAGCTGTTCGACGGCGATCCACCGCATCGACCCCGCGGCTGTCCGGCCCAGGCCTGGTCGGTGGCGGAGGTCCTCCGCGTCTGGCGCCTCCTCGGCGGCGAGTAGTGCCAGGGCGCGCCTGACGCCGCTCAGCCTCGGACGAGGGTGACGATCCCGACCCACACCGTCATGAGGCACCCGATCGCGCCCATCGCCGCGAGGAACGCATCCCCTCCCGACCAGGACCCCACGGCGACCGTCCCGAAGAGTCCGGCGAACACGAGAGCGATGGCGGCCAGGCCGATCCGTTCGATCCACGGACGACGCTCCGGCGGCGCAGGTCCGCTCACTGGGTCGCCTCCGTCGCGAAGTAGCGGGCGAGGAGCTGGCCGGCGAGGGGCGCCGCGCGATCGCCGCCCGCGCCGCCGTTCTCGACGAGGACCGCGATCGCGATCCGCGGCGCGTCCGCCGGCGCGAAGCCGATGAACCAGCTGTGCGGCTCGCCGGTGCCGCCGAGCTGCGCCGTGCCGGTCTTGCCGGCCGTCGGAATCCCGGGCACGGCAGCTCCGGCGGTGAAGATCCGGCCCCAGGGGCTCTCGACGGCCAGTTCCATCGCCTGCCGGACGACCGCGTCGGCCGCCGGATCGATGACCGTCCCGAGCGACTCGGGAGCGACCGTCCGGGTGCCGGTCGACCCCGTGAACGCCGTCACGAGGCGTGGCTTCATGAGCACCCCGCCGTTCGCCACGGTCGCCGCGACGAGCGCCATCTGCAGCGGCGTGACGAGCGTCTCGGCCTGCCCGTAGGCCGCGTTCGCGAGCTCGACGTCGTCCTTGAACCCACCCGGAAGGGGCCCGCCGCCGTTCGTCAGCTGACTCGTCGCGGTCGGAAGGTCGAACGGGATGGGCGCGTAGAAGCCGAGTCGCCGCGCGGTCGCGTCGAACGCCGCCCCGCCCGTCCTGAGCCCCGCCAGGGCGAAGTAGATGTTGCACGAGACCTCGGTCGCGCTGTACAGGTCGAGTACCTGTGAGCCGGTGAACAGATGGTGGCCATCCCGGACCCGATACCCGTCGACGAGGAGACCGGTCCGTTCCGCAGCGGGTTGTTGCGGGAACGTCGTGGCGGTGCTGAGCGCGCCGGACGAGACGCCGGCCATCATCGTGACGATCTTGAGGATCGATCCCGGGACGTACGTCCCGAGCGTCGCTCGGGGAAGCAGCGGCTGGGCCGGATCGGCGCCGATGGATGCCCACGCCGTGCGCGCGGTCGCCGGATTCGAGATCGCCGACGCGTCGAACGTCGGCGACGACGCGAGGGCGAGGACGTCGCCGGTCCTCGGATCGAGCATGACCACCGCGCCACGGTCCGAGCCGAGTCCGCGGAGCGCCGCCTGCTGGAGCGGGAGCGAGATCGAGAGGCTGAGATTCTGCGGGTCGTAGCGCCGCGACCCGAACTTCGCGAGGGCGTCGGCGAGCGGATCCGGCCGGCGAAGTCCGGACAGCTCTCCGTCGTAGGTCCGCTCGAGGCCCGTCAGGCCGTAGAACCGCGAGTCGTACCCGATGACCGGACTCATCGAGCGGTCGCGATACACCCGATAGGGGACGCCGTTCGCATCCTTGCGGTTCGAGGCGAGGACGGTCCCGTGACGGTCCAGGATCAGCCCGCGCGGCGTGGCCCGGGCGGCGGCGATGACGCCGGCGTCGTCGGCGGCCGTCGAGAGGTCCGCGGAGCGGACGACACCCCAGTAGCCGGCCCCGGCGGCCAGGGCGGCGAATGCGACGGCGAGCGCGAGACCCACCCGACCGATGTTCCGGTCGACCGGACGGGGCGCCCCGCCGGGTGCGCTCACCGGACCCTCCCCGCTGCCGCCCCGCGGCCGATCGTCCGGTGCAGTCGTCCGAGCCGCGACGGGCGGGTCGCCCCCGGTGGTGGGGGCAGTTCGACGCCGCGGTCGGAGATCGCGAGAAGGAGGCCGATGACGATGGCGTTCGCGAGCAGCGACGAGCCCCCATAGCTGATGAATGGCAGGGTGATCCCGGTGAGCGGGATGAGCTTGAGATTCCCGGCCGCGATGATGAATGCCTGGACGCCGATGACGAGCGAGAGGCCGGCGGCGAGGATCGCCCGGAACTCGTCGGCCGCAGCCGCGGCGATCCGCAGTCCCCGTTCGATGACGACGAAGTAGACGCCGAGGATGGCGAGGACTCCGGCGAGTCCGAGCTCCTCGCCGAGGGCGGCGAGCGGAAAGTCCGTCTCGACGGCGGGTATGGGGAGCTGGCCGCCGACGGCCGGCAGCCCGGCCCCCAGACCGGTCCCCACGATCCCGCCGCGCGCGAACGCGTGGAGCGCCTGGACGATCTGGTAGCCGGCACCGGTCGGATCGGCGAAGGGATCGAGCCAGATGTCGACCCGCGTCTGGACCGTCGGAATGAGCCGGTACAGGACGGCTGCGCCGGCAAGGAAGAGCGGGAGGCCGACCGCCACGGCGCTCAGCCGGCCGGTCGCGATGTAGAGGAGGACGAGGAAGACCGTGAAGAACAGGAGGGCCGCACCGAGGTCCCGCTCGATGACCACGATCCCGACGGCAATCGCGAGCATCGCGAGCATCGGCGCGAGATACGGCAGCGGTGGGAACCGGAGCGGTCCGAACCGGGTGTCTCGCTCGACGAGGAGCGGCCGGTTCTCGGAGAGGTACCCGGCGAGGAACACGACGAGGATCACCTTGAGCAGCTCCGACGGCTGACCGCTCAATGGGCCGATCCGAAGGGCGAGTCGTTCGCCGTTGACGTCCACCCCGAAGGCGGCCGTGAGGGCGAGGAGGACGATGCCCGCGGCGGCCCATGTGTACTTGTACAGGCGCAGCCAGGCGTCGGACCGGACCACGACGGCGAGCGTGCCGATGACGAGGAGGGCGAGCGTCAGCCACACGAGCTGGACCTGGCCCAGGCCGAGGGTCACGCCGAAGAAGGTCTGGCTGACGAGGCCCTGCGGCAATCGCTCCATGAGGAGGAGGCCGATGCCGCCGAGGAGTCCGACGGCCGGCAGCAGGATCTGGTCCGTCCGCCGGCCGGCGAGGATCTGGGCGAGGTGGACGGCCGCCAGGAGGCCGAGGTAGACGGCGAGCGCACGCGGGTCGGCAGCCACGAAGGCGATCGGATGACCGCCGGCGATCCGCTCGGTCGCCCCGAGCGACACGCTCCCCACGACGAGGCTCACCGCGACCACCCCGAGGAGGGCCGACTCCCGGCGCCTCGAGCGAGGCCGGATCCGCGACAGCAGGGACCGCCGACCCACGCTCCGCGAGCCGATCATCGGCGTCGCCCTCGCTCGAGTCGAAGGCGGATCTCGCCCACCTGGAGCTCGTCGCCGAAGCCGAGCGGCGAGGTCCCCTCCACGAGCTCACCGTTCACGTACGTCCCGTTCGTGCTCGCCAGGTCCTCGACGTACCAGCCCCGACCGCGGTACGTGAGGACACAATGTTCCGCAGAGGCGAATGGGTCGCCGAGGACCACCGCATTGTTCACGTCCCGGCCGATCGTCGTGAGCGCGTCCAAGGTGAACACGGAGCCCGTCGCCGGGTCGCCGGCCGGCGACGTCGTCACGACGAGCCGGCCGAGTTCCGTGACCCGCTCTCGACTCGCGGCTCGCAGGTCGCGGATGAGGACCCGGACCACGCCGAACAGGAAGAGGTAGATGAGACCGAGGAAGAGGAGGCGGAGGATCCACAGCGCGGCGAGCGTGGGGTCCATCGTTCAGCCCGGGCGGTGGTCGTCGTCGGGGGCGGGTCCGGCAGGTCGATCCACGACGAACGTTGCGCCGCCGAACCGGACGCGATCGCCCGGCCCGAGGATCGCCTCCGCGATCGCGACGTCGTTGACGAACGTGCCGTTCCGGCTTTCGAGATCGGTGAGCACGATCGTGCCCTGCCGGCTGTGGAAGCGCGCATGGTGTCGCGATACCGCCGGGTCCGCGAGCACGACGTCGTTGTCCTCGCCACGGCCGACGGTCACGGGGCGCCCGTCGAGCGCGACCTCGGCGGTCGAGCCGTCCGCGCGTCGGACGTTGAGCACCGCCGACGAGGGTGCGGGACGCACCGCCGCGAAGACTGCGGTGTGCTCGATCGTCGGTCGGCCACCAGGGTGCCCGCCCCCCGCGAACGGACTCGAATGTACTGGATCCGATCGATCCGGCGAGGCCTCGGAGAAGCGGGCCGTCACCGCGATCTCGCCTTCGGCGATGGCTGCGTCGGCGACGATCTCCACCTGCGGCCGGGCGGCGACGAGGTACCGATGACTCCGCGCGAAGTCGAGCACCTCGCCGGAGAGGCGCTCGGCGAGCGAGCCGGAGATCTGACCGAGCTCCGCGACGTCGGATGGGTGGAGGCGGACCGCGAACCGGTCGGGCACGATCATCCGCTCGCCGTTGGATCGGCGTTCGAGCTCCATCGCCCGCTCGATCCGGCGCTCGATCCGGACCGGCTCGAGATGCGCCCGGAAGAGACGGCCGGATGGCCGCTCGACGAGACGTTCGATGAGTCGCTCGATCGCGGCGAGTGGTCGCATGAGGCGCCCGGAGTCTAGCAGAGGCTTCATGGCGGTTCCGCCGGCACGTCCAGCGCCAGGGCGGCACGTCCAGCGCCAGGGCGGCACGTCCGCCGGCATGTCCACCGGCGGGGCGGACGGCGCGGTCGCCACCGGGACCTTCGGGCGATCCGGACGGTACGAGCGACACGGGGCGGCCGGGAATCCGTGGCGTATACTCGCGCTCCCGTTCGGCAGCCCGGCCGAGACGGACACTGACCAGGCGTGCTTGCCCCGGGGGCCTGATGGCCGAGATCCTCACCGAGTCCTTCTGCGAACGCTGTGGCACCCGCTACACGTTCGAGGCAGCAGCGCCGCGAGCCCGCCGCCTGGTGAGGGTCCGGACCCTCACGAAGGGCCTTCGGAATTACGTCCTCAGCGACGAGACGTCCTTCGGCGAGGCGATGGCGGATGCCCGCAACGACGTCGACCGGTTGGCCTCGAGCCAACAGCTCGACGCCTTCCACAAGACGTTCAACTTCTGCATGTCGTGTCGGCAGTACACCTGCGGGAACTGCTGGAACGCCGTCGAGGGCACGTGCCTGACATGTGCGCCCCGCCTCGGTCGTGAGATCCTCGATGCGCCGTTCCGAACGCTCAGCGCAGTCGACACCGAGGGCGCCGCAGCCGCGAACGGCAATGGGCACGCCGAACCGATCGCGGCCAGCGCCGAGATCGTGGCGGGAGGCCCGGGAGCTTCGTGGCCCACCGCGGACTTCCGCGGCGAACCTGGCTGGGCCGAACGTGGCGTGGACTCGCCGACCGGCCTCCCCGTCGCCGAACCACACACGGAGGCCGCATCGACACGTGCCGTCGAGACCGACCAGGTGGGGCGCGAGGCCGCGAGTGCGGCGGCCCGAACGCTCGACCTGCTCGCCCGCTTCCGTCCCGCACCGGCGACCCCCGCACCGGCGACTCCCGCACCGGCGGTGGATGTGACCCCGCCGTTCGCGGCGCCGGAGAGCGTGGCCGAGCCGGTCGCTGCCTTCGCGTCACCGGGACCCGCTGCGGACGCGACACCGGAGCCCGCGCCGGAGCCCGACACGGCGGTCGCCGCGGAGGCGACCCGGATGGAGCCCGAGATCCTCGCCCCGCCGAACTCCACCGATGCCGTGGAGACGGCGCACCGCGACGATCGTGTCGAGACGCCCGTCTGGCGGATCGTCGCGCCGGATTCCACGGCTGCGACCCCACTCGGCGCGAACGGCACCCCCGCACCTGCCGCACCCATCGGGAAGGCAGCCGGCCGGCGCGGCGCGGCCGCCACGCCCGCTCCTGAGTGGCCCGCCGCGACCCCGGCCTGGCCGCCGCGCCCGGCGGTCCCGACCGCCGGCCCGCAGTGGCCGGCACCCATCCAGCCCGCTCCCGTCCGCGGTGCCGATGCCGTCTGGGCCCAGTCGAGTCGCGACGTCCTCAACCGACCCGAGACCGGCGTCCAGGCGTGCGTGAACTGCGGGTTGCCGCTCTCCGCCACCGCGCGCTTCTGCCGGCGCTGCGGCTCGAACCAGATCGGCGCCTGAACCGGCAGATCAGGAGTCGGCGGTCCCACCGCCGTCCGCGCCGGCCGCGCTACCCTCGTCGCCCCTGCCGGCCTCGCCGTCCGTTCGGGGAACCTCATCCCGGACGCGCACCCAGGCTCCGCCGATGAGGAGGATCTGGAACGCGATCGAGAGCCAGATCATCGTGGCGAGGACGCCGACGAACTCCGTGAACAGCTCGAGGGATCCGAGCAGGTGCGACTGGAACTGGACGAAGACCGCCGTCAGGACCGCCAGTAGGACCGCGACGACGACCGCTGGACGACGGATGGAGCGCCACGATGGCCGGCGCGGCGGGACCAGCCGGTAGATCCCACCGACGCTCCCGAGATACACCGCCAGGCTGGTGATCGTCACGGTCAGCGCGACGATCGCCCGGACGATCGCCGATCCACCCGAGCGGAGGGTCTGGTCGAGCGCGGCGCCCATCCCGGCCAACCCGATCGACACGACGACCACCGCCGTGAGGAGCGCGACGACGACGATGCCGCGAACGAACCGAACCACAAGGTCGCGCCCAGGCTCGTCCTCGAAGATCCGCGCGAAGGCGACATCGAGGTTCTCGTAGAAGCGTCCGGCGCTCCACCCGAGCCCGATGAGACCGGCGATCGAGAACTGGACGGCCGAACCAGCGACCCGTTGGAGGCCCAGCTCGAGCACGTTCGCGACCGGCGGCACCCGCCTCGCGATCTCGCCGACGATCGTCGCCTCGGTCACCGGATCGCGGACGAGGAACCCGAGCAGTCCGATGAGGAAGAGGCTCGCCGAGAAGACGGCGAAGATCCCGCTGTAGGCAAGGCCGGAGGCGAGGAGTCCGCCGGCCGCCGCGCCGTACACGCTGAACGTTCGTCGCGCGGTGATGATCGACGCCCGCTCCACGATGGCCGCGACCAGCGGATGATCGAGCCACCGTGCGACGCTCCGATCGGGATCCGTCGAGGGCACCAGCCGGCGCCGGTGTCAGCCGCCGAGCTCTTCGAAGAGTCCCGGCTGGAGCTCGTCCGCCCGGATGCGACGCGGGGGTGCGACGAGGGCCTTCACCTCGCCGCGGCGGACGAACCGCCGGCCGCCGAGCTTGATGCTCTGAAGCCGGCCGGACCGCGCCCACCCGCCGATCGTGGCGGGCCGGAAGCGGATGTTCGACGCGGCGAGGAGCTCGGACGCCTCGCTGAGCGTGATCCAGTCGGCCGCGGCGGGCATCGCGTCAGTCCGTCGAGCCCGGGCTGCCCGTCCCCGCGCCGGCCGCCGATCCGTGCTTGACCGGCCGCGACGCGGTCCCGGAGGAGGCAGAGCCGGGCGTTGAGGCGTCACCGGATGCGTTCGCGCCGTCGCCGGATGTGGTTCCGCCTTCGCGAGATGCGGTCCCGCCTTCGCGCGATGCGGTCGCACCGTCGCGAGATGCGGTTTCGCGGTCGCCGGACGAGGTCGAGCCTTCGCGAGCCGCGGTCCTGCCCTCGCTGGGCGTGGTGGAGCCGTCGCCGGGAGTCGTCGACGGTCCGTCGCCCGCCGCCTTCGCCGCGGCCCTGGTGGACGCCGCGTTCCCGCGATCCTTCTTCGCCCAGCCGCTTCCCTTGAAGACGACCGCGGGCGCCGAGATCGCCTTCCTCATCGCGCGGGCATGGCAGTTCGGGCATTCGACGGGCCCGTGGTCGTGGAGGCCGTGGATGACCTCCAGCCGGTGACCGCAGGCGCGACAGACGTAGTCGTAGATCGGCATCGGAGCTCGAACGGACGCGCCGTCAGCCGCGAAGGAGGCGCATGCCGCATTTCGGGCAGTAGAACGCCCGCTCGTGCGCCGAGGCGAAGCCGCAGTGGGCGCACACGAGTCCCCCTCGCCCGGCGGCCGGCACCGGCCGCTCGATCGCGGTGATGCCGAGGGCGTGCTGGTTCGCGAGGACGTTCGTCAGCAGGCCGCCGAGGATCCGCGCCCCGATGCGGTCCGTGTCGCCCCGGACGCCGCGGCCACCCCAGCCCACGACGGATCGGACGAGCAGATCGCCGGTCGTCTCGTCCCAGTGCGCGACGACGCCGCCGATGATCGCGTTGTACTCGGGATACCCCGACGTGTCCGTCTCGCCGTCGAGGAGCGCGCAGGCGAACGTATCGAAGGCGAGATCGATCGCATCGATCGACTCCAGGACGACGAGCGCGTGGCGTGTGATCGGTCCGTGGATGTGATGGGCGTTGAGCCACTGCATCGCCTCGGAGGGCCGACTGATGACGGGGCTCGCCTGGCCGAACTCGATGGGCAGCGGCTCGACGACCTCGATCTCGCTCTTCGCGAGCCCCATGAGCATGGACGGCAGCTCGCTCATCGCCCCGGGGCCCACCTTCATGCGGACTCCCTCGCTGCTCTTGCCCGCGTAGTACAGCTTGAGCTGATGCTCCTCGGCGACGATCTCCTCGGGCAGAGTCGCGGAAGCCGCCGGCGGCGCGTCCGCGGCCTTCTGGTCGGCATTCCTTCGCTTGAGGAAATCGAGCGGCACGATGGGGCGACTCCTGGTCCGGATGGTTGGCCGATATGGTAGCAGCGGTCCGAGCCGGATCCGCCCTCGGTCCGTGGGCCTTTGGACAGCGTGCGCGTTCGGTCCGTGGGCGTTCGGTCAGCGGGACCGCGTCTCGAGGCGGGCGACCCGCTCCTCCAGTTCGTCGGCCCGGACCCGCGCGCCGTCCACCACGGACGTCGGAGCCCGCGACACGAATGCCGGGTCCGCAAGCCGGGCCCGGGCGGCCGCGAGGAGGCGCCGCGCCTCCTCGAGCTCCCTCGCGAGTCGAGCCCGATCGCCGTCGGCGGAGATCGCGCCCACACTCGCGGCGGGACCTCGCCCGATGACGGCCTCGAGCTCGCCGGCGAGCACGGCGAGACCAGAACCTGCGGCAGTCGCCTCGAGCGCCTCGCGCGTCAGCTGCCGTTCGAGGGGACGGGCGCGTGCGAGCCGTTCGACGCCGCCTCGAAGCGCCTCGAACACGGGCCCGATCACGGCCGGGACATACACCTCGACGGGCAGCCAGGCCCCCGGCTCGACACGCGCCTCTGCCCGGGCGTTGCGGATCCCGCGCACAAGGCCGAGGACCGCCTCGACGGACGCTTCGACCTCCGCCTCTCGAGGCCCCGCTATCGGCCAATCGGCGACGATGAGGAGGGCCGGGTCACCGTCCTCGTGCGGGATCGCCTCCCAGATCACCTCACTCACGAAGGGCATGACCGGATGGAGCAGGCGGAGGTACACGTCGAGTGCGTCGACAAGCGTCCACCACGTCGCCTCCCGCTCGGCCGGCGCGATCCGGGCGTCCCCGAGCCGCGTCTTCGCGAGCTCGATGGCCCAGTCGCAGAACTCGTTCCAGATGGCCTCGTAGAGGAGACGCGTGACCTCGCCGAAGGCGTATGTCGCCATGGCGACATCCACGGCCGCGACCGTCGCCGCGACGCGTGAACGAAGCCAGCGGTCGGCGGGACCGAGACGGGCCGGGTCGGGGCGCTCACGGCGGGCACCGGGAGCGAGCGAGACGGGTCGCGCTCCGAGCACGTAGCGAGCGGCGTTCCAGAGCTTGTTCGCGAAGTTGCGGGCGTTCTCGAGCTTCTCCCGGCTGAACCGCTGATCGTTGCCGGCGGTCGCGCCATGGATGAGGGCGAAGCGGAGCGCATCCGCGCCGGTCTCGTCGATGACCTCGAGCGGATCGACGACGTTGCCCTTCGTCTTGCTCATCTTCTGGCCGTACGGGTCGCGGATGAGGCCGGACAGGTTGACGACCTCGAACGGCGGTCTGCCCGTGAGCTCGATGCCGAGCATCATCATCCGGGCGACCCAGAAGAAGATGATGTCGTAACCCGTCTCCATCACCGTGCCCGGGTAGTAGCGCCGATAGTCGGTCGTCTCGTCCGGCCAGCCGAGTGTCGAGAACGGCCAGAGGCCCGAGCTGAACCACGTGTCGAAGATGTCGGGGTCCTGGATGAGGGGCGTCCCGCCGCAGACCGCGCAGGCAGCGGGGCCGGCCACCTCCACGGTCACCGTCAGGTGGCCGTCAGGGCAGTACCAGGCCGGGATGCGGTGGCCCCACCACAGTTGGCGGCTCACGTTCCAATCGCGGATCTCGGTGAGCCAGTGCTCCCAGGTCTTCTCGAACCGCTCGGGCAGGATCCGCGTCCGGCCGGACCGCGTCGCCTCCAGCGCCGCCGCCGCGAGGGGACCGGTCCGGATGAACCACTGGGTCTTGAGCCGCGGTTCGATGACGTCATCGCTCCGCTGGCAGCGACCGATCACCATCTCGTGGGCCGCGGATCCGGCGAGGTCGCCCCGCATCGTGAGCGCGGCGACGATCTCCCGCCGGGCGACCTCCCGGCTGAGACCCCCGAACGGCCCGAACCCCGCGACGACCCGGGCTTCGTCGTCGAGAACCGTGATCATCGGGAGGCCGTGACGCTGGCCGGTGGCAGCGTCGTCGTGATCGTGGGCCGGGGTGATCTTCACCGCGCCCGTCCCGAACGCCGGGTCGACCATCGGGTCGGCGATGACCGGCACCGGTCGCTCGACGAACGGGATGAGCGCCCGGCGCCCGACCATGGCCCGATAGCGATCGTCGTCGGGATGGACGGCGACCGCCGTGTCTCCGAGGAGCGTCTCGGGACGGGTCGTCGCCACTGTGATGGTGGCGCTCGGATCAGCTGCTCCGGTCGCCTCATCGATGAGGTGGTAGCGGATCGACCAGAGCGTCCCGGTCTCCGGCGTCGGCGCGACCTCGAGATCGGAGACGCTTGTCTGGCAGCCGGGACACCAGTTGACGAGTGCCTCGGTCCGATAGGCGAGGCCATCGCGGTGGAGCCGGACGAACGCCTCGCGGACGGCACGGGCGGATCCCTCGTCCATGGTGAAGCGGAGCCGGCTCCAGTCGAGCGAGGCGCCGACGCGCCGCTGCTGGCCCACGATCGTGGCCCGCGTCTCGGCGACGAACGCGCGCATCCGTTCCAGGTACCGCTCGCGGCCGAGGGACTCGCGGCTCTCCCCCTCCCCTGCGAGGATCCGGTCGAGGACGAACTGGGCGGCGATCGAGGCGTGGTCGAGACCGGGCAGGAAGAGCGCGGGTCGCCGCTGCATCCGCGCGTGACGGATCATGAGGTCCTCGACGGACGACCGCTGCGCGTGCCCGAGATGGAGCGAACCGGTGACGTTCGGGGGCGGCTGGATGATCACGAAGGGCGCCGCGGCCGGATCCGCACGCGACCCGGCACCGTCCGGCGCGAAGACGTCCGCCGCGAGCCAGCGATCGTAGACCTGGGCCTCGACGCCGGCTGGGCGATAGGCCTTCTCGAGCGTTCGATCCGTCGCGTCTGTCCCGCTCACCGCTCCCCTGCCCGCATGATCCGATCGCTCCCGGGGCGAGCCGATCATCGCGATCGGTGCCCGGCGGCCGATCGTAGCACGCGGTCACCGGCGGGCATGAGGCGGGTGCGGGTGCGGGGGCCAGGCACATGCGCAGGGCGGCCGCAGCGGATCCGGCCGCAGCAGATCCAGCCTCGCTTCGCACCACGTGCCCGATCTCGCACCGTATATCCGATCGGTCGATGCAAGGCGCGCCCGCGAGACCCCGTTGGACGCTGGATCCGCACCGACGAGTCAACGCCACCCGGTATCCGCCCGGATATCGGCACCTCCGATACCGTGCACCGCGATCGGTCGATCCGAGAGCAGGTTCGCGCCCAACATCTACACGGTCGATGAATGGGTGCCCGGCTCCGGGTCCCCGCCATGAGCCCGGCTCCGGGTCCCCGCCATGAGCCCGGCTCCGGGCGGGTCGCCACGCGCCACGCGCTACGCTGGACGGCGATGACCCACGAAGACACCGACCCGGACGACATCATCGCGCGCCTCTCGCTGCGCCCGCATCCGGAGGGTGGCTGGTACGCGGAGACGTGGCGAACGACGGCGGTCGACGGCGGTCGCGCGACGAGCTCGGCGATCTACTTCCTCCTGCGCCAAGGCGAGCGATCGGCCTGGCACCGCGTCGACGCCGACGAGACGTGGCACTTCTACGCCGGATCCCCGCTCGAGCTCGGCATCGCCGCCGACGGCCGCGCTGCCGCACGGACGATCCTCGGGGTCGAGCTCGCGGCAGGTGAGCGCCCGCAGGCGACGGTGCCGGCCGGCTCGTGGCAGGCGGCGCGCTCGCTCGGATCGTGGACGCTCGTCGGCTGCACGGTGAGCCCCGCGTTCGAATTCGAGGGCTTCGAGCTCGCGGTGGCCGGCTGGGAACCGTCGGGCGGTTGACCGCCGCGCGGCCCGGACCTGCCGGACTTCGGCCATCTACCGCCCGGTGGGCGTTATCCGGATCGGTCGCCTGCCGGGCTGGGGGCCCGGTCGTCTGACTTCGGCCAACGCCCACCAGATGGGAGATCGCGCAGCTGGAATGCGAACTCGACGAGCGATGGCCGCCCCGAGGGCACCGCCGGCCGCATCACATCCGGATAGGTCCCGCCAGCCGGGAGTCAGCCCATCTGGCGGCCTCGACCGCGCCGGGGCGGTCGAGCGCCCGGCCCCGCACCCCGCGGCCCCGGCAAACTCGGGACCCCTGGAACCTCGTCTAGGCGGTCTCGCCCCGTTCGGCGAGCCAGTCTTCGTAGTTCGTCTCGTCGACGCCCTGATCCACGTCGGACTTCGTGAGGAGGAGCGGCGGGCGGCCCTGGCGGATCGTCTCCTCGGTGATGATGCACTTGCGGATGTCCGTCCGCTCCGGGATGTCGAACATCACCTCGAGCAGCGATTCCTCGACGATCGAGCGGAGGGCGCGTGCCCCGGTCTTTCGGTCGAGGGCGACATCGGCGGCGGCGACGAGCGCGCCCGGGGTGAACACGAGCTCCACCTTGTCGAGCTGGAGGAACCGCTGGAACTGGCGGGTGACCGCGTTCTTCGGCTCGGTGAGCACGCGGACGAGATCCTCCGCCGTGAGCGTCGCGAGGGTGACGATCACCGGCAGGCGGCCGATGAACTCCGGGATGAGCCCGAACTTGAGGAGGTCCTCCGGCATGAGTCGCTCGAGGATCTTCGACCGGTCCGCCTTCGAGACCGCCGTCTCGGTTCCGAAGCCGATCCCGCGCTTGCCCACCCGTTCCTCGACGATCTTCTCGAGACCGTCGAAGGCGCCGCCGCAGATGAACAGGACGTTCGTCGTGTCGATCTGGATGAAGTCCTGGTGCGGATGCTTCCGGCCGCCCTGGGGCGGGACGTTGGCGACGGTTCCCTCGAGGATCTTGAGGAGCGCCTGCTGGACGCCCTCGCCGGAGACGTCGCGTGTGATCGAGGGGTTATCCGCCTTCCTGGCGATCTTGTCGATCTCGTCGATGTAGATGATCCCCCGCTGGGCCCGCGCCACGTCGAAGTCCGCCGCCTGGATGAGCCTGAGGAGGATGTTCTCGACGTCCTCGCCGACGTACCCCGCCTCCGTGAGCGACGTCGCGTCGGCGATGCAGAACGGCACGTCGAGGACGCGGGCGAGGGTCTGGGCAAGGAGCGTCTTGCCCGAGCCGGTGGGCCCGACGAGGAGCACGTTCGACTTCTGGAGCTCCACCTCGTCGACGGCATGGCCGGCGTTGATCCGCTTGTAGTGGTTGTAGACGGCGACCGAGAGGACCTTCTTCGCGCGCTCCTGGCTGATCACGTACTGATCGAGGGAAAAGGTGATCTGGCGTGGGTTCGGGAGCTTGGTGCTCGACGGCTTCGCCTTCGGCGCCTCGAGCAT
Organism: Chloroflexota bacterium; assembly: GCA_015478725.1. Taxonomy (NCBI): domain Bacteria; kingdom Bacillati; phylum Chloroflexota; species Chloroflexota bacterium. The sequence continues at coordinate 212,835 of JADMIG010000001.1, read as the reverse complement.
CTCCTCCTCGATGATCTCCTGGCAGAGGTTGATGCACTCGTCGCAGATGTAGACGCCCTGGCCCGCGATGAGCTTGCGGACCTGTTCCTGGCTCTTGCCGCAGAAGCTGCAGCGGTACGGGACCTTGGGCCCCTTCGCGCCGCTCGTCGAGGTCACTCGCGCGTCCCTCTCATCGTCCCGTTCCCGGCCCTGCCTGCTTCTTCGCCGTCGCCGCAGCCGGCGCTTCGGCGGGACCCACCATCGCGTCCGTCTCCGTGGCGGCTCCGGCACCGCTCCGACGAAGACTCAGCGGGTCACCGGCCGTCGAATACACCGCGTCGATGATGCCATACTCCCGGGCCTGCTCGGGAGCCATGAAGTAGTCACGATCCGTGTCCTTGCGGATCTTCTCGACCGTCTGTCCGGTGTGGTGGGCGAGGATCTCGTGGAGCCGCTCGTTGAGCTGCTCGAGCTCCTTCACCTGGATGAACACGTCCGGCGTGTTGCCGCGGAATCCGCCGGACCCCTGGTGGATCATGATCCGGCTGTTCGGGAGCGAGAAGCGCTTGCCCGGCGCCCCGGCGGCGAGGAGGACGGACGCCATGCTCGCCGCCATGCCGATACAGATCGTGCTGACGGGTGAGCGGACGTACTGCATCGTGTCGTAGATCGCCAGACCCGCCGTGACGATGCCACCCGGCGAGTTGATGTAGAGGTAGATGTCCTTCTCCGGATCCTCGGAGTCGAGGAAGAGGAGCTGGGCGATGACGAGGTTCGCCACGTGATCCTCGACGGTATCGCCGAGGAAGATGATCCGCTCCCGGAGGAGCCGCGAGTAGATGTCGTAGGCGCGCTCCCCGCGACTCGACGATTCGATGACCATCGGCACGAGCATCGGCGGTCTCCAGTCCTGAGCTTCTGGCAGGTCGAGTGGATGAGGGCCGGGGTCAGCGAGGCTCGGCGGCCGGGCCCGCGTCCGGGTCGGTCGCTCCGATCGCCGCCGACGCGGCCGCGGATTCGAGGCTGATTGCGGCCGGTTCGTCGCTCTCGGCGTGGGGGATCGGCGGGTGGTCGGGATGGGCGACGAGCCACTCGTCGACGAGTCGCTCCACCGTCTGGCTCCGGCGGAGCGTGCTACGGAGGAACGCGCGACCCCGGTCCGACTCGAAGTACGCGAGGAGCTTCGGCTCCCCGCGATACCGCACCCGGGCGGCCGCGATCTCCGTCTCGATGGTCGCCTCGTCCACCGTCACGCCTTCCGTCTCGGCGATCTTCGACAGGACGAGCAGCGTCTTCACCCGACCCTCGGCCCGTGGCCGAAATTCCGCATGGAGGTCCGCCTCCGTCTGCTTCACGACCTTGAGATACGCCTCCTCGGTGATCCCCTGCCGGACGAGCGAGGAGCGGAACTCGTCGTGCATCACCTCGATCTCCTGGTCCACGAGGACGTCCGGGAGCTCGAGAGTGCTGTTCGCGACGGCGTAGTCGATGATCCGGTCGCTGAATCCATGGCGAGCCCGGTCGAGCGCGTTCCGCTCGAGGCGATGGCGAACGTCCACCCGGAACGCGGCGAGGTCCGGATACTCCCCCATGGATCGGGCGAACTCGTCGTCGAGATCGGGCAGGACCTTGGTCCGCAGCTCCCGCAGGTCAACCTCGAAGTGGGCGGTCCGGCCAGCGAGACCCGGCTCCGCGTAGTCCGTCGGGAAGTCGATGTCGAACGCGGTCGATCCCCCCGCCCGGATGCCCACGAGGTGGTCCTCGAAGCCTGGGATGAGCCGCTCGTTCCCGATGATGAGCGGCATCCGCTCCGTGCTGCCGCCCTCGAACGGCTCGCCGTCCCGGGTACCGCGATAGGCGATGATCGCGTAGTCGCCCTTCTTCGCGGGTTCCGTGGAGGGGGTCAGGGCCGCGTTCTGGTCGCGCAGCTCGTCGAGGACCGTGGCGACCTTCGCGTCGTCGATCGCCTCGATCTCCGGCCGGAACGTGAAGCTCCGGTAGTCGCCGAGGGTCACCTCCGGGCGCACCTGGACGGTGGCCGTGAACACCACCGGCTCGCCCGCGATGGCCCGCACCACCTCGACCTCGGGTCTCGTCAGTGGCACGAGATCCTGCTCGAGGATCGCCGCCCGGTACGCGTCGGAGACGAGGTGCTCGACCGCTTCGTCGTGGACCGCCTCGGGCCCGAGGACCCGCTCGAGGACCGCGCGGGGTGCCTTGCCGGGCCGGAACCCGGCGACCTTCGTCCGGCGGGACAGGCGGCGGACGGCCTCGTCCACGGCGCGATCGAGTCGCTCGGGCGGGAGCTCGACGGTGAGGACGATGGAACTCTTCGGAGCGGGGATCGAGGTGACGTTCATCGGGCCGAAGTATACGGGCCGGCCCGGTCCGGGCCGGCCTGATGGGCGGACGCCCGAGCCCGGCCCGCTGAGCCGGACGCCGGGCCGCGCTGTCGCCGGGCGTTCGGCCCGGGTGGACGCTGTGCATGGTCGTCGGTGCACGAACCGCGCGGCGGGATCAAGCCGGCCATCACCAGCAGTGGCTCGCCAGGTCAGCGCATCTGATCTGGTCGGGGCGGATGGACTTGAGGTCGAGGTAACAAGCGCGACGCTCCGCGGGGCCCGACCGAGCCCCAGCTCCGTATGCCACGTCGGCACTGACCGTGCGCGCGCCGCGCCCGGCATGGAGTCCTTTCAAGCCACGATCGAATCGAACTCCACTCGGTAGTCCCCGTAGCGCACCCGCTTCCATTGCGTCTGCAAGAGCTCGGATGGCGGATGAGGCGGGTCATCGAGCAGCCTGATGAGATCCGACACGGAGGCACCCGCACGAAGCATTCGAGCCAGCATCTGGTGTGACCGGATGGTGATCCCATCCGGTTCGACGATTCGCACCGGCAGGACGTTCGGCGTGACGATGAACCAGCGTGCCCGCACGCTGCTGCAGTCCGGCCAGCTAGCGGGCCACCGCGCAGTGGCCTGGCCGCCATCCATTTCCGATCGAAGGCGAGCGACCTGCGCTCGCTTCTCGTGGGCCCGCTCCTCCGATCGAGCGACCTCTGCTGATCCGTCAGGGTCGATCTGCCACATGACCTCGAAGATCACCATCGTGCCTTCCGATGGGTCGTAGGCGACCACATCGAGATCGCCCGCCTGGCTGCCGCCGTCGCGTAACACCTTCACGCCAGTCTCCACGCGCGCGCCCGAGAGTCGGCCCAACGTGGCGGCCGTCGTTCGTGCGCCGAGCAGGCCGAGCAAATTCCCGGCCTTGCCAAACGAGGCTGGATCACGCTGCAGGAGAGCCGTCAGATTGCGGATCGGCGACGACGGAATGATCAGGCTGCTCATCGGCACCAGCCGATCCCCGGCGATCGGAACAAGCGGGGTCAGACAGGGATCGGGACGGCGACGGAGGTCGAGGGTGAGCAGGTTCGCCAGCGCGCCGACTCGCTGGACATCGACGGCGGAAGCCTCGGCGAGTTCGTCGATCAAGTCGCCGGCGACCAGCATCGGCACGACGACAGACGCGTTCACAGAACCATGCAGCGTGCAAGCGTGCATTTGGGCACCGCGAGCCATCAGCTCGACCCAGACCCGGGTCGCCTCAGCCATGGTGAACCCGCCTACATCGAGATCTCCGGGCAGATAGCTGGGGTAGCCATCGATGAGGCGCGCCGCGAATGTTCGGTACTGCTCCTTGGCCCACAAAGGGACCTTGCGCCATGGAACGTCCCGACCTCCTCCTGCCAGCCACCGGGGGAGGCGCCCGTCCGCAAAGGTGGGTGGGTCGGCGATGGAATCAAGGTCGTCGACCAGACCGAGGAGGCGGTCGAGAGCGTCAAGACGATTGTCCCCGTCGTACCTCAGAACGATCCGTGTCCCGTCCGCCTCATACCGGCGGACGCCCTGACGGACCTCGGCCAGGAGATTCCGGATCAACCAATGACGCCCCGCGAGATCGAAGAGTGCGACCCTCTCCTGTTCGGTGGAGGCGCGTGCGCGCCGCGATCCTGTCATGTGCTCGGTGGTCCACCCCACGGCGACGCCGACTTGATTGTGGTGGGCGCGGGTCGTCGCGAACGCTGCGAAGAGGGGGCCCTCGGTCGCGATGCGTTTTCGCTGCTCCACGACCGGGTGCGTGTTGAGCCAAGCGAGCATCGGGTACAGGCCGAGTGCGCCATCTCGCCAACACCCAAGCTGCGGCGGGCGTGACTCCACGTAATCGGCGAACTGGCTCGGTCCAGGTGAGGTAAGAGGGCGCTTGGTGCGCATCGCGTCCACCATTATCCGCGACCTCTCGCCGCTGGCCTCTGGTCTACATGGTCGGTCGGAGACGTTGCGTGCGAGGTCCGACGACCTGACTGTGGCCGGGAGGTTCCTGCACCTCGAGCCGTCCCGAAAGAGGAGCGCCGCCCGTGGCCTCGTTCTCGTGCTCATCGACACGGCGCGACGAACTGCCCCGGACGGAGGTCCTATGTTTGCCTCGGCCTCAAGACTCCCGCCCCGGCGCACATGCAACAGTCGCCTTTGACTCCTGCAAGCATGGCCCCCGCCCGCCACGCTCGATCGCGGCGAGTGCGGCATCAACAAACTCCGGACGCGCCATCCCGCCCCATCGGGTGTCGTGGCTATGGCTGCACGATCTGCGAGAGCCAGCATAGGTAATCGAGAAGCGTGAACGCACGGAGCGAGTTCTCGCGGGTCGGATAGTCCAGATCGACACCGTGCAGCACTCCGTGCCGGTTCAATGGGCCGTAGTCGGGATCGCCTTGCCGATGAGTAGTGCGCTGGGCTGTGTTGACGACGAGGCTCGAACCTTCATCGATGGGAAGCAGAACGGTCCGGGCCCACCATTGCTCGGTGCCCCGCAGCACGAACAGGTGATTCAACGCCTCACGCGCAGCTGTGCCTCCCTTTCGATAGAGTTGCTCCCCGATGATGTCGTAGAAAGCTCCATCCGCCTGGGCGAGGAGCGCGGGAGCGGTCAATGTGTACCGGCGATTCCGATGAGCCCAGACCGCGTCCTCAACGAATGGGGCGCGAGCCGGGAAGCTCGACCGGACGCGTATTGCCACGTGGCCGAGCCGGCGTTCGGCGAAGTTCGCCATGCGCCTGTCGACCTCGACGATGTTGCCCGCGGCTGCCAGTCGGGCAATCTCAGGATCGTAGGATGGCATCTCGGGCGACGGGTACCAGCCGCGGGTCAATAGGTATCGCACCTGCTCTTCGGCCTGTGTGTCCGGCGCCAGGATCCGCAACGCCGCCGCGTAGTCAACCGTGATCCTGTCGAGGATTGGGGCGAGCGTAACTTGGAACTGAGCCACCGCTCGCTCTGCCTGAGCCGCGGCTGCCGCGATGGTCTCGGTGACGAGCGGTAGGGATTGTTGGGTCTGTTCGAGCGCCGCGAGCATCCCCGGAGGCAGCGTCGCCATCGACTTGATCTGCGCGAGCAGCGGTGCATATGCGGCTTCCTCTTCCTCCCGTCGGCGTCGGACGGCCGCCCGGAGGGTTTCGAACGACGCTACCTCGGCATCGATCGAGAACAGCGTGGTGGCTCGGTCAAGGAAGGCACGCAGCAGCGCTTGCAGGCGGTCGTCGGCCCAGCTCCGGAGTTCATTGGCCCCAGTACCCCTGGGTGCCACGATCTGGCGGCCGAGCGTTCGCACAGCGAACTCGCGATCGTCGATGCCCGCGGCAACGGCGTCGCCCATCATCGCCACAGACTGTGCGTGCGACCACGCTGAGACCGAGAGGTCGAACTCCGGAAACGCGTACACCGTGAGTCTCGTTCGGAGGATCTCCTCCCTGGTCAAGGGTGCCCTACCAGCCGACTCGTCCTCGGTCGGATCGTTCGCGTGGCCATGCTCCTCGTCGTCCTTCACGGAGGCATTCTCACATCTGAGGCACCCTTGTAACCGTCCCGGAACGAGGCCCTCCCGGCGCAGGCTCCTGCGTGTCTGGCGCGCCGAAAGAGCAGGGCATGACCCTTGAGGCGTCTGGAACTGAGAGCGGATCCTCGGCGAGTCGTCTGTCGCGCCGTTCAGGCCTCTCCGAAAATGACGGGTCTCCTCCTGCGCGAGCTCGGCTTCTATGACGATCGTGCCGCCGCGCAACTCAAGCAGGGAAGTCGCGCCTACCAGTGGGCCCTCGGGAGGCGTCTCGCGCCGCCAGGGGCGAAGAGCCGTCGCAGGCGGATGCATGAGCCGTAGCCCTTTGTCTGAGACAACCGACGCGGTGTTCTATCCGGTGCCTGCTACGCTCCGACCGTGAAGACGGACGTTCTCTACTACGGGGACAATCTCGACATCCTTCGGCGGTACATCCCGGACGAGTCGGTCGATCTCGTCTATCTCGATCCGCCGTTCAACAGCAACCGCGACTACAACGTCATCTTCAAGGACGAGTCGGGACGGAAGAGCGACGCGCAGCTTCTCGCCTTCGAGGACACGTGGCACTGGGGCCCATCCGCCGAGGCGACGTACGCGTACTTGACGAACACGGCCCGTCACGAGGGCCGCGTCCCAAACACGGTGAGCACGATCGTCGCCGCCCTCCGGGCCGGCGTGGGCGAGAACCAGATGATGGCCTACCTCGTCGAGATGGCCGTTCGGCTCGTGGAACTCCGCCGTGTGCTCAAGCCCACGGGCTCGCTCTACCTGCACTGCGACCCGACAGCAAGTCACTACCTCAAGCTCGTCCTCGACGCGATCTTCGGCCCCAAGAACTTCGTCAACGAGATCATCTGGAAACGCTCGACCGCCCACAGCGACCGAGCGCAAGGTTCACGGCACTTCGGCCGACTTCATGACGTTGTCCTCGTCTACGCGAAATCCGACTTGTACCTGTGGAATCAGCTCTACGAACCGCTCGGGGCAGACTACGCGGCCTCGCACTACCCGCACGTGGAACCCGGCTCCGGACGGCGCTACGGGTTGGACAACATCACCGGGCCCGGAGGAGCGGCGAAAGGGAATCCCGAGTACGAGGTGATGGGGGTCAGGCGGTACTGGCGCTACAGCCGCGACCGGATGCAAGAGCTGATCGACGCGGGCCGGATTATTCAACCAAGCCCGGGGGCGGTCCCACGATTCAAGCGGTACCTCGACGAGTCGGCCGGCCGACCAATTCAGGACGTGTGGGACGACATCGCTCCGGTGAACTCGCAGGCCAAGGAGCGACTCGGCTGGGGTACCCAGAAGCCGCTCACGCTCTTGGAGCGAATCGTCTCTACGTCCTCGAACCCAGGCGACCTCGTCCTCGACCCCTTCTGCGGCTGCGGCACGGCGCTCGTCGCCGCCCAGAAGCTCGATCGGCGCTGGATCGGCATCGACATCACGTACCTCTCGATCGCCGTCATGCGGGCCCGGCTCAAGGACAGCTTCGGGCTCCTCGAAGTGGAGGTGATCGGGCAGCCGACGGAGGTCGAGGGCGCCCGCCAGCTCGCCGCATCGCCGGATGGTCGTTACCAGTTCCAGTGGTGGGCACTCAACCTCGTCGACGCGAAACCGCTCGGTGGGGTCGAGAAGAAGGGCGCCGATCGGGGCATCGACGGACTCATCACGTTCACCGACCTCAACCGCGAGCTCCACTCGGTCCTCGTGAGCGTGAAGAGCGGCCACGTGACCTCGGCGATGCTCCGCGATCTCAAGGGCACGCTCGACCGGGAGAAGGGCTCGATCGGGCTCTTCATCACGCTCGAGGAACCGTCACGCGAGATGCGCCTCGAGGCCGACACCGCCGGCCTCTTTCATTCGGAGCTCTGGAAGCGCGACTACCCGCGGATCCAGATCCTCAGCATCCGCGAGTTGCTCGAGGAGGGGAAGAAGCCGCAGCTGCCACCGTTCGTCCTCTCGACGTATCAGGAAGCGGAGCGGATCGTCACGAAGCAAGCGGCGGAGCAGGCCGAGTTGTTCGGGAGCTGATCCCTACCGAGGGGGCCACGGCTGCGGCCCTCAGGACCGCACCGTGGAGCGAGGTGTCGGTCAGCGTGTGGAAGCGACGGACTGACCGCTCCAGCAGCGATGCTCAGCCGCCGTAGCGGATGACGCGCGCGGTCCGCAGGTCCACCGTGACGTGCGGCGGGGACGGGTAGGAGGCGTTCGGGCTCATGACCACAGCGGAGCCGCAGAAGCCGGGCTCGCTCGGACACGGGGCCACGGCGAACCCGCTGAACTCGAGCCGGGCGGCGGTGCTCGCGTCCGCGCCGAGCCAAGCGACCGTCGCCGGATCGGCCGCCACGGCTGCCTCGAAGCAGACCCGCTCGTAGGGCGAGAGGCCGGTCGGGAGCGAGGACGGATCCTCGACCCGGAGCGGGCGTGGATGCGCGCCATTCGTCGCGAGGGCCGCGCGGATCTGGGTGCCGCTGTCGTAGTCGTGGAACGTGACGTACGCGGTGCCCTTCGACTCCGTCACGTCCGCCGGGCCCGTTTGACAAGGGCCCGTCTGATAGGTGACACTTACGAAAGCAGATGCTAACTTCCAGCCATTCCGATGTGACCAACGGCGTTGGCGTAGCAGAAGGAGCACGACCATGGGCGCCCCGATCGCGTTCTTCGAGGTGATCTCACCTGACAGCGCCCGCGCACAGCGCTTCTATGGCGAGCTTTTCGGCTGGAAGATCGATGCCGACCCCTCGCTGACGGGCTACGCGCTCGTCGACACCGGGGCAGGCGAGGGGGCGGTCGGCGGCGGGATCGGGCAGGCCAGCGAGGCGTTCCCTTCGGGGGTGAAGATCTACCTGCGGGTCGCTGATCTTGCGGCGTATCTGGCCCGCGCCGAGCAGCTCGGCGGCCGCACGCTCCTCCCCCCGATGGACCTGCCCTCCGGCTACGGGCGCATCGCCATCTTCGCCGACCCGGACGGCAACCCGGTCGGGCTGTGGGCGTGAGGGAGCCGCGCTCGGAGGCGGCGCTCGACGAGACGCTCCGGGCGCTCGCCGAGCCACGCCGCCGGGCGATCCTCCAACTGGTCGTCGATCGGGAGCTCCCTGCAGGCGAGATCGCCGCCCACTACGCGGTGACCCGCTCGGCCGTCTCGCAGCACCTCCAATTACTGAAAGCGGCGGGCCTCGTGCGCGAGCGACGGGCGGGGGTGCGGCGGCTCTATCGGGCCAGCCCGGACGGGCTGCGGGAGCTGCGCGCCTACCTTGACGAGCTGTGGGGCGAGAGCCTGGAGGCTGCGCGCGCGCTCGTGGAGGCGGAGGCGGGGTGGGCGGGGTCAGCCGAAGACCTCTCTGCCGCTGATTGGGCGGAGCCGAAGCATGCCTGAGGCGACCGTGCTTGCGCCGATCCGCAAGGCGGTGACCGTGCGCAGCGACCTCGACCACACGTTTGGCGTCTTCGTGCGCGAGATCGGCCGCTGGTGGCCGACTCGCCCCTTCTCGCTCGGCCAGGAGCAGGTCGTGCAGGTCACCTTCGAGCCGCGCCTGGGCGGGCGGGTCTTCGAGACCTGGGCAGATGGCCGCACCGTCGACTGGGGCCACGTCCTCGCCTGGGAGCCCCCGGCCCGCTTCGCAATCAGCTGGGAGATTCTCCCCCGGGCCACCGAGGTCGAGGTTCATTTCCGCCCCCTCGGCCCTGCTCTGACCCGCGTCGAACTCGAACACCGTGGCTGGGAGCGGCTGACCGCGGAACAGATCGCAGCGGCCACGCGCCAGGCTGGCGGGTACGAGGCCGGTTGGGCGTCGATCCTGAGCGACTTTGTGGCGGCGACAGAAGCGGAGGTGGTTTCGAAGTAGCCGATCCGCCCTCCAAGAAGAGCGCTGGCTGGCGCGACACCCCGAACAAGCCACCGCGGGCAGTTCGTGCAACGGAGGTCAACCAGGATGAAGCACCTGTTCCTCGCGATCCACCACCCCAAGCCTGAACACCTCGACGACCTTCTCGGAGCAATGGCAGGGCTTGGCGAGACCCTTGCCCGTGTGCCTGGGCTGGTCGAGGTGCGCACCTGGCGCGATGAGTCGCGGGTCGTGGCGATGTCGGTTTGGGAGTCGCGCGAGGCGCTGGCGGCAGCCCGACCGACCATGGGCGCGGCGATCGTCGATGTCCCCTTCGCGCAGTGGGAGGCCCGCCCGCGCGAGCTGTACTTCCTCGACGAGTTCAGCGTTCCGGCGGTCGGTTCAGAGGCCGGTTGAGGGAGGCGCCTGCGAGGCGGCAGCACCGCCTAACCCGAGCAGAAAGGAGCGCCATCCAGATGGACCTTCGCGGGCTCGCTCAAGCCTTTGACGGGTTCCTCGCGGCGGCAGAAGGCACAGGACCAGCGGCTCGCCCCTCGGACGAATGGACGCCCCAGATGGTGGTGGCCCACATCATCGCGAACAACCGACTGATCGCGGCGCACCTCGCTGAAGCGTTGAGCGGCCGAGAGCCCGCCTACGACAACCGACCGGCCGTACGTCTTTCGTACCTGGAGGCGATCGTGCAGGCGGCCGGCGACTGGGTCTGCCTCGTTGACGAAGCGCGCCGATCTGCGGTTGAAGTCATGCAGCTGGCCGGGCTGGTCGACGACGCGACTGCCGTTCGCCGCTTTCCGACACGGGTCGAGGACGGCAACCGCGTGCGCATCGACGAGCCAGTCTCGATCGCCCATCTGCTCGATGCGCAGGCGGAGGTACATCTCCCTTCGCACGCGGGCCAGCTGCGAGTGGTGCGCACCGGCACGATGTCGCGGGCGGTCGCGTGAGTGCGGCGAGCCGGCGCAGACGTGACTGTCCTTCGTACCCTGAAGCGCAGCGTGACCGAGTTTCGCGCTGATCAAGGACTCGTCGTGTCGTGGGCGCTCAGTCAGGCCCTTGGGCGAGGTCCTGCGGCAGGGACAGCGAGCCCGGACCAAGGCGCTCCTGCGCCTCCTGATCGGCGAGATCCGGGTCATCTCGCCCGACGACATCCGGCCGACGTACCGGGTGCCGGCTGCGGTTCGCATACCGGAGGATCTGGTAGGCGAGGTCGGGGTCGAACCGACACGCCGCTTTCGCGGCACCGGCTCCTAAGGCCGGCGCGTCTGCCATTCCGCCACTCGCCCGTGCCTAGTCTCCCACAGAGGGTTCGACTCTACCGAGTTCCATGGCCAAGTGGACGAGGCGCTCGAGCTCGATCACCGCGGGCGCTCGCCGGATCCGGTTCCATCGAGCGGGGTACGGCGCGGCATGCCGTTCCTGACAGCTGACCACCAGGCGGGCGTTGGTCATCGACTCCCCACGCGGCGCTGGCTGACCTGAGCGTGGAGCGGGCCGGGCCGGCGCCTGGATCCTGCCAGATGCCCGGCTGAGGGCCACCTGACACCGATGTGCAGACCAACGCCCGCCTCATGGCCATCTGCCGGAATCTGGCCCAGATGGCTCGATCCGCTGGGCATCCTCGCCAACGACGTGTCAGGCAATCACGGCTACCCCGGGCGGGCCTCGTCCCCGCTCGGCGGTGGCGTCGTGCCGCCAGTCTGCGTCCAGCGCTCCCGTGCCCGCTTCACGGCCGCGTCGAACGCCGCACCGCCCGCCGCCTTCGGGCTGAACAGCTCATCGGCGAGTCGGCGGCCGAGGCGGCGGGTGATCGGCCCGAGAATCGATCCGGCGAGCAGGCTGCTCGTCGCCCCGAGATCGCGGCGCTTCCGCTCGGCGGAGTTCGCATCGAGGTAGGCCGCGAACTCGCGCTCGAGCGTCCCGCGCACGCGGGCCCCGTCTGTGCCGAGCGCCCGGACCGCCTTCTCCACCTCGCCCGGCAGCATGGACGACGGAAGTTCCTCGCGCGGCCCGCGGACAGCCCGCGCCACGCGCCGCAGGGCCCGCCGGGGCCCGCCGAGGGCGACGAATGCCGCCCCCGCCGCGAGTCCGGCCGTCTTCGCCGGTGCACGCCGGATCTTGGCCGGGATGTCCACGGCGGCCCGTCCGGCGGCCTCGAGTCGGGCGACCTCCTCGGCGAGTTCGCCCCGACTCGCTACCGCGGCGGCCCGAGCGGCGTCCGTTCGCGCACCCACTCGATCGTCTCCTTCGTGGTCTCGATGGTCTGGCTCGGCCAGAATCGCGCCTTGAGCGCATCCGTGTCGACGCCGGTCCGGCCAAGACCGATCCCGAGCAGGGCGGACCACATGGCGATGCCGACGGCGACGCCGAGGGCGACGCCGGGCCCCACCCCGAAGCGGACCGCCGAGAGCGCCCCGACGATGGCGCCGCCGATCGCGCCGCCGACGATGCCGCCGAGGGCAGCCCGCCCGCCGGAGCGTGCGCCGAGGATGAGGCCGAGGAGGACGCCGACCGCGGCGAGGGCAGCCGTCCCGACGACGAGCGGCCGGACGCCGGACTCGACTCCTGGGGCGACCGACATGCCGAGCTGCGTCCACGCCGTGTTCGTCAGCGCGGTGCCGAGGACGATGGCGAGGACGATGGCGATCACGACCGCCCAGCCGAACGCACTGCCGACGCGGCGGGCCGGCAGGCCGAGGCCCAGGACGAGCGCCGTCACGGCGATCGCGAGGCAGAGCTCGGAACCGAGGAGGACGCCCCACCCGATCGACCCGAACAGCCATTCGCCGACGAACAGGATGAGGCCCACCGGGAGGAGGACACCGAGGAAGAGGAGTGCCGCGACGGCGGCTCCGGCGAGCAGCGCGACGCGCTGCATCTCGACGGCGATCTCGGCGACCTCCGCCCTGGCGAGCTCGATGTGCGCACGAACGAGCGCAACGCCTGCGGCGACGGTCGCGCGGAGCTGTTCGCGGAGGCCGGGCGCCTCGGCGTGCGGATCCTGATCGGTCACGATCGGCCGATGATATCAGCGGTCCGGTGGCGGCCGGACCCGGCACGCTACGCTTCGCCCCATGACGGATGCAGCGCCGGACCGGATCGTCGGGGCCGCGCTCCTCTCGATCGGGACGGAGCTGACGGTCGGTGAGACGCGTGACACCAACGCCGGCGAGCTCGCCCGCGACCTCACCACCGAAGGCGTGCGCGTGATCCGCATCACGGCCCTGCCGGACGAGCTCAGCGCGGTGACGGAGGCGTTCGCGGACGGCCTCGTCCGGGCGGATCTCGTGGTCTCCACCGGCGGCCTCGGTCCCACCCCGGACGACCTTACCCGGGAATCGATCGCCGCGGTCTTCGCCGAGCGGCCCGCGCTGGATCCGTCGCTCGAGCGCTGGCTCCGCAACCTCTGGGAACGACGGAGCCTGCCCTTCGCCGAGATCAACCTCAAGCAGGCCTGGCTCATCCCGTCGGCGACGCCGATCCCGAACGACAACGGGACGGCCCCGGGCTGGTGGGTGGAACGCCCCGACGGACGAATCGTCGTCGCTCTCCCGGGGCCGCCGCGCGAGATGCGGCCGATGTGGCGCGACTGGGTGCTGCCGCGGCTGCGGGATCGCGGACTCGGCCTCGACACCGCGCGTCTCACCTACCGCCTCACGGGCATCGGCGAGTCCGCCGCCGCCGACCTGCTCGGGGAGGATCTGCTCCGCTCACCGAATCCGATCGTGGCGACGTACGCCCGGGCGGACGCGGTGGACGTCCGGATCAGCGCGACGGCAGAGCTCGACCGTTCGGCGGCGGACCTCGTGGGATCGGCGGCCGAACGGGTCCGCGCGGCGATCGGACCGTACATCTGGGCAACGGGCTCCGACACCTGGGGTGAGGCGGTCGGCGAGGCGCTGACCGCCCGCGGCTGGACGCTCGCCATGTGGGAGTGCGGGACGGGCGGCTCGCTCGTCGGTCTTCTCGGCGACCTGCCCGGCCTCGTGACCGCGACGGTCGTGGGCCCGGGATCCGCGGATGCCAGCCAAGACCCGAGGATCGCGGCCGAGCGGCTCCGGGCGGAGTGCGGGGCGACCGTCGTGCTTGCCGTTCGGGCCGCGGAGCGACGCGCCGACACGGTCGTGAGCGTCGCCCTGGCGACGGCGCGCGGGATCCATCACGAGCGGCGAGTCGCGTTCCTCGGCGGCCCTCTCGGCAGGTCGCGAGCGGCCCTCACCGCCGTCGCGATCCTCCACGAGCGCCTGCGCGAGGTCAGTGGCGGGCCATCCGGGCGAGCCCGTCGCGGTCGAGGATGACGATCGCGTCGCGATCGAGCCGCAGCAGCTGATCGTCGACGAAGATGCCGAGGAGCTTGTTCACCGTCTGTCGGGTCGCCCCGATCATCGATCCGAGATCGCCCTGCGTGAGCGGCGCGTCGAGGCGGATGGTGCCATCGGGGTTCGTGGTGCCGTCGGTCGCCGCGAGCCGGATGAGGCGGGCCGCGAGCCGGCCGGTGATGTCGAGGAAGTGCAGGTCCTGGACGTGCATCGTGATCTGGCGAAGCTCCCTCGCGAGGGTGGCGAACAGGGCATCGCGAAGGGCGGCCTCGGTCGCGAGGAGCTCGCGGAACCGCTGCCGCGACAGGACCACCGTCTCCGTCGGCCCCAGGGCCGTCGCCGTCGCCGAGCGGGGCGCACCGTCGAGCAGGGCGAGCTCGCCGAAGAACTCGCCCGGTCTTGCCGTGGCGATGATCGCCTCACCTCCCTCGTCGGACGGGAGGCTGATCTTCACCGCACCCCGCGCCACGACGAACAGGGCGTCGCCCGGGTCGCCCTGATGGAAGAGGACCTCGCCGCGCCGGAACCGCCGGACCCGAACCTCCGCCGCGAGGCTCGCGAGTTCGGCCGGACCGAGCCCGGCGAAGAGGACGCACTTCGACAGAGCGGCGGCGACCTCCGGAGCAACCATCCCGCCATCGTAGCCAGCCGGGCCCCTCGCCGTCCGCCGATACCGCCGGTCCCGCGACGTCCGACCCGACCGGGCACACTGTCGGCCCGCCGACAGGCGAGCCGTCAACCTGCCGATTCCACGCGCCGCCTGCAACGATGGACGATGCGCGGGTGATGCGCCTTACCGTGGTCGGCTCGGGACCGGCCGCCCCTCAGCCGGACACGCCCGCGTCCGGGCTCCTCGTCGAGAGCGGGCTTACGGCCGTGCTGTTCGATTGCGGGACCGGCGTGGTCGGTCGGCTGCGAGCGCTCGTGGACCCCGGACGCCTCGACGGCGTCGTCATCGGCCACCTGCACGCGGACCATTTCATGGATCTCGCGCCGCTCAGGTACCTCTACCCGTGGCCCGGGACAGCCACCGGCCGGCCGGCGATCTGGCTGCCGCCAGGCGGGCGCGCCCGGCTCACCGTCTTCGCGACGGTCATGAGCGAACGGGCGACCTTCTTCGAGGATGCGTTCGACGTGCATGAGTACGAGGACGAGGTGCCGTTCCAGCTCGGCTCGCTCGTCGTCCGCCCGACGCCGCTCCAGCACTACGTCGCCGCGCGAGCGATGCGGATCGAGGGCCTCGGCGCGAGTCTGGTCTACGGCGGCGACAGCGGGCCGACGGAGCACCTCGTGACCCTCGCCCGCGGGGCCGACCTCCTCATCGCCGAGGCGACGCTCGCGTCGGCGAGCGAGGACGAGCCCTGTCGGGGCCATTCGACCGGCGTCGAGGCCGTCGAGATGGCTCGCCGGGCGGGTGTCCGGCGCCTGCTCCTCACGCACTATCCATCGGCCCATCGCGACGATCTGCGGGCGCTCGCCGATCGGACGACGGATGTCGCGGTCGAGATCGCCCGGCCGGGTCTCCGGCTCGCGGTCGCTCCTCAGGCCGGTCCCGAGGCCGCGCCGGCTGCGGCGGCGGCCGCGACCAACCCGGCGACCCGCTCACGGATCCCCCTGGCGAGGCCGCTCAGGAGATCGTGAGGACCGGCTGCTGGGCGCCCATCGCCCGCACGCTCATCCGCGCGGCCACCGTCCGGGCCAGGGCCTCGAGTGCGAGCGCGGCCGGCCCGGGCTCGCGCTGGGCGACGACCGGGATCCCGGCGTCGCCGCCCTGGCGGATCGTGACGTCGAGGGGGATGCCGCCGAGGTACTCGATACCGTGGGCCGCCGCGAAGCGTTCCCCGCCTCCCCGGCCGAAGATCTCGGTCGCCTCGCCGCAGTGGGGGCAGATGAAGGCGCTCATGTTCTCCACGATCCCGATCACCGGGACATTCATCCGCTTGAGCATCGCGAGCGCCTTCTCGACATCGAGCAGGGCGACGTCCTGCGGCGTCGTCACGAGGAGGGTTCCGCCGATCGGGATCGCCTGGGCGAGCGTCAGCTGCGCATCCGACGTCCCCGGCGGCTGGTCGATGACGAGGTAGTCGAGATCGCCCCAATCGACGTCGCGGAGGAACTGCTGGATCGCGCCGCCGACGAGCGGACCGCGCCACACGATCGGCTGGCCCTCCGGGACGAAGAACTGGATGGAGATCGCCTTGACGCCGTGCCGCACGAGCGGCGCGATCTTGCCCTCCGGCGTGGCGGTCGGCTGTCCGCTGAGCCCGAGCATGATCGGGACGTTCGGTCCGGTGATGTCCGCATCGAGCAGGCCGACGCTCGCACCGGCGCGGGCGAGGGCCACGGCCAGGTTGACCGCGATCGTGCTCTTGCCGACGCCGCCCTTCCCGGAGGCCACGGCGATGACGTTCTTCACGCCGGGCACGAGCTGCTCCGGGCGGACCGGCACCGCCCGCCGGACCATCGCACCCCAGGTGATCTCGACGGCGTCCGCCCCGATCGCACGCAGGGCGACGTTCGCCGTCCGCTCGATCTCGTCCTTGAGCGGGCAGGCCGGCGTCGTCAGTTCGAGGGTGAACGCGACTCGGGAACCGTCGATGGCGATCTGTTTCACCATCCCGAGGGTGACGATGTCGCGGCCGAGCTCCGGCTCCTGGACGGTGCGGAGCGCGTCGTAGATCGCGCCTTCGGTCAATGGGATCATCGCGGGCCACGTCCTCGGGTCGTTGCGGGGTCGGTCGGTGGGGATTTCGGTGGTCCGACCGTTCGATATCCTACCGCCGGGCGGCCGTGGTCGCCTCCGGCGAGGGCAGCGCGGCGGCGGCGCATCCCGCCATCCATCCGCGGCGATCGGCGCCGACCCGGCAGCACCAGCGCCCTAGCCACCGCGATACGACGCGATTCGCACGAAACAGCAACGTTCACCGCGAAGGTCGAACCGTTAACGCCGCCTTGACATCGGACTCCGTGAGGTCCTATCCTCCGGCCACCGGCGGGCCTCACGGCCGTCCGGTTCGATCGACGTGGTCCTCCGTGCCGGCGGCCGACGCGCGACCTCGAGACCGCCCCACCGCTCCGAGCTGGAGAAGCATCCGCCCCGTGCCCACAGTCGATGTTCGGCTCGTCGAGGTGGTCAAACGGTTCGGCGACGTCGCCGCCGTCGACCGGATCAACCTCGAGGTCCAGCACGGCGAGTTCTTCTCGCTGCTCGGACCGTCCGGTTGCGGCAAGACGACCACCCTCCGGATGATCGGCGGCTTCGAGCAGCCCACCTCGGGACTCATCGAGCTCCAGGGCCAGGACGTGACGTGGCTGGCGCCGTACCGCCGCAACGTCAACACCGTCTTCCAGAACTACGCCCTGTTTCCCCACCTGACGATCTTCGAGAACGTCGCCTTCGGGCTCCGCCGGCGCGGGATCAAGGGCGACGAGATCAGGCGCCGGGTGACGGACATGCTCGCCCTCGTCGAGCTGCCCGGGTACGAGAAGCGCAAGCCGCATCAGATCTCCGGCGGTCAGGCCCAGCGTGTGGCGCTCGCCCGAGCCCTCATCAACCGCCCGGCGGTCCTCCTCCTCGACGAGCCGCTCGGAGCGCTCGACCTCAAGCTTCGCAAGCAGATGCAGGTCGAACTCAAGCGGATCCAGCAGGAGGTCGGGATCACGTTCATCTACGTGACCCACGACCAGGAGGAGGCGATGACGATGTCGGATCGGATCGCCGTCATGAATCACGGCCGCTACGAGCAGCTCGGCGACCCGGAGAGCCTCTACGAGCGACCGACGACGCGGTTCGTCGCCGGATTCCTCGGGGTGAGCAATCTCCTGCCGGGAACCGTCACCGGTACCGCGGACGGCTACGCCGTCGTCCGCCTCGGTGACGATGCGAGCGTCCGGGTGCCGGGGGCGCTGCTGAACGGAGCGACCGCGGTGGAGGTCGGGGTGAGGCCGGAGAAGATCCGCCTGCTCGCGCTCACGGAGGCCGGCCCGGCCGGAACGAACGCCCTCGTCGGCGTTGTCCGAGATGCGTCGTACATGGGCGTGAGCACGCAATACATCGTCGAGACCAGATCGGGCCAACGGATCGCCGTCTACGAACAGAACGTGGAGCGGACGAACCACGGCTCGCTCCACCGGCCGGGCGATGAGGTCCGCCTCGCCTGGTCGGCGGATCATTCATTCGTCGTCCACGACCCGTCGCCCCACGCGGACGACGACGTCTGAGCGCGTTCCCACTGCCGGGAGATCACCCGGGATCACGATCGGAGGAGCACATGTTCGACGATACCGGCATCGACCGCCGGGCCATCAGCCGGCGCCGCTTCCTGCAGGGCGGCGCGGTCGCCGGGTTCGGCGCCTTCCTCGCCGCATGCAGCGGATCGAGCGCCGCGACGAGCGCCCCGCCAGCGGCGTCGACCGCGGCGTCGATCGCGATCCCGACACCACCCCCGATCACCCCGGGCCCGACGGTGGCCCCGACCCCGAAGGTCGTCACCGGTCCGCTCCACTGGGCCCAGTGGCCGGCGTACATCGACCTCGCCGGCAAGGCCGCGACCGCCGGCAAGTATTCGCCCGGGTCGTCGCCGACCCTCGAGGAGTTCAAGAAGAAGTACAGCGTGGACGTGAACTACGAGGAGAAGATCGACGCGAACGACAGCTTCTTCGCGACGATCCAGCCGCAGCTCGTCGCCGGTGCTCCCACCGGCTGGGACATGATCACGATCACGGACTGGCTCGCGGCGAAGATCATCAGCAAGGGCTGGGCGGAGAAGATCGACCAGACGAACGTGCCGAACTGCGTCGCCAACCTTCGCGATCCACTGCGCAACCAGGTCTGGGATCCGGGTAACGACTATCACTACCCGTGGCAATCCGGGATGACCGGCATCGGCTACGACAAAACGTCGCTCACGAAGAACAACATGCCGTTCCCTAAGTCGCTCGCCGACCTGTGGGCGCTGCCGGCCAACAAGGTCACCTTCCTCAACGAGAAGCGGGACACGTTCGGACTCGGCCTGCTCAAGCTCGGCAAGAGCGCCGATCCGGCGACGACGACCGACGCCGACCTGCAGGCCGTCCACGACGACATCAAGCCGCTCGTGGGCAAGGGCCTCCGCTTCACCGGCAACTCGTACCTGCAGGACTTCGCGGCGAAGACGACGTGGGCCGCGATGACCTGGTCCGGGGACCTCGCCTCGTCGGGCTCCGCCGACCAGGTCTGGGTGGCGCCGACCGAAGGCTCGATGGTCTGGTCGGACAACATGGTCATCCCGAAGGGCGCGACGAACATCTACACGGCGGAGCTCATGATGAACTTCGTCTACGACCCGAAGATCGCGGCCCAGATCGCGGACTTCGTCTTCTACGTCTCGCCGGTCAAGGGCGCGGCCGCGGAGATCGCGAAGATCGATCCACCCGCGGCGAAGAACCCCCTGCTCTTCCCGCCAGCGGCCGTCGTCGCCGGGCAGCACAACTGGCAGTTCCTCAGCGATGAGCTCGAGGCGAAGCTGAACCAGCTCTACTCGGACCTCTCCGGCACGTAGGTCGACAGCGGCGAACACGGCAGCCGACGAGCGCGATGACGACCGCCGCCGCCCCACGACGAGCCCCGGGACCCGGGCTGCGA
This sequence comes from Chloroflexota bacterium, assembly GCA_015478725.1. Lineage (NCBI taxonomy): Bacteria > Bacillati > Chloroflexota > Chloroflexota bacterium. Next base: position 193,182 of record JADMIG010000001.1, on the reverse strand, counting down.
CAGCGTCTTGGACGGGCCACCCCGTTCATCCTCCTCGCGCCCGGGATCCTCTGGCTGGTCTTCTTCTTCATCCTCCCGTCGGTCCAGATGTTCCTCACCTCGGTGTCGAGCGGATCGCTCAGCGACGGCTACCGGGTGACGTTCTCCGCGCAGGCCTACGACACGGCGCTCACGCAGTTCAGCCGGCAGTTCGGCAATTCGATCATCTTCGGCGGCACGGCGACGATCCTCACGTTCCTCATCGGCTTCCCGATGGCGTACACGATCGCGTTCCGCGGCGGCCGCTACAAGAACATCCTCCTCTTCCTCGTCATCGCCCCGTTCTTCACGAGCTTCCTCATCCGGACGATCAGCTGGAAGATCCTGCTCGGCGACGCGGGGCCGGTGCTCGGTCCACTCAAGGATCTCCACCTCATCCCGGAGAGCGTAAGCCTCCTCTACACGCCGATCGCCGTCGTTGCGGGGATCACCTACAACTTCCTGCCGTTCATGGTGCTGCCGCTGTACGTCGCCCTCGAGAAGATCGACCCGAAGCTCATCGAGGCGGCGAACGATCTGTATGCGAGCGGCTGGGGCGCATTCCGCAAGGTGACCCTGCCCCTCGCCCTGCCGGGCGTGTTCGCCGGCTCCATGCTCACGTTCATCCCGGCGATCGGTGACTGGGTGAACGCCGAACTGCTCGGCGGCACGGACACCAAGATGATCGGCAACGTCATCCAGGACCGCTTCGTGGGGCAGGGCGATTACCCAACCGCCGCCGCCCTGTCGTTCATCCTCATGGCGGCCATCCTCGTCGCGGTGGCGGTCTACGCCAGGTTCCTGGGCACAGAGCAGCTGACCGGCTGACGACGATGACGACGACGACTCTCGATCGGACCGCCGCCCGGACGGGCGTCCCTTCGCGCTGGCTCCGGACCGCCCGCCGCTGGGCCCTGCCCGCCTTCACCGCGCTCGTCGTGGTGTACCTGCTCATCCCGATCGCGGTCATGATCGTCTTCAGCTTCAACGACTACCAGGGCAAGTTCAACTACGTCTGGAGCGGCTTCACCCTCAACGGGTGGCTTCATCCGCTCGACTGGCAGGGGCTGCCGGACGCGCTCCGGACGAGCCTCTTCATCGCCGTCACGTCCACCATCGTGGCGACGATCCTCGGCACGCTCATCGGGCTCGCCCTCGTCCGCTACCAGTTCCGCGGCCGCGGCTTCATCAACGGCCTCATCTTCCTGCCGATGGCGACGCCGGAGATCGTCATGGGGGCGAGTCTCCTCACGATGTTCGTCGCCTCGGCGACGCAGGAACCGCTCAAGGGGATCGTGCCGAAGGGGCTCCTCTTCCCCCTCGGCATCCAGACGATCCTCATCGCCCACGTCATGTTCAACATCAGCTACGTCGTCGTCACCGTGAAGGCCCGGCTCATCGGCTTCGACCGCCGGCTCGAGGAGGCGGCGATGGACCTCGGGGCGAATGAGTGGTCGACGTTCTGGAAGGTGACCTTCCCGCTCATCCTGCCCGGGATCGTCGCGGCCGGGCTCCTCGCGTTCAGCCTCTCGATCGACGATTTCATCATCACGAGTCTCGTCTCGGGGCCGACGACGAACACGTTCCCGATCTGGGTCTATTCGATCCAGCGCAACGCCCTGCCCGTCCAGATCAACGTCATCGGATCGATCATCTTCCTGTCCGCGGTCGGATTCGTCGCGATCTCGAACATCGTCCAGGCGCGCCGGCGCTGACCCGGCGAGGAGACCCGCAGTGATCGACAGCGCACCCCCCGCCGTCGCGTCCGCGTCCCTGCCGGACCGGTCGGTCGTCCCGCCGGTCTGGAGTCGGATCGCGAACATCGTCGTCGACCACGGCGAGGGCTCATGGCTCGTGAGCGTGGACGGGGAACGCTACCTCGACTACAGCTCCGGCATCGGGGTGACGAACACCGGACATGCGCACCCGCGGGTCGCCGCGGCGGTCGCCGCCCAGGCGCAGAAACTGCTCCACGGGCAGCAGAACATCGTCTACCACGAGCCCGGGCTGCGGCTCCACGAACGCCTCCGTCACGTCCTGCCGGGCGACGGCTGGGGCGCCTTCCTCTCGAACAGCGGGGCGGAGGCCGTGGAGGCGGCGGTCAAGCTCGCCCGGATCGCGACCGGTCGCCCGGTCATCATCGGGTTCCGGGGCGGATATCACGGTCGGACGGCCCAGACGATGGCACTGACGACCGCCAAGGACGTCTACCGCGGTCACTTCGAGCCGCTGCCCGGATCCGTCTACCACACTGCCTATCCGTACTGCTACCGAGCGCCCGGGCAGGCCCACGCGCCCGCGGATTGCACCTGCGACTGGGAGGCACAGCTCGACCTGACGTTCCATCAGCTCATCTATCCGGAGCACGTCGCCGCGATCATTGTCGAGCCGGTGCTCGGCGAGGGCGGCTACATCGTGCCCCCGCCGGGTTTCCTGCCCCGCCTGCGGGAGATCACCCGCGATCACGGGATCCTCCTCATCGCGGACGAGGTCCAGACCGGATTCGGACGGACCGGGAAGATGTTCGCCGTGGAGCACTGGGGGGTCGAGCCGGACATCCTCACGATGGCGAAGGGCATCGCCTCCGGCCTTCCCCTCTCCGGGATCCTCGCCCGCCGGACGCTCCTCGAGGCTTGGCCACCGGGCACCCACGGCGGGACATACGGGGGCAACGTCGTCTCGTGCGCTGCCGCGAACGCGACGCTCGACGTCATCCGTGACGAGGGGCTCGTGGAGAACGCCGCGGCGCGTGGCGTCCAGTTCCTCGCCGGCCTCCGCTCGCTCGCAGGTCGCCACCTCGCGATCGGGGACGTCCGCGGTCTCGGCCTCATGGTCGCCCTCGAGTTCGTCAGGCCCGGCGTCGGGGACGGTCGCACGCCCGACCCCGACCTGACGAAGCGCGTCATCGCGGAGGCTCTCTCGAGGCGCCTCATCGTCCTCTCCGCGGGCACCTACGCGAACGTCGTCCGGATCATCCCGCCGCTCGTGACGACGGCCGCCGAGGTGGACCTCGCCCTGTCGATCCTCGACGAGAGTCTCGCCGCCGCCGGCGCCTGAAGCGACGAGCTCGACGCCATCCGGTCCGACCGCCGGTCGGACGGCCGATCAGCCTCGGAGGCGCGCGAGCAGACCGTCGTGGAGGATGCCGTTCGAGGCGACCATCTCGAGGCCGTCGATGCGGCGCCCGCCCGCCAGGTCCGTGACCCGCCCGCCGGCTTCCTCGATGAGCACGAGCGGGGCCGCGAGGTCCCAGGTCTTCACGTCCACCTCCACCATGCCCTCGGCCGCACCCTCGGCGATGAGCGCGTAGCCCCAGAAATCGCCGAAGCCTCGCTCGCGCCAGACCTCGCCGAGGAGAGATCGAAAGCCGGGCGCGCGACCCGACGCCTCGATGTCGTGGCCCGAGCCGTAGAGGAGCTGTGCGTCCGCGAGGCGAGCGACCCGCGAGACCGCGATGCGCCGCGGTCCGGTCGTCCCGGCCGCCCCCACGGCCCACGCCCCGCCGCCGCGCGACGCGTACCACCGCTCTCGAAGGGCCGGTGCGGAGAGGACGCCGGCCTGGAGCTCACCGTCCACCTCGATCGCGAGGAGCGTCCCGAACAGGGGCACCCCGCGGATGAAGTTGTGGGTCCCGTCGATCGGGTCGATGTACCAGCGGATCCGCCCCGCGCCCGACTCCTCGCCGTATTCCTCGCCGACAAGCCCATGATCGGGATACGCGGTCCGGACCCGGTCGCGGATGACCCGCTCGATCTCCTGGTCCGCCGCGGTCACGAAGGTTCGGTCCGGTTTCGTCATCACCTCGAGGTCACGGCGGAAGTGGCGGAGGGCGATCGCATCGGCTTCGTCGCAGGCGGCCTGGGCGAACGCCAGCCAGCCGGCCAGCTCGGCGGCCGTGGCGCGCGCCCGGCTCGCGCTCCAGGCCGGGCCGAACGGCTCGCCGCTCACGATCTGATCCGCTCGCCGGCCGGGTCGTAGAGCGGTTCATGCGCGACCTCGAAGCCGACCCACTCGCCGAAGACCTCCACCTCGCCACGCGTGCCGATCGGCGCCCGGTCCGCGGGCAGGTACGCGTAAGCGATGGACCGCTCGACCGCGAAGCCGTAGCCGCCGGAGGTCACCCGGCCGACGATCCGGCCCTCGACGCGGACGGGCTCGTTGCCGAGGGCGACCGAGCGCGGATCGTCGAGGACGAGGCAGCGGAGCCGCTTCCGCGGGCCGGCCGACCGCGCCGCTCGGAGCGCATCGCACCCGATGAACCCGCCGGGCTTGTCGAGCGCGACGGCGAATCCGAGGCCGGCCTCGAACGGCGTCTCGTCTGGCGTGATGTCGCTCGACCAGACGCGGTAGCCCTTCTCGAGCCGGAGTGCGTCGATCGCCCGGTAGCCGGCGGCGACGAGACCGTGCTCCCGACCGGCGGCCCAGACCGTGTCCCACAGCGCGGCCGCATATTCGGTCGGCGGATAGAGCTCCCAGCCGAGCTCACCGACGTAGGTCACGCGGAGGGCGAGGAGGGGCACGTTGCCGACGACGATCGGGCGAGCGGTGAGATACGGGAACGCCTCGTTCGCGAGGTCGTCCGTCGTGAGCGGCGCGAGGATGTCGCGAGCACGCGGACCCCACAGGCCGAAGCAGGCGCGCGACGAGGTCACGTCCGCGATGAGGACCGAGCCGTCGGCCGGGGCCTGCTTCCGGATCCAGCCGAGATCGTGGTTGCCGAAGGCGGTGCCGGTGACGATGAGGTGGCGCCCCGGCGCGAGGCGGGTGACGGTGAAGTCGCATTCGATGCCCCCGCGCGCGTTGCACATCTGGGTGTAGGTGATCGAGCCCACGGGTCGGTCGACGTCGTTGGCGCAGAGCCGCTGGAGGAACGCGGTGGCGCCGGACCCCGCCACCTCGACCTTCGCGAAGCTCGATTCGTCGAACAGGGCGGCGGCGCCTCGGGTCGCGAGCGCCTCGGCGCCGATCGCCGGGCTCCAGTGCATGCCGGCCCAGCCGCGCGGTCGGAGTCCCTCGTCGCCGGCCGCCGCGTTCGCCTCGAACCAGTTCGGGCGCTCCCAGCCGGACTTCTCGCCGAACGTCGCACCGAGCGCCTCGAGTCGCGGATAGGCCGGCGAGATCCGCAGCGGACGGCCGGCCTGGCGCTCCTCGTTCGGGTAGTGGATGTCGTAGTACGTGCGATAGACCTCCACCGTCCGCGCGAGCGTGTACGAGCGCGACCGGTACTGGGCGCCGAATCGCCGGATGTCCATCTTCCAGAGGTCGAGCTCCGGCTCGCCATCGACGATCCAGCTCGCGACCTGGCGGCCGATCCCGCCGGCGCCGGCGATCCCGTGGGCGCAGAACCCGGCGGCGACGAAGAAGCCGCGGACCTCGCTCTCACCGAGGATGAACTCGTTGTCCGGCGTGAAGCCCTCGGGTCCGTTGATGACCCGGCTCACGCCCGCATCGGCGATCGACGGGACGCGCCGGACGGCGCCGTCCATGATCTCCTCGAAGCGCGGCATGTCCGGAGCGAGGAGCTTCCCGTTGAAGTCGGCCGGGACTCCGTCGAGCGACCAGGGCGCCGGATGGCGCTCGTAGCCGCCCATGCACAGCCCGCCGACCTCCTCCCGGAAATACACGAGGTTGTCCGGGTCGCGGAGCTGGGGCAGCCCAGGATGGACGCCGGCCATGGGGCCGGTGAAGAGATACTGGTGGGCCATCGGCACGATCGGGATATCGACGCCCGCCAGGCGCCCGATCTCCGGGGCGAACATCCCGCCGGCGTTGACGACGACGTCCGCGGCGATCGTCGAGCGCACCTCGCCGTGCTGCACTTCGACGCCCGTGACCCGGCCGCGATCCGTGTTGATGGCGATCACCCGGGTATTCGTCCGGATCGCCGCGCCGCGAGCCCGAGCGCCCGCCGCGAGGGCGAGGGCGAGCCCCGACGGGTCGAGCCAGCCGTCCGTCGGGAGGTACAGGGCGCCGAGGACGCCGTCCGTCGACATGAGCGGGAAGCGATCCCGGGCCTCCCGGGCCGAGATGAGCTCGATGGGCAACCCGAACGTCTTCGCCCAGCCGGCCTGGCGCTGGAGCTCCTCATGGCGGGCAGGGCTCGAGGCGAGACGGAGCGATCCGACCTCGTGCCAGGATGGGTCCGTCCCGGTCTCCGCCGCGAGACGGCGGTACAGCTCGACGCTGTACATCATCATCGTCGTGAGGGTGACGCTCGAGCGGAGCTGCCCGACGAGGCCAGCCGAATGGAACGTGCTCCCCGAGGTGAGGTCCGCCCGCTCGACGAGGACGATGTCCGTCCAGCCGCGCTCGGCGAGATGGTAGGCGATCGACGTCCCGCCGACGCCGCCCCCGATGATCACCGCCCGGGCGTGCTCCACCATCCGCTCGCGCTCCCACATGCCGTCTCGCCGGTTGACTCCGTCAGCCTAGCGGGTGGCAGCGTGTCGCGCGGAGGTCCATCGCACCATGAGACGCGGACTCGACGCGTGGCCGCTCCGCGGCGCGGCGGCGGCCGGCGTCGCGGTCGCCTCCGCTCCTGCTAGCCTCACCCCCGATGGCGACGATCGAGCAGGTCATCGCGGCGATCCCGGCGTGGCGGGACCGAGCCGTCGCGGTGGAACCCGTGGATGGCGGCCTGACGAACCGGAACTACATCGTGGAGGTCGAGGGCGAGCGGGCGTTCGTCCGCATCGCCGGCGCGGGCACGGAGCTCCTCGCCGTGGACCGGGCGAACGAGCTGTTCAACACGCGAGCCGCCGCGTCCGTGGACGTCGGGCCACGGGTGCTCCACGAGCTGCCGGATCTGACGGCCTTCGTCCTCGAATACCTTCCCGGGCGGACGATGTCGAAGGACGCGTTCCGGGAGGAGGCCATGCCGGACCGCGTCGCAGGGACGCTCCGCCGCCTCCACGCCGGACCCCGCTTCCAGCGGGACTTCGACATGTTCCGACTCACGGAACGGTATCTCCGGGTCTGCGACGAGCGCTCGATCCGCATCCCGGACGGCTACCGTGATCGGCTTCCACTCATCCCGAGGATGGAGGCCGCGCTCGCTCTCCGACCGCTGCCCACGGTCCCCTGTCACAACGACCTCCTCGCCGAGAACTACCTCGCCGACGGGTCCCGGCTGTGGATCGTCGACTACGAGTACAGCGGCAACAACGACCCGTGCTTTGAACTCGGCAACACCTGCCAGGAGCTCGGCTGGGAGGACGACAGGATCGCCCGACTCTGTGGCGCGTATTTCGGCCGGGTGACCCCCGCGCTCATCGCCCGGATGCGCCTCCAGATGATCATGAGCGACGTCGGCTGGTCACTGTGGGCGGCGATCCAGGCCCGCATGAGCTCGATCGACTACGACTTCTGGGGCTGGGCGGTGGAGCGCTGGGAACGCGCGGCTGGGGCCCTCAGCGCCCCCGACTTCGAGCGCTGGCTCTCCGAGGTCGCGGTCGCCGATCGATGAGGCCGCCGCGGTCGGCGGCACCGCACCGACGGTCGACGGGCGGCCGACGACTCAACCGCGCATCCGCGAGCCGGCCGGGTCGACGAGCGCATCCGCGGCGACAACGCCGGGCGCTCGAGCGTCGAAGACGTCGACCGTGAGATCCGTCCCCTCGACGACCTCCGGGCCGAGATACACGGTGCCCACCGTCCGCCCCACCGTGAACCCCGGCGCCACACTCCGCAGCCGACCCGCCACCGCGCCCTCGATCCGGACCGCCTCGCCGCCGTACAGCGGCAGGAACGCATCGTCGTCCCCGATGACGATCGTCCGGAGTCGCTGCCGAAGACCGCGACGGCGACTCGCCTCGAGTGCCGCCCGGCCGAGGAACGGACCGCGCTCCGGTCCGATGGTCACCCGGAGTCCGGCTTCGTCCGGCGTCTCGGCCGCCGTGAGATCCGTCCCGTAGTACCGGTATCCCTTCTCGAGTCGGAGCGATTCGAGCGCCCGGTAGCCGAACTGCTGCATGCCCCACGGCTCACCCGCCGCGACGAGCCGATCCCACACCTGGGTCGCCCAGCCGCGATCCGTGTACAGCTCCCAGCCAAGCTCCCCGACGTAGCTCAGGCGGGCCGCAAGGACCGGCGCCGGTCCGATCGTGACGTCGTGCGCCCGACGGAGCGGCAGCTCGGCGTCGTCCGCTCCCTTCGCGCCGGCGGCCTCGAGGACATCCCGCGCCCGCGGACCCCACAGGCCGAGACAGGCGATCTCGTCCGAGACGTCGCGGATCGAGACCGGCGCGTCGTCGACCGCCAGGTTGAGGCGGAGCCAGCCGACGTCACCGGCGACCGCGCCGGCACCGGTGACGACGCGGAAGCGATCGATGTCGAGCCGCGTGATCGTCACGTCGGCGAGCATGCCGGCGCGCTCGTCGAGGAACGGGCTGTAGACGACCGACCCGATCGGTCGGTCGACGTCGTTCGCCGCGACCCGCCGGAGGAGCGGCAACGCCCCGGGACCCGCGAGGTCGATCTTCCCGAATGAGGAGAGATCGATGAGGCCGACACGTTCGCGGACCGCCCGGCACTCCACGGCGAGCCGTTCCATGTACGGTGGCCGGCCCCAGCCCCAGGCGCGCTGATCGGGCCCGGCCCGGCGCCAGGCTCGTCCCGGAGCGTGGTGATCGGCGCGCTCGACGCCGGCCTTCGCGGTGAAGACCGCCCCGCTGTCCTGCAGCCGTGCATGCAGCGCGGAGGTCCGCCGCGGTCGGCCCGCGCTGTCCGCGTCGCCCGGGTAGCGAAGGCGGTAGTAGTACGAGTAGGCCTCACGGGCGAGCGCCGCCGCGTACGTCGGGTCGTGGTACGTCTCGCTGAACCGCCACGCACGGTAGGCGACGACGTCGATCCCCGGATCGCCGGTCGCGATCCAGCCGGCCATCGCCCGTCCGATCCCGCCGGCACCCCCGAATCCGTTGAGCGACAGACCCGCGGCGACCCAGAAGCCGCGCACGCCGGGCAGCGGCCCGAGCAGGGGGTTCGCGTCGGGCGTCATCGCGTCCGGGTGACAGACGAGCCGGCCGATCTCGGCCTCGCCGAGGAACGGAAAGCGCCGGGCGGCGCCGGCGAGGAGGGGCGCGAATCGCTCGTAGTCCGGAGGCATGCCCGTCGCGGCGTGGTCCCACGGGACGCCATCGATCCAGCGGGCCGGCGGCTCGGCCTCGTAGCCGCCGACGAGCATCCCGCCCGCCTCGCTCCGCCCGTACACGAGCCGATCCGGATCCCGGAAGCACGGCATGTCGCGCGGCAGCTCGGATCCGGCGACGACCCGGAGGGCCGCGTGCTGATGGTCGACCGGTGTCGACGGGATCCACGTCCCGACCATCGCGCAGACCTGCGGCGCCCACATGCCCGCGGCGTTGACGACGATCTCCGCGTCGATCGGCCCATCCGTCGTGTGGACGCGGTGGACGGCTCCGCGCGTCGTGAGCTCGATGCCCGTCACCCGGACAGCGGTCCGGATGCGGGCTCCCGACCCTCGTGCCGCCGCCGCGACCGCATGCGTCGCGGTGTGCGGATCGAGATGACCGTCCCCTGGCAACCAGACGGATCCGTACAGCTCGTCGGGCGCTGCCGCCGGCAGCCGCTGGCGGGTTTCGGCCGGCGAGAGCAGCTCCGCCTCGAGGCCCATCGCCGTGGTCCGGCTCAACGTCCGCTGCAACTCCCTGAGCTGATCCTCGCTCGAGGCGATCCGGACGCTCCCGACCGCATCGAAGGCGCCGAGCGAGCGGTACAGCTCGATGCTGTAGCGGCGGAAGGCGAGCATCGTGGACGACGGATTGAACATCGTGACGAGCCCCATCGCCTGGCACGTGGAACCCGCCGTGAGCTGCGCTTTCTCGAGGAGGAGGACGTCCCGTTCGCCGGCGAGGGCGAGATGGTAGGCGACGCTGACGCCCGTGATCCCGCCACCGATGACGACGATCCGGGCCTGGTCCGCCATCCCTTCGCGCTCCCTCATGCCGGCTGCCGTGTGGGTCTCGTCAGCCTAGCGGGTGGCAGCGTGTCGCGCGGACGTCAGTCGCCCGCGGCCTCCCGCAGGGCCCGCTCGAAGGCCGGCGTCGTCGCGTTCGTCAGCAGCCGGTCGAAGTGCTCCGCAGCGTACGCGACGAAGTCCACGTCGAGGGTGCTGATCCCCTGCTGGAGCACCCCCCACATCGCCTCCCGGAAGTCGGAGACGATCCGCATGAGCGTCAGCCGGGCGAGGCGATCCGGGCGGCCCGGACCCAGGTCGTAGGCCTCCAGGAGGATCGCGTTCTCATCCCGCGTCAGGTCGTGGTTGACGCTGAAGTTGCCGAGGTCGAAGAACGGGTCGCCCATCCCCGCGTACTCCCAGTCGACGATCCGGATCCGCGTCCCGTCATCGATGAAGTTCCCGTTGAGCAGGTCGTTGTGGCACGGCCGCAGCTCGATCGGGTTCGTCAGCAGGGCGAGCTCGATCCGCCGGCCGATCGCTCGGGCGAGCTCATACCCGAACGGGATCGTCACGCCGCGCGCCGCCGCGAGTGCCCGGTAGGCCTCGACGATCCGGAGCGGGATGAAGAGGCCAGGAATCGCCGGCCCGTCGTGGATGCGGCGGATCGAGTCGGCCACGCGCCGGATGGTCGCCGGCTGGTGGACCGCCTCGTCGGACACCGGGGAGCCCGCGATGAACCTCGTGATGAGATACCCGTACGAGCGGAGGAAGGCGACGACCTCCGGCCCGACACCCACCCCCGCCGCGGCGACGGTCGCGGCGTGCTCCACCTCACGGCTGATGCCGAGGAGATGGGTGTCGTTGCCGGCCAGCCGGACGACGTACCGCTCGCCCTCTCCGGCGAGCTCGATGAGGAAGTTCCGATTCGTGATCCCCCCGGACAGCGCGGTCAGCGTGAGCCGCCGCCCGGCGATCTCCGGGACCGCCTGCAGGGCGGCCACGATCTCGGCGTTCCCTCCATCCCGCACGGACGTCGCGCCCGATCTCCCGTTCATCCCCGCGCCTCCGGCGACGGCGACGGCGGCGGCGCGACGATCGTTCGCCGCGCCGCCCGCGCGCCGCTGAAGCGTCGAGTATCTACCCGATCGCCGTCTCGCCGGTCGCCGTGTCCGCCTCGACATCCACCTTGCGACCCTGACCAGTCGCGAAGTAGTAGATCGCGCCCACGATGACGATGAGCGCGATCGTGAACTCGAAGAGCGGGATCCCCGGCAGGCCGCCCTGGACAGTCCCGCCGAATGACAGGGTGCTGAGGAGCGGGTTCGTCTGGTCACGCAGGTTGATGACCGCGGCGGCAGTCGAACCGGAGGCCGGGATGGTCCATGTCTGCGTGCCCAGCGACCCGAAGAGGTCCGTCTGCCAGAGCGAGAAGTTGAGGAGCATCACCCCGCCCCAGACGAGGGCGAGGACGTTGAGGATGGTCCCCCACGATCCGAGCTTGAACCACGCGCCCTTGTGCGGCCAGCCGCGTCGCCGGGCGATGAGGACGCCGAAGTTGCAGAGGAAGTAGCTGAGGTAGATCAGACCCGTTGCGCCGATCGCCAGGAGGCCCGGGCTGTCGCTCACAAGGAACGGGATGGCGGCGAGCACGCCGACCGCGACGGCCGCGTTCGCCGGCGTCTTGAATCGTGGGTTGACGTGGCCCCAGATCCCGCCCAGCGGGAGCCGCCGGTCACGACCCATCGAGAACATCAGCCGAGTCGTCGCGCCCTGGATCGCCATCGTGCAGACGAACACCGCGGCGAGGATGACGAGGAGATAGACCTTCCCGAAGTCGCCCATGTTCGCGTTGATCGTGTCGCCGATCGGGAGACCGAACGCCTGGGCGCTCGAGATCTCCGCGCCGACGTCCTTGAACGACAGGATGATGGCGAGGAGGAAGACCGCTCCGATGACCCCCGAGAGGATGATCGCGGTGAGGATGCCGCGTGGCGCCTGACGTCCTGCATCCAGCGTCTCCTCACCGAAGGTCCCCGCCGTGTCGAAGCCGTAGATGACGAACAACGACATGAACATGGCGACGAGGTAGGCGCCCGGGAAGCTTCCTCCCGGCTGATTCTCGACACCCGCCGTCTGCGTCAGGACCGAGAGCGGCTGGTGATTGAAGAACACGAGGAGGATCAGCGCGAACACGAGCATCCCGAGGATCTCGGCCCCGACGCCGATGTTGTTGATGATCGACAACAGCTTGATGCCGAAGGCATTGATGAGCGTCGTGATGACCAGCACGACGACGGCCCAGAAGACGAGGTTGTTGACGATGCCGATCGGCGACTTGTCGGTAAGGTTGAAGCCCCAGATCGTCGACATGACGAGCGGGACGGTGATCGCGACGGCGGTCGTCGTGAGAACGCCCGCCCAGAAGTAGATCCAGCCTGTGAAGAAGCCGAGCGTCTTGTTGGAGAGCCGCTTCGACCACTGGTAGATGGAACCAGCGACCGGGAAGTGGCTCGCGAGTTCGGCGAAATTCAGGGCGACGAAGAGCTGGCCCACGACCACGATCGGCCACGACCAGAAGAAGGACGGTCCACCCGCCGCAAGGCCGAGCCCGATGAGGGTGAACGTCCCCGTCGAGACACTGATGTAACTGAAGGCGACGGCGAAGTTCGACAGGAAGCCGAGGCTCCGCTGGAGCTCCGGCTTGATGCCGAGCGAGCGCAGGTGGGCGTCGTCCCGCGCTGCCTGGTCGCCGCTGTTCGAGATACCCGCCACGACTCTCCTCCTCTACCACCGCGCCGGGATGGGGTCGTCGGCGCGAGCTGACCTCTGGGGAAGGCGCGAGGACGCGAGGGACCGCTCGGCGCTCCCTCGGAGCCGGGCTTGGCGGCGAGTATGGGGATTCGGCAGCACGGCCGTCAACGAGATTCCGCGCCGTGCGCCTCCCCGGGCTCCGTCGCGCGTTCCGAACTGGCGAGCAGGGACCGTCCCTCGCCGGCCGGCGGCGATCAACCGGCCGGAGCGACCTCACGGAGGGCGTCCGGCAGGGGTCGATGGACCTCCAGCGGCTCGATGTAACGATCGACGATGGTCCGGCTTCCGTCCACGCCGAGCTCCCGGAACAGGAAGTCGATCTTCGCGTGCTGGGCGGCGAGGATCTCGTCCTTCGTCCCGAGGTCCCACAGCCGGCGCTTGAACGGCCCGATCGTCTTCTTCCGGGACGAGTAGACGAACTGCTGTTCGGTCTGGCCGGGCTTCCGTTCGTCTGCCGCGTTGGCGAAGCACCAGGCGTCGAGCTCGGCGCGGAGCTCGGCCGGGAAGGCGGGGTGGTCGTAGAGGAGGTTCTGGAACCCGGTCGCGAGGTGGATCTCCGCCGTCTCGACCTCACGGAATCGGTGGAACAGCTCGTCCGGCAGGGTGCTCGCCCCGTGCTGGACCGTGCCGGCGAGTCCGTACTCCCGCCGGGCGATCGCACCGAGCCGCTCGTGGACCGAGAAATCCACGGCCACCGTCCCCACCGTCCCGTCCGGGAGCACGCGGCCGCCGTGGCTGGTCCCCGTCTGGACGCTCACCTTGCTGATGCCGATCGCGTCTGGCGACCGCGCGTCGAGATCCACGCGGTAGCCGTCAAGGAACGCCCGGAGCTCGGCCTCCGTCGAGTTCTCCTTGCCGACCTCGCCGATCTCCCCACCGACACTGATCGTCACGCCGTCCGCCTCGAGGGTCCGGATGAGTGCGGTGAGCTCGGCCGCGCGTTCGTAGTTCGCCCGCTGCTCCTCGTCCGCGTTCGGCTTCGAGAGGTCCACAAGGGTGGAGCTGTCGATGTCGATGTTCCGGTATCCGGCGCCGATCGCGAGGCGACAGGCTCGCCGGATCTCGTCCGTCATCGCCTCCGGGTCCGCGGCGTACTTCTTCGCGTTGAACTGGTAGTGGTCGCCCTGCAGGAAGACGGGTCCCCGCCAGCCGGCCGCGATCGCCCCGGCGAGGACGCTCGCGGTGTAATCGGCGGGGCGCTGGAACGTGTATGTCTGCTCGCTCCGGGCGAGCTCGAGGATGACGGCACCGACGGCACCCGCCGCGGCGGCTTCGTAGACGATGCGGGCCATGTCGAACGTCTGGGCCCGGATGTTGATCGCGGGCACGGTGAACCCCGCGACCTCGCCGCGAGCCCGGGCTCGATAGAGCACCTCGATGCTCGCCGAGCGCGCCCCGAGGACCTGCGCCGCCTCCCAGATGAACCAGCGCGCGGACTCCACCGTGGCCTCGTCCGTCGCGAACGCGGCGGTCCAGGCGAGATCCCTGATCGTCCGCTGCCGGAATCCGGCCTCGTCGTCGACGGTGAGACGCTCGCCGGAGAGATGGGCAGTGGCGGCCAACCCGGCGAGCAGCTCGGTGGTGGTCGCGGCGACGTTCGGCATGGGCGCAGGTCTCCTCGGACGCGGGGCGCCTATGGTACCGGCCGATCGCCGGCGGGTCGCCGGTGGCCCGCCCACGCCTCAGCTGCCGATCGTCGGCTTCGTCACCATGAGCAGGACGATGAGGACGATGAGGGTCGTGAGGAGCATCCCGCCCTGCTGGAGCTTCTTCGCCGTCGCGGCGATCTCCGGGGGAGGGCCGGCCGGCGCTCCGGCCGGCGGCGGCCCTGACATCGCACCGGTGAGCTCGACCATCCGCGTCGCGGCCGGCCCCAGGACCATCACCGCGTAGACGATCGCGACGAGGTAGAGCGCGATCCCGATGAGGAGCCAGCGCCACGTGGTGGAGGTGACGTCGAGGCCGAGGGTGGCCATGAGGCCGAGGCCGGTGAGACCCTGGACGACCGCGCCCGGGATGACGATCTTCGTCTCGATCCGTTCGGCCAGCTCGGCCGCGAAGTGGCCGTGCTGTGGCGCGCGACGGGCCGCGCTCCCGATGAGCGGGAAGATGAACGTGGGACCGAACACGGCGATGGCACCCAGGACGTGGGCGAACAGGAACAGCTCGGCGAGCGGGCTCATCGGTGAGGTCCTCCTTCAGCGCCCCGAAGGGCAACCCGCCGGACAGGGACGGGCCGGGACGCATTGGCGGAGACTCTACGACACCCGTTTCGTCCGGCGCGACACGAAATCGACGAGGACGTATTCGCCGAGATGCTCGGGCTCGGCGTAGAACGCGCGGCCGCGATTGAGCCGCGTGACGAGGGCGACGAACTCCGCGAGAGCCCGTGACCGTTCGAGCATGAAGGTATTGATCGTGATGCCGTCCTTCGTGCAGCGTTCGACCTCACGGAGGGTCGCGGCGATGGTGCGGCGCGTCGGCGGGTAGTTGAACTCGACCTGGCCGCCCTCCATGTGCGCCGTCGGCTCGCCGTCCGTGATGACGACGATCTCCCGGTTCGAGCCATGGCTCCGGGCGAGGATCCGGCGCGCGAGCATGAGACCGTGCTGGAGGTTCGTGCCGTACTCGTAGCCGTGCCAGTTCAGCCCGGCGAGCGCCTGCGGCCGGATCTCCCGGGCGTAGTAGGCGAACCCGACGATGGTGAGGTCGTCACGGGGGTACTGGGTCCGGATGAGCGTGTCGAGGGCGACGGCGACCTTCTTCGCCGCGACGAAGCAGCCGCGCAGGAGCATGGAGCGGCTCATGTCGACGAGGAGTACCGTGGACGTCCGGCTCGTCTGCTCGGTCCGGAAGACCTCGAAGTCGGCCGGCGCGAGGTCGAGGCCCGGTCCCGCTCGCCGGCCGGGCGCGTTCGACTCGCGGGTGAGCGCGTTCGCGAGCGTCCGCCGAAGGTCGAGATGGAACGGGTCGCCGAACTCGTACGCCTTCGTCGCCTCGTCCCGCTCCCCGCCGCGTCCGGACCGCTCCGCCCGATGATCGCCGAAGACATCCCGCCGCAGCCGCGAGAACAGGTCGTCGAGGACCTTCTGGCCGATCCGCCGACTGCCCCGCGGCGTGAGCTCGAGGCGTTCCCCGTCGCGGGTGAGATAGCCGGCCCGCTCGAGGCGGGCGGCGAGGTCGTCGAGCGCGTCGAGATCCCGCACGGCGTCGGCACCGAGGAGGTCGCGCACCCGGTCTCGATCGACTCGCCCGAGATCCCCCGGACCGCTGACGCCGTCGAGCTGCTCCTCGAGCGCGTCGAGGGCATGCAGATCGCCGAGGCGGGCCAGGGCGCCCTCCAGGCCGAGCGGCTCGTCGCCGCCGAAGCGGAACCGCTCGCCGAGGCCACCCGGCAGGAGCTGGTCCATCGTGGCGGCGAGCTGGGCGAGATCCCAGCGCAGCCGGTCGTCGCGGAGCAGGGCGTCCATCGCGTCCTGGAGCTCCGCGCGCTGCTCCGCGCTCATGGACCGCAGGAGCGACTGCATCGCCGCCATCCGCTCGGTCAGCTGCGCGACGACGTCGTCGAGCGTCCGGGCACCCGGGAAGAAGGCGCCATGGCGGGCGAGGAATTCGGATGCGTCCGGATCGCGTCCCGAGAGCCGCTCCTGGAGGAGCCGGTTGAGGTCGCGGACCATCTCCCGATTCGCGGTGAGATCCTCGGGCGTGGTCGAGGCGATCGCATCGGAGAGGCCGTCGATGTACTGGTCGAGTACCTGGCGACGGAGACGCGCGACGAGGGCGTCGAAGCGCTCGCGCGCGCCCGATTCGAGGAAGTCGTACGACTCGAGTTCGCGGATCCGGCCGCCGACCTCAGGCGGGAGGGCATCGAGCCGGTCCAGCCGCTTCGCCGCGATGTCCCGGAGCATCTCCCGGAGGGCAGGGTCCGGCGGGTCCGGAGCGGGCGCGGTGCCGTCTGGAGCGGCGCCGCCGGCACCGGCCGCCGTGTCGAGCCGTCGCTGGACGCCCGCTCGTTCCTCGGCGATGACCGCGTCGAGTTCACGGCGCACCTCATCGAGCACGTCGCCGAGCCGGTACCGGTCGAGGAGCTCCTCTCGGCGGCGCCCGAGTCGGTCGAGGAGGTCGCGGAGGCCCGCCAGATCGGCCCGCGTCGGATCCGTCGAACGCCAGCCGCGTTCCATCAGCCGGCGCAGCGCCGCGGCGATGTCGCCCTCGGCCATCATGTCGTCCGCGAGTTCGTCGAGGAGTTCGTCAGCGTCGAGGTCGGGGACGGACTGGCTACCGTCCCACTGCGAGTAGCGGGCGGCCCCGCGGGGGGCCGGGCGGCGCGCCTCGAGCCCCGAACCGCCGTCGCGGAGGTCGCGCCGGTCGGGAGTGAACCCGAAGCCGGTCATCGGGGCAGGAGGACGGTCATCGGCGTACGGCGCCGGTCATCGGCGATAGACGGGGCCGGCCGGGCCGCGATCCTTGTTGACCTTGCGCTGGAGGTGCAGTCCCTCGAGGATGAATTCGACCGCCGACGCGACGAGCGGGGCGGTCGTCGGATCGTCCGTTCGATCGTCGACGCCGAGGCCGCGAACCACGTCCGGCAGGCCGGGCACCTCGCGAAGCCAGCGAACGTACTCGCGCGACGGGACCCGGTCGCCGGTCTCGACGACGAGCCCGGCGTCGAACGCCCCGACGACCTCGTCGAGTGTGTCCGCCTCCACGAGCCTCCCGAACGTCGCATGGAGCGCCTTCGTGATGAGGCGCTCGACGATGCGCTCTTCCGAGACGTCCTCGCCGACGGACTCGAGCTCGACCTTGCCGGCCGTGGAGGCCAGCACGGCGCCGAGATCGCTGACCCGGGGGGCGCCCGCGGGCTCGCCGAGCCGGATCGCCCGCTTGAGCGCGGCCGCCTCGAGCACTTCCGCGTTGGCGACGCTCACCCGCACGGAGACGCCGCTCCGCTGGCTGATCTCCGGCGAACGCCGGGCGAGGTGGGTGATCTCGGCGACGAGCGCCTCCATGAACGCCGGCGTGACGATCGGCGGGACACCCTCGTCGGCCGGGAAGCGAAGCCGCTCCTGGCGGACGATCGCAATCTCATCCTCGAGGGTCCGTGGATAGTGCGTCCGGATCTGCGACCCGAGACGATCCTTGAGCGGCGTGATGATCCGACCCCGCGACGTGTAGTCCTCCGGGTTCGCCGACGCCACGACGAAGAGGTCGAGCGGCAGCCGGATCGTGTAGCCACGAACCTGCACGTCGCGCTCCTCAAGGATGTTGAGGAGGCCCACCTGGATCCGCTCGGCGAGGTCGGGCAGCTCGTTGATCGCGAAGATCCCGCGGTTCGTGCGCGGGATGAGTCCGTAGTGGAGCGTCGATTCGTCGGCGAGATAGCGACCCTCGGCGACCTTGACGGGATCGACCTCCCCGATGAGGTCGGCGATGGTGATGTCCGGCGTGGCGAGCTTCTCGCCGTAGCGACGGGCCCGCGGGAGCCAGGCCACCGGCGTGTCCTCCCCGCGAGCGGCGACGATCGCCCGGGCGGCCGCGCTGACCGGCGCCGATGGGTCGTCGTTGAGCTCGCCCCCGTCGACGACCGGCAGCCACGGATCGAGGAGCCCGATGAGGAGCCGCGCCATCCGGGTCTTCGCCTGGCCGCGCTCGCCAAGGAAGACGAGATCTTGCCCCGCGAGGATCGCGTTCTCGACGGCCGGCAGTACGGTCTCCTCGAAGCCGATGATGCCGGGAAAGACCGCCTCGCCTTCCCCGAGCCGAGCGAGGAGATTCGCGCGGAGCTCCTCCTTCACCGTGCGGCTGCGCCAGCCCGATGCGCGGAGCTGACCGAGCGTCTGGAGGAGCGGGGCGGCGGTCGGTTCGGGAGTCGTCGACGCGGTGGCGGTCGGTTCGGTCATCGGGGGCTCCGGGGTGCGGGATGCCGCGGAGAGATGGCGCGCGGCGGTGGCGGGCGTCGGGTGGCGCCGTGTGGCGTCGGAGGTCCGAGCCTACGCTCGGTGGGAAGGAGCGTCAACGTTGCCGTCGGTCGCTGCCATCGGTCGCGGGGGCGAAGCCTTGGCTCCGGGGCGGATCCTCGCGCCGGGGCGGATCCTGGCGCCGGGGCGGATCCTGGCCAACAACCACCAGGAGGTCGTTATCCGGATGGAGGTCCGCATCGGCGGACCTTTTGTGTACGCCTCGAGCTCGTGCGGGCCACCGACCTCTCAGGTCGTGAGAAACCCGCTCATATCGTGAGAACGTCGGCTGTCACCGCGGCCCGCGCGCATCCCTCATCGAGGATCTATTCGGATAACGGTCTGCAGGCGGGAAATAGCAGGGATTGGTCGCCGGCAGGGATTGGGCGCCGACCGCCGCCCGTCAGTCGGAATCCCTCGCGAACGTCGCCGCCCGCCGCGCGTGCTCCGCCTCGAAGTCCCCGGTCTTCATCCCGACCCGCTCGGCGAGCTCCGCTGCGACTCCCCAGCTGAAGTCCTCGAACCGGTCCGCCAGCGGATCCCAGGTCGCGAGGACGGCCGGCCCGAGCCGCTGGACGTGGCCACCGGCGTCACGCGAGACCGGACGGACGTAGTGGGCGGCGACCACGCGCCGGACCCAGGCCCCGCTCGTCGGATGGCGGACGATCCGCAGGATGAGCACAACGCCGAGGCGCGACAACTCGTCGTCGGTAAGGCCCACGTCCGGACCGCCGAGCGCCGCGAAGACATCCTCGAGCGAATCGGCATGGATCGTCCCACCGAGACCGTAGCCGAGACTCAGGGCCCGGACAGCGATGCGCGCCTGCTCACCCCACGTGTGCTCCGGCAGGTGGTCGCTGAACTCATGGACGAGGAGGCAGGTCGTCGTCGGGCCGACGAGTGGAGCCGCCGTCGCCGGGGCGGACGGCCCTCCGGCCCGCAGAGGCGTGACCTCGACCCCGACGCCGCGGAATCCGTGCGGCCGCCAGCCGAGGGTCGGCGCCTCCGGCAGCCAGGCGAAATCCTCCGCATACCCCGCGAGCGGATGGATCGCAACCTCCTCCGGCAGCAGGCCCAGGAGCGTCGCGAGCAGCGTCGTCTTGCCCGTTCCCTGCGGGCCGGCCGCGACGATGAGCGGGAGCCTGGCCTCGACGAGGATCGAGAGGAGCCCGGCAAGCGACGGATCAAGGACGCCCTGGCGGATGAGGTCGACGACGGACACGGTCGCGACCAGGCGAGAACGGGCCGGGGAGCCGTCGGATGGCACGGTGCAATCGTAGGCCGCGCATCATCCCCGGCGCGTCACGGGGTGACAAAGTCTCAGCCCAGGTCAGGGGTGACAGAATCTCAGCCCATCGACACGCCGAGTACAGGGAATTGACGCACGAGTGGCGCACCGCGTAGACTCCGCCACCGGCGCCACATCGCGCGCCCAGCCGACCACGAAGCGGTCGAGAAAGGAGGGCCCCGAACGATGCGAACCAGCCTCTTCGTCCCTCACCTGACGGCGCCCATCCGGGCCGCCGATCACGGGAGGTCTGTGCCCTTCTCGAGCTAGCCGCAGGCGGCGACCGCCGCCCTGAAACGCGAACGACGAGCCGTGGCCCGGACCGGGTCCACGGCTTTTCGATGCCCGCGGCGCTCACGACGGGCATCCCCGACAACGACACGGCGAATCCCGACGAAGGGAGGTGATGATCATGCAGACCAGTCCCGATATCCGCCTCCGCCTGGCGCGCGAGCGCCGGGACGCCCAGATCCTGGCAGCCGCCGACGCTCGAGTGATGCGCCGGCCGGAGGACGAACGTACGACCGCCGCGGGCGCTCGACGCCCGTTCCGCCGGGCGCTCGGCAACCGGATGATCGCGTTCGGGACCCGCCTCGCGGCGGACCCGGGCGGCGATCCGATCGCGCAGCCGGCTCGGACCCGATGACGGTCCGAGCCGGCGGGACCAGGCGAGCCTGCCGAGATGATGGCCAAGCCACGAAGGACCAACGGAGGGAACGATGACCGAGACGACGACAGCGACCGGGATGGAACGTCTTGTCGGCGACGGACGGGCGATCGCCGGCCTGCGGTTCCGGGCGTATGGCGGGCCCGCGGATCTGCCCGGCCTCGTCGCTCTGAGCGCCGCCGCGAACCTCGCCGACTCGTTCGACATGATCCCGACGATCGACCAGTGGGCAGGCGAGTTCGACCATCCGGATGGGTTCGATCCAGCGAGCGACGTGCTCGTCGCCGAGGTGGACGACCGGATCGTGGGCTCCGTCCAGGTGCGGTTCGCGCGGCGGGACGAACAGGCGATCTACGACCTCCACGGCGACGTTCACCCGGAGCTCCGCCGACGTGGGCTCGGGCGGATGCTCCACCGCGCCGGCGTCGCACGTGCTCGGGAGCGGGCGGGCAACGAGCTGCCCGCGGACGAGCCGATCTGGCTCGGCGCTTGGGCTCCCGAGACGAACGTCGGGCACGGCGCGCTCATGCGCTCCGAGGGCTTCACGCCCGTCCGCTATTTCTTCGAGATGCTCCGTCGCGATCTCGATGCGCCGCTGCCGACCGCCCTCCCGGCGGGCATCGAGGTCAGGCTCGTCACGCCCGCCAACCTCCGCCAGGTCTTCGACGCCGAAGTCGAGGCCTTCCAGGACCACTGGGGCCACCGGGACTGGGGCGACGCCGTCTTCGAGCAGATCCGGACCGCCGCGGACCTCGACCTCTCCCTGTGGCGCGTCGCCTGGGCGGGCGACGAGGTCGCGGGTGTGGTCGCGACCTATGTCTTCGCCGCGGAGAACGCCGCCCTCGGCGTGCGCCGGGGATGGCTCGAGCGGGTGAGCGTCCGTCGCGCGTGGCGCCGCCAGGGCCTGGCCACCGCGCTCATCGGGTCGGCCTGCCGCGGGCTCCGCGACCGGGGCATCACGGAGGCGGCACTCGGCGTCGACGCCGATAACCCGAGCGGCGCCCTCGGCCTGTACGAGGGCCTCGGATTCGTCGCCGTCCAGCGGGCGATCGCCTGGCGAAGGTCGCTCGAGCGCGCCTGATCCCGTCTCAGGGAATCAGCGCGAGGTAGTCGGAGCCGAGATCGCCCGCCACGAGGTGGAGCGCGCCCGTGGAGGCGTCGTAGACCTCGAGCGAGGCGGGGTACGTCTGACTGGAATTCCCGCCCGGCGTGCCCGCGACGTACACGTACTTGCCGTCCGGGCTCACCGCGATCGAGCCGAGATCCGCGACCGGCGCCCAGTGGTCGAGCTGCGTCATCGTCCGGGTGTCGAAGACGTCGACGCCCGACGAACCCGATCCGCTCGACGCCACGCCGAGGGCATAGATCCGCGAGCCGTCCGGCGCGAGCGCGAGTCCCGGCTGGAGGAAGACCTTCGCCGTCGCCTGCGGTGCGATCCAGCCCGCGATGGTCCGGCCGAGATCGCCGAGGACGCCGAGCGGCCCGCCGCCGCCCGTATCCGCCTTGGCGGCGGTCGCCGTGCCGGTGATCCGACCGGTCGCGAGGTCGACCCGGGTGAGGGTCCTGGCGAACGGATCCCAGTGATAGAGGAGGCCGGCGGTCCGATCGACGACATCAGATCCCGCGAACCACGTCTCGGACGGCTGTCCCGAGCCAGCGAACACCTGGGAGGCGACGATGCGACCGGCGCGGTCGAAGACCATGAAACCGGACGCCGGTCCGCCACACACGACGTAGTACGACTGCGCGGTCGCCCATCCTTCCGTGCCCGATCCGGTGCAGACTGAACCGCTGATCGTCACACTCGGGACCGGCAGGGTGTTCGTCCCTATGATCCGGCCACGGGTGATCGTCGCCAGGACGTGCTCGACCCCCGCCGCGCCATCGAGGCCCGCGATCGAGAGCATCGCGCTCGACCCGTCGGGGGCGATCCGGAGGGCGGAGAACCACAGTCCGACCGGCGATCCGGACACGATCGACGGTCGATCGGCGAGCCGCATCCTCTGGACGACCGCGCCGCTCCCGAGATCGACGACGTCGATCCCGAGGTGCCAGAGTGGACTGGTCCGGTAGGACCAGGCGACGTAGACCGTCCGCCCGTCAGCGCTCAGGTCGGCGGTCGCGGTAACGCCCGCCGGGTCGGTCCCACCGGCGTACGGATCCGCATTTCCGGTGAGCGTCTCGACCGGGATCCGCTGCACGGTGCCGCCCGCGGCGGCGATGACGCGGATCCCGATCGTCATGGTCATGGTCCCGCTGACGAAGTCGCTTGAGGCGTACGTCTGGCAGGCGCAGATCAACCCACCGCCCGGACGATGGAAGAGCCGAGAACCGTAGGTGGCACCCGGAACGAGATCGGCGCCCGCCGACCCGGTCGCGAGATCGATCGCCACGAACCCCTGGCCGGCCCCGGCGATCACCCGGCCGGCGAGCGGCGGCCCGGAGAGGGCGAAGGCTGGCAACGGACTCGCAGTCGGCCCCGACGAGCCCGGCGGGAACGAGACGGGATTGGCGGTCGGGACGGGCGTCCGCCCCGCACCCGCGACCTGGGATGGCGGATGCGTCGCGGCGACGCCGACGGACGCGGGCCGGTTCGAACCGAGCCACACCGCGACGAAGGCGAGGAGGATGGCAGCCACGATCGCCGCCGAAGTGGCGGCCCCGAGGCGGCCGAGCCAGCGAGCCCCACCGCGCGGATCGCGACCCCACGACGAGCGACGAGGACGCGGTCCGATCCGTTCCCGCCACGTCGTCGCGTGGAGCCGCTCCGGCGGCATCCGCCATCCGTCGACGGCGTTGCGGACAAGGTCGTGCAGGGCGTCGTCGTCGAGGTGCGGGTCGGTCGGCGGTCGATCGTTCGTCATCGTCGTCTCCGTGGTCGCGTGGTCAGACCGCCGAACGGCCGAGTCGGTCGTCGGGGGCATCGTCCGAAAGGCGCCGTCGCAGCTCGGCGTGGGCGCGGCTGAGGATCGAGCCGACGTTGCCGGCGCTCGTGCCGAGGAACGTCCCGATCTCGACGTAGTCGTAGCCGTAGTAGTGGCGGAGGACGATCGCGGCCCGTGCCGTCGGGCTGAGCATCCCGAGGCCCACGTCGACGGTGTCGCGACGGGCCATCGCCATCTCCGGGCCCGCGGCCAGATCGATCGGCGCGATCGCCGCGATCTCCGCGACGTGCCGGAGGAACGGCATCGTCCGCTCGTGGACGCGGCGTCGGCGGAGGGCGTCGAGCGCCAGATGGCCGACGATCGCGTGAAGCCACGGCCGGAGCGGACGGTTCGCGTCGTACTGGTCCCACCGCTCATAGGCCCGGGCGAACGCGTCGTGGGTCGTGTCCGCCGCGGCGTCGGGGTCCCGGAGGATCGCATACGCCACGCGGTAGACGTCATCGGCGTGCGCCCGGTAGGCCCGTTCGACCGCGTCCCGCCGCGGATCGTCGTCGTTCATGACGCCGCGTCGGCCTTGGTCGGGATCCTCATGCTCCTCATACGCACGGCGGGCCACGATCCTTGCATGATCAGCCGGCTCCGCGCCACCCCGCACCGATGGGGGCGTCAGGCGAACAATCGACCCTCGGTGACAACGAGGTCGAGCCACGCCCGCTCCCGGCCGATCGTCGTCTCCGGACCATGTCCGGGCAGGACCCTGAGTCGATCGTCGAGCTGCGCGAGGCGGGCGAGCGACGATGCCATGGCCTCCGCTGAACCGCCCACCAGGTCCACCCGACCCCAGCCACCGGCGAAGAGCGTGTCGCCGCTCCACAGCGTCCCGGTCTCGCGATCGAGGAGGCAGACGGATCCCTCCGTGTGACCCGGCGTGTGGAGCACCTCCAGGTGGATCCCGCCGAAGCGGACGATGCCACCCTCGGCGAGCTCCACGGCAGGCACGGAGGGCGGGATGTCGAACGGCGCCATGCCGCGGTCCGGTCGCTCGAGCCGCCCGCGATCGAGCGGGTGGACGGCGATCGGCGCACCGGTGTGAGTGGCGATGGTGGCGTTGTCGCCGATGTGGTCCCAGTGACCGTGGGTGGAGACGATGAGCCGGAGCGTCCAGCCGCGGGCGGCGAGCTCGTCCGTCACGAATGCAAGCGACGGGATCGCCGTGTCGATCGCGATGGCCTCGCCCGTGCGGGTGTCGGCGAGGATGTGGACGTTCGTCGCGATCGGGCCGACGGCACGGATCAGGCGTTCCATCGGTACCTGTCCGTCGATGTGGGCATCGGACCGGCCCGCCCGAGGCGGATCAGGCCTCGAGCTTCGTCCGGATGCAGTCGAAGGACTGGCCGATCATCTTGTTTGCGGTCCCATCGATGAGCCGCGCCCCGACGCTCGCGAGCGTGCCCGCGATGTTCACGTCCGCCGACCAGTCCATCGTCGTCACGCCCGTCGCGCCGTCGCGGAGGATCATCGTGGCGAGCGCGTCGACCGCGCTGCCGGGCGCCTGCCCGTGGGCCTTGATGACCGCCCTGTTCGGGGCGTCCAACTCCGCGAGCTCGAGATCGACGACGAACTTCGCGCTGATGAAGCCGACGCCGACCTTCGCCCGGGCGCGGAAGTGGGTCGTATCGACGACCTCGATCGATTCCACGCCCGGCCCGCACGAGCCGACCTTGTCCGGGTCGATGAGGAAGGCCCAGACCTTCTCGCGAGGGGCGCGGATGTCGACGGTTCCCGAGAACTGCATGCTTCCTCCGGCTGGGCTCAGGCGCCCGACGCCGTCCTCGAGGGGACGTACGCCGCGGCGTCCTTCATGAACCGCGCCCGGCAACCAACGCTGCAGAACGCGTAGACGACGCCGTCGTGCTCGGCGAGATGACGGGCATACGCACGGTCGACGGTCATCCCGCACACGGGATCGAGGAGGACGATGTCCTCGAGCCCGCCCGCCGGGGCGATCGCCCGGGAGTCCGCGGCCGCATCCACCGGCGAGGGACGCTCGACGCCGGCGAGCGTCGCCGGACCGGGTGAGGCGACGAACGCGGCCCGGCCTCGTCGGACCTGGACGAGCTCGGCGAGGATGGAGATCGCCACTTCCTCGGCGGTCTCCGCCCCGAGGTCGAGGCCGGCCGGGGCGCGGAGCGCGGCGATCCGCTCGTCCGGCATGCCCTCGTCGCGAAGGTAGGCGCGCACGGTCGCGGCGCGCGTGGGAGACGCCACGAGGCCGACGTAGGCCACGTCCCGGGCGAGCGCGGCGGCGACCGCCTCCTCGTCCCACTGGCCCTGGGTCGCGACGACGACGTAGGCGCCGTTCCCCTGCCCCATCGCCTCGAGGTCCGCCTCGGGCACGATCCTCGTGGCGGCGGCGAACGTCTCCGGGTCGGCGAGCGGGTCGACGACGGTCACGTCGAAGCCCGCCGTCGCGCCGAGGGCGACGAGTGCGCCCGCGATCGGTGTCGTGCCGACGACCCACAAGGCGGGAGCGGGAAGGACGGGCTCCACGGCGATCTCCAGCGTGCCGCCGGAATGGCACGTCATCACCTCGTCGACGATGCCGTCGCCGCGGCGCGGATCCGAGGCCGGCTCCTTCGAGATCCGGAGGAGGCGCGGCTGACCGTCCGCGAGGGCGCGAAGCGCCTCGCGGACGACGAGCGGCTGGGCGCAGCTGCCGCCGACCCAGCCCTCGATCGTCCCGTCCGGGTGGACGATCCCCCGGGCTCCGGGACGCGCGGACGTCGGCCGGCGCACGGCGACGACCGTGGCGACCGCGAACGGTCGCCCGGCTGCGGCGAGCTCGGCGATGCGAGCGAAGGTCGCCCGCGGGCGGACCGCCCCTATGTCGCCACTCCCTTTTCGTTGAGGATCTTCCAGATCTTCGGCGGGGTGAGCGGGATGTCGATGTTCCGGACCCCGAGATGCCAGAGGGCATCGACGACCGCGTTCGCGATCGCCGGAGGCGCCCCCACGGTGGCCGACTCGCCGACGCCCTTGGCCCCGATCGGGTGATGCGGGGAGGGGGTGATCGTCTTGTCCGTCTCCCAGTGCGGGGTCTCCACCGCCGTCGGGAGGAGGTAGTCCATGAACGTCCCGGCGAGGTTGTTGCCGTTGTCGTCGTACGAGATCTCCTCGTACAGGGCCGGCGCGAAGCCCATCGTCAGGCCGCCGTGGATCTGGCCGTCCACGATCATCGGGTTGATGATGTTGCCGCAGTCGTCCACCGCGACGAAGCGGCGGACCTTCACCTGGCCGGTGCCCCGGTCGATGTCGACGACGCAGATGTAACTGCCGAACGGGAAGGTGAGGTTCGGCGGGTCGTAGTAGTCGACCGCCTCGAGCCCCGCCTCCATCCCCTGGGGGTGATTCGTGTACGCCGCGAAGGCGATCTCCTGGATCGTCTTGCTCTTCTCCGGGCTGCCCTTGACGCTGAACTTGCCGTTCGTCCATTCGAGGTCGTCCGGGCTCGCCTCGAGGAGGTGTGCGGCGAGGAGCCGCGCCTTGTCGCGGATCTTGCGGGCGGCGACGGCCGTGGCCGCGCCGGCGACCGGTGTCGAGCGGCTCGCGTACGTGCCGAGGCCGTAGGGCGCGGTGTCCGTGTCGCCGTACTCGATGGCGATGTCGGCGACCGGGAAGCCGAGCTCCTCGGCGATGATCTGGGCGAACGTCGTCTCATGACCCTGACCCTGGGTCTGGACCCCGATCCGGGCCATGACCTTGCCGGTCGGGTGGACCCGGATCTCGCAGCTGTCGAACATCTTGATGCCGAGGATGTCGAACGTGTGGGAGGGGCCGGCCCCGACGATCTCCGTGAAGCTGCTGATGCCGATGCCCATGAGCTCGCCGCGGGCGCGCTTCTCGGCCTGCTCGTGCCGCAGGCCCGCGTAATCGATGATGTCCATCGCCTTCTGGAGGGCGGCCGGGTAGTTCCCCGAGTCGTAGTCCCAGCCGGTCGGCGTGTGGTACGGGAACTGGTCGGGCTGGATGAAGTTCTTCATCCGCAGCTCGGCCGGATCCATCCCGATGTCGTGGGCCAGGATGTCCACCATCCGTTCGATCGCGTGGACCGCCTCCGTCACCCGGAACGAGCAACGATACGCGACGCCGCCGGGCGGCTTGTTCGTGTAGACGCCGTCGACCTCGACGAACGCGTGCTGCAGGTCGTACGAGCCGGTGATCACGTTGAAGAGGCCGGCCGGGAACTTCGACGGGTCGGCGGCGGCGTCCGTGTAGCCATGGTCGGCGATCGTGCGGACCTTGAGCCCGGTGAGGACCCCGTCCTTCGTGGCGCCGAGCTCGGCGTGGATGTGGTAGTCGCGGGCGAACGAGTCGGCCTGGAGGTTCTCCGAGCGGTCCTCGATCCATTTGACGGGCTTGCCGGTCGTGAGCGAGGCGACGACCGCGAGAACGTAGCCCGGATAGACCGGTACCTTGCCGCCGAACCCGCCGCCGATGTCGTGGGTCTTGACCCGGATCTTGTGCTCCGGCAGCCCCGAAACGAGGGCCAGGACGGTCCGGATCGCGTGCGGCGCCTGGCTCGTCATGTGGAGCGTCAGATGACTGTTGATCGGATCCCAGTCGGCGATGCAGCCGCACGTCTCGATCGACGCGACATGGATCCGCGGGATGTAGATGTCCTCGCTCACCCGGACCTCGGACGCGGCGAGCGCCGCATCCGTGTCGCCGCGGTCGCCCGACTCCCAGTGCCAGATATGGTTGTTCGCCTTATCGGGGCCACGGTCCGGTCGCAGGACGAACGCGTCGGCTTCGAGCGCCTTGTGCGGGTCGACGATCACCGGGAGCGGTTCGTAGTCAACGCTCACCGCGGCCGCGCCATCCGCCGCGATGTAGCGACTCGTCGCGACGACCGCCGCCACCTCCTGCGCCTGGTACATCACCGTCGTCGTCGGCAGGACCATCTGCTTGTCGCCGGCGAGCGTCGGCATCCAGCTGAGGCCGGCCTTCTCGAGGTCGGCGCCGGTGATGACGGCGAGGACGCCGGGGATCTTCAGCGCCTCGGAGGCGTCGATGCCCTTGATGGTCGCGTGAGCGTACGGGCTCCGGACGATATCGAGCCAGAGCATGCCGGGCAGGACGATGTCGTCGATGTACGTGCCCTTACCCTGGATGAAGCGGGGGTCCTCCTTGCGCTTGACGGAATGGCCCATGCCCCCGACTTCGAACGTCGTGTGGGTCGCGACCTCTGCCATCTCGACTACCTCGCCGCCGCCGGCTCGGCCGGCGTCTCGTCGGCGGCGCGCATCACGGCGGCCGCCTGCTGGATGGACTTCACGATGTTCACGTACCCCGTGCAGCGGCAGAGGTTGCCGGCGATCCCCTCGCGGATCTCCTGCTCGGACGGATCGGCGTTCCCGGCGAGCAGCCATGACGCCTGCATGAGCATGCCCGGCGTGCAGAAGCCACACTGCAGTCCGTGCTGGTCCCAGAAGGCCTGCTGGAGCGGGTGGAGGGTGGCGCCGTTCGCCAGGCCCTCGATCGTCGAGACCGCCCGGCCGTCCGCCTGGACGGCGAGCATCGTGCACGACTTGGCGCTCTCGCCGTCGACGAGGACGGTGCACGCGCCACAGTTGCTCGTGTCGCAGCCGATATGGGTCCCGGTCAGGCCGAACACGTCGCGGAGGAGGTGCACGAGGAGGAGGCGCGGCTCGACCTCCGCCTCCCTCGCCTCCCCGTTGACGGTGACGGTGATGTGCTGGGTGCTCATCTCGCGATCCTCCCCGATCGCCGCATCACCGCCGTCCGTTCCGATGAGGGCCGCCTCCGCGTCCGTCGCCGCGAACGGCGTGTCGGCCACGGCCGTCAGGCCGATGCCCGCATCGGCGACCCGCCCGTCCGCTCCCAGCTGGACCCTGACGGCCACGCCGACGGTCGCAAAGTCGCCCGCTCGCCGCTCGAGCTTCTGGTACGACCCGCCGGTCCGGGGTCCGGGCCGCGGAAACCGGATCTCCGTGAGGATCTCCGTCGGTTCGATCGCGGTCTGGAACGTATCGAGGAAGAAGTCGCGGGCGGCGATCATCCGCTCCCCGGTCTCGCTGCGGCAGACGATGGTCGCCTTCGTCGCGAGGAGGACGGCCGGCCAGTCCGACGATGGATCCGCATGGGCGCACGAGCCGCCGATCGTCCCCCAGTTGCGGACCTGCGGATCGCCGATGCCGCCGGCCGCTTCATGGACGATCGAGTAGCGGGCCGCCGCAGGATCCTCGTGGATCCGCCGATGGGTGGCGCGGCCACCGATCCGGAGCTCGCTCTCCGTCTCGACGATCCCGTCGAGTCCGTCGACATCGCGGAGGTCGACGAGGATGCCCGGCTGGGCGAGGCGGAGCTTGAGCAGCGGCAGGAGGCTGTATCCGCCCGCAAGGAGCTTCGCCCCGCCCTCCCGCTCGCGGAGGACCCGCAGAGCCGCGGCGAGGCTCGGTGGCCGGACATACTCGAATGCCGCAGGGATCATGGTCGCCTAGACCTCCTCGGTACGCGATGACCTGATGCCCGTCGAGCGCCGACGGGGACACGAACGGCACCACCGACCCGGGTCTCGGGAACCGCACGGCGTCGCAGTGGGTCGGCGGTCGGGAGGCGCTGGGGTCGCGGCGATGGTAGGTCCGCATCGTGCGCACGTCAACGAACCGGCGGCGGCCCGTGGCGGCGGGTCGCGAGTCGGCAGGGTCAGCTCAGCGTGGCCGCCAGGTGACGAGCCCGATCGACAGGGTCGGCGCGCCGTCGATCGCGACCGTTCCGTCCGGGAGCGCGCTGAGCCGTTCATCGAGGGCCGCCTGGAGGCGCAGGTCGCGAGTGCCGCCGGGCTCGACCCAGGTCTGGCGGCGCAGGAGCGCGAGTGCCGCTGCGCGATCCGCGTACCCGCGGACGGACCGCTCCACGATCCGGAACTCCGGATCCCCGCCGCGCGCCTGGAGCAACGCGACGAATGGGTCCAGCGCCGGCAGGGGGATCCGATCCTCGCCGTGGACGATCGGCCAGAACGCCTCCGCGGCCGCGGCCGGCGTGCGCTCCATGAGGATCGCCACACACAGGCGATCGGCGACGACCTCCATCGCGTCGAGGAACGGGCCGATCTCCTCGATGTCGTACCCGACGTGGGCGATGAGCGCGACCTGAGCCGGCGGTCCGGCACCGTCCATCAGTGGCGCGGCGATCTCTGGCGCGACGGCGGGCCAGCGACCCTCGACGATTCGAACGTTCGCGATCCTGTGATCGGACATCCCGGCTCGCAGCCCGGCGAGCATGCTCGCCGACGCCTCTACCGCAACGACCTCTCCCGCCGGTCCCACCGCGAGGGCGATGGGGAGCGCGTAGCGTCCTGCTCCGGCCCCGATGTCGAGCCAGCGCTCACCCGGCCCGGCGAGCGATCGCAGCGCGGCGAGCGTCGGATCGTCCGCGTCGCTCCGCCGCGGATCGGCGACGAACAGCCCGCTCGTCGTGGCGTAGAAGTCGCCATCGCCAACCTCGCGGACCCGGTCGACCTGCTCCCGGTTCGCGCGCACCTGCGCCGCCCAGGCGGCGGCGGCAAGGTCACCTCGGGTGTCGACATCCGGATTCGATCCAATCACGGTCACCTCCACGACGAGATCCGGGTTGGCGGCGATGGTCGGACCGAGCCCGCGATCGCCGTCGATCGCCGCGGCGATGCCCCACCCCGAGCGAAGGACGAGCACGGGATTCGAGCCACCGTCCGCGGCGTATCGCGGCACGACCAGCGAGCGGCCGACCGGAACCTCCACCGCAAGGAGTGCACGGACCGTCGTCGCCCTGATGAACGGCTGGTCGCCGAGCACGACGAGGGCCGCGTCCGAGGAGGAATCCACCGCGGAGAGACCGATCCGCAGCGAGCTCGACAGGCCGTTCTGCGGACGAGGATTGACGACCACCCGCACGCCGCCCGGCGGGAGGGACGGCGCGTCCGGCCCGGGTCCGACGACGACGATGGTCTCAGCGAACCCGACCTGGGCGAGCGCGTCGAGGACGTGATCGATGACCCGCCGATCGCCGAGCGGCGCGCTGAGCTTGCCACCGCCGAACCGCGTTCCCGCTCCCGCCGCGAGGACGACCGCCGTCGTTCGCGCTGGATCCGTCACGCCGTCACCGATGCTCGCTCCACCATCGGCGCACCGCTCCCGCCATGACGCGCGGCGACGATCTCGGCGAGGATCGCGAGAGCCACCTCCGCCGGTGCGCGGCCGCCGAGGTCGAGGCCGATCGGCCCGTGGAGACGGGCGAGGGCGTCGTCCGCCACGCCCATGGCACGGAGCCGCTCGCGCCGGTCCGCCTGCGTCCGCCGCGACCCGACCGCGCCGACGTACCGGCAACCGCGACGGAGCGCCTCGACGATGGCCGGCTCGTCGAACTTCACGTCATGGCTGAGGACGGCGACGGCATCCGGCGGCCCGAGGCCGATCTCGTCAGCGACCTCGTCCGGCCACCCGACGACGAGGCGGTCCGCGTCGGGGAACCGCTCCCTGGTCGCGAAGGCGGGTCGCCCGTCCACGACCACCGTCTCGAACCCCAGCTCGCGCGCCATGCGGACGAGCGGGATCGCCACCTGGACCGCACCGACGATGACGAGCCGCGGCCGGACCGGGAACGCCTCGATGAAATACTGGGCATCGCCGAGCACCGCAGTCCGCGAGGTCCCGATGGCGAGCGCGGCGAGCGCCGCGCGGACGAGCTCCGCGTCGACGAGCGTGTCGCCCGTGGAGGCTGGACCGCCGGCGGCATCGGCGACCCGTCCGTCGTCGTGGACGACGAGCGGCGGAGCCTGCGGCGACCCAGTTCCGGGCTCGTGAGGTCCGAACTCGGCTGCGGGCGCATCCGCCGGCAGCCGCGTCACGATCGCCACGCCGCGTTCCGTGGCGGCGGCAGCGGCTGCGACGGCTTCCGCGACTGCCGGCTCGACGAGGACGTCGATCGTGCCGCCGCAGGCCAGGCCGACGTCCCACGCCTGCTCGTCACTGATGCCGTAGCGGATGACCCGGGCACACCCGTCCCGTCGGGCCCGCACGATCTCCTCGTACGCCGCGCCCTCGACGCACCCGCCGCTCACCGACCCGGCGAGCCGCCCATCCGCCGCCGCGAGGAGGACCGCACCCTCGGGTCGAGGCGCCGAGCCGAATGTCCGGATGACGACCGCACGACCGACCTCGATCCCCTCCGCCTGCCATGCCCGGAGCGTCCCGGCGAGCTCACGCACCGCGCACCTCCTCGGCGAGTGGTCGGGCCGCGGCGGGGTCCGCCGGATGGGCGGCGACGAGCCTCGGCGGAGCCGTGAACCGCACGGACGGAGGTCGCCTGGCCGCGGACCCGCCGCCGGCACTCGCGCGCCCCCCGACGCCGACAGGGCGGGGGCGTCCCGCCGACCGCGTCCCGGCTGCGCCGCCATCGGCGAGGAGCGCGCCGAGCCGTTCGAGGCTCTCGAGGGTCCCGGCCGCGACGAAGTCGTCCGTGAATGGATAGGCCGCCTTCATCCCCGCCGCGAGCGGCTCGTAGCCGTCCGTGCCCGCGAGCGGGTTGAGCCAGATCAGGCGATGGCAGTTCCGCTGGAGGCGGGCCGTCTCGGTCGCCACCAGCGCCGGATCGCCGCGATCCCAGCCATCCGAGATGACGATGACGACGCCGCTCGAGCGGAGGACCCGGCGCGCCCAGCGGAGGTTGAACTCGCGGAAGCTGTCGCCGATCCGCGTCCCGCCGGCCCAGTCCGTCACGCTTTCGGCCACTCGGCGGAGCGCCGCGTCGCGGTCGCGCTCGCGAAGGAGCCGCGTCACGCGGGTGAGGCGCGTCCCGAAGACGAACGACTCCGTCCGGACCCGGTTCGAGGCGGCGAGCGCCTGGACGAAGCGGAGGAGGAGGCGCGACTGGCGTTCCATCGAGCCGCTGATGTCGCAGATCACGACGATCGGGCGGGGCCGCCGCGTGGGGCGGCTCCAGACCCATTCGAGGGCCTCGCCGCCGGTCCCGAGGTTCCGCCGTAGCATCGCCCGGGGCGCGAGCCGCCTGCCACGGTGGTGGAGTTCGTGGCGTCGCGTCCGCCGCGTCTCGAGTCGCGGGGTGAGGAGGTCGATGAGCCGCTCCGCATCCCGGAGTTCGTCTGCCGTCATCCGGTCGAATTCGCGGTGGCGGAGGACCTCGGACGCGGAGTACGCGTCCGGCGCGACGACGAAGGCGTCCGGCGGCTCGCCATCCTCACCATCCTCCGAACTCGGCGTCGGCTCGCCGATGGCCCGGGCGAGGCGATCCCGGTCCGCCGGGCGCTCGAGGCTCCCCTCCTCCGTCCCCTCCTCCGCGTCGGCGACATCCGGCGACGGCATCGTCAGCGGTGGCGGCTGCCCGGGCAGCGGCGTGCCACGGCGGCGCCAGAACCGCTCGAACGCCACGTCGTACGGCAGCCGCTCGTCGCGGCTCCGGACGAAGACCGCCGCTCCGGCGGACCTCACCTCCTCGCGGTCGCCGATGTCGACGAGGGTGAGCGCGCGGACGAAGTCGATCGCCGCGCCGAGATCGACGGACAGCCCGTTCGCCCGGAGGACCCTCCCGAACACGACCGCCTCGCGGAGCAGGCGGTCCCCGTCGACCTCGACAGGGGGCTGTCGCCCGGCGATCGGCGTGGGGTCAGGCACCGGCCGCGACGTCCTCGAGGTAGGCGGCCGCGACCCCGCCGCGGACGCGCCGGACATCCTCCTCGTACTTGAGAACCACGCCGAGCGTCTCGTCGACGAGCGCCGGCCGGAGCTCGCGCGCACCGAGGGCGAGGAGCGCCGCCGCCCAGTCGAGCGTCTCGGCGACCCCTGGGACCTTCGTGAGGTCGGTCGCCCGCAGGCGATGGACGAAGGCGACGACTTCGGCGGCGAGTCGCTCGGGCGCCTGCGGGACACGGGCGAGGACGATCGCCAGCTCGCGCTCGCGTGACGGATAGTCGATCCAGTGATACAGGCAGCGGCGCTTGAGGGCGTCGTGGACCTCGCGGGTCCGGTTCGAGGTGAGGATGACCCGCGGCGGGTGCTCGGCCCGGATCGTGCCGAGCTCCGGGACGGTGATCTGGAAGTCGGAGAGGATCTCGAGCAGATAGGCCTCGAACTCCTCGTCCGCCCGATCGATCTCGTCGATGAGGAGGACCGGCGGCACCCCGTCATGGGTTTCGAGGGCCTGCAGGAGCGGCCGCCGGATGAGGAACTCGGGGCCGAAGATGTCGCGCCCGTCGCCGATGTCGCCGCGGGCCTCGCGGAGCCGGATCTCGAGCATCTGGCGCGGATAGTTCCATTCGTAGACTGCACTCGCGACGTCGAGGCCCTCGTAGCACTGGAGCCGGATGAGCCGCGCACCGAGGGTCGCCGCGAGGACCTTCGCGAGCTCCGTCTTGCCGACGCCCGCCTCGCCCTCGAGGAGCAGTGGGCGACCGAGCTCGAGACCGAGGAAGACCGCGGTCGCCAGGGCCCGATCGCACAGATAGTCGTGCTCGCGGAACGCGGCGATGAGTCCGTCGATGGAGTGCGCCTCGACACCGACGGTCGGCGCGCCGGGGTCGGGCGTCGGATCGGGGGCGAATCGCGATCGGTCGGTCACGCCTCGGAGTCTACGGCGTTCCGCTCCGTCGAGCGTCCGCGATCAGCCCTCCGGAGCCTCGAGCTCGCGAGCGTACGCGGGGAACCGAAAGCGCATCGCCCGGCCGAGGATCCCGCCATGGCCGAGTCGGGCGATCGTGGCCCGCGAGGCCGGCGCACCGGCGATGAGCCACGGCAGGAGCAGGTCCGCCGCCGTCGCCTTCGAGTAGGCGCCGCAGGTCGGCAGCCCGAGGATCGGCGTCCGCCCGAGCCGGGCGAGCCAGAGCATCGAGCCCGGGTGCGCGGGAACACCCCGCCGGATGACCCGCCCGCCAAGCGCCTCGATCGCGACGAAGCATGGGTCCGACGGGTCCATGCTCCGGGCGCCGGCGGTGAGGATCAGGCCGGCCTGGGCACGCCGCACCCTCCGCAGCGCGTCGGCGACCGCGACGGCGGCGTCCGCGACATAGAGGATCGCGACGATCGTGGAGCCGAGACCGTCCATCTTCGCCCGGACGCTCGCCTCGAACCGTTCCCGGGCCGGACCGTGGACGGACTCTTTCACGATGACCCCCACGCGGGTCGGACGGAACGCCTCGATCCGGACGATCGGACCGCGGCGGCGGGCGACCGCCTCGCCGGCGACGACCGTGGCCTCCGGGACGAGCTGGGGCGCGACCTTGACACTCGCGACGAGCTCGCCCGGCGCGACGATCTGGCCGTCGAAGATCGTAAACACCTCGAGAGGGTCGATCCGATCGAGCCGCTCGAGCGCCGCGACGCGGATGCGCACGACCCCGGCATGGGCGGCGACGAGGTCGACCCGGCTCTCGACCGGGCCACGGAGGACGAGACCGGGTCCCGCGATCGATGCGGCGAGCCGGTTCGCCGCCTCGTCCTCGTGCAGGTCGCCCGGCTCCGGGACGAGGAGTGCGAGTCCGTCGGGCGGCAGGATGGCAGAGCCCGAGAGGCGTGCCAGATCGTGGTCGGTGAGGCGGCGCCCCTTCGACCAGCGTTCGTCGCCGACGCGGAAGTCCGCCGCGAGGACGGCGCCGACGAGGTCCGCGAGTGTCGGGCCGTCCGAGCCGACGCGAAGGCGCGCGAGCCGCACGTGCTATCCGGCGACCAGGACGGCGTCGACGTCCACCGGACGGATGGTGACCGCCGGGGACGGACCGCTCATCCGAGCGCGGCGAGCGCACCCTCGATGGCGCGCCGGACGTAGACCCGGGCCATCTCGGTCCGGTACGCCCGATCGGCGTGGATATCGGCCGCGACGGTGCGCCCGTCCGAGGCGTGGGTCACCGCTGCCGCGATCGCCGCTGGCGATCCGTCCGAACCGGCGAGTGCCGCCTCGACCGCCGACGCCCGGTACGCGACGCCCCCGACACCGGTGACGCCGATCCGGGCGAGCGAGATCGCGGCGCCGCTCCGCCCGACGACCGCGGCGACCCCGACGATCGAGTAGCCGGAGGCCGGCTGGGCGAGCTTGCGGTAGGCGGATCCGATCGACCCGGACGCGGCCGGCAACTCGACCGCGGTGAGGATCTCACCCGCCTTGAGGGCCGTCTCGAACGCGCCCCGGAAGAAGTCCTCGGCGGCGATCCGACGCTCCCCGCCAGCCGACCGTGCGACGAATGTCGCGCCGAGGGCGAGCAGGACGGCCGGCATGTCCGAGGCGGGATCCGCGTGCGCGACGGAACCGCCGATCGTCCCGCGGTTCCGGACCTGGACGTCGCCGATGTCGGTGACGGCCTCGGCGAGGCAGCGGTAGACCCGCGTCGAGGCGTCGTCGAGGAGCTCGCGGTACGTCGTGAGGGCGCCGATCCGCAGCCCGCCGTCGGCGGCCCGGGCGATCCCCCGCAGCTCGTCGAGGCCACCGATGTCGACGAGCCGACTCGTTGCGGCGAGCCGGAGCTTGAGGAGCGGCAGGAGGCTCTGGCCGCCGGCGATCACCTTCGCGTCGGGGTCGGCATGGATGGCCGCCAGGGCCTCGACAAGGCTCGCCGGCCGGTCGTAGGCGAACGGTGCGGGGATCACGCCTGGCCTCCTTTCGCGGACTGGATGGCACGCCAGACGGTCTGCGCCGTGAACGGCATGTCGAGATGGCGGATGCCGAGCGGCGACAGCGCGTCGACGACCGCGTTCGCGACGGCGGCGGTGCTGGCGAT
Source organism: Chloroflexota bacterium (assembly GCA_015478725.1). NCBI lineage: Bacteria > Bacillati > Chloroflexota > Chloroflexota bacterium. The sequence continues at coordinate 155,860 of JADMIG010000001.1, read as the reverse complement.
CGCACCCGCCTCACCGACCCCCTTGACGCCAAGCGGATTGACCGGTGACGGGGTGACGGTCTCGCCGAGCTCGAGGTTGGGCAGCCAGGCAGCGCGCGGCAGGGCATAGTCGAGGAGCGAGCCGGTCAGCAGCTGCCCGTCCTCGCCGTAGATCGCACCTTCCCAGAGCGCCTGGCCGACCCCCTGGGCGATCCCGCCGTGCAGCTGGCCGTCCACGATGAGCGGATTGATCTTCTTTCCGACGTCGTCCACCGCCACGTAGCGGATGAGGTCGACGACCCCGGTCTCCTCGTCGATCTCGACCACGGCGACGTGGGTCCCGAAGGGCCACGTGCAGTTCGGGGTGTCGTGATACACGGTCTCATCGAGATACGGCTCCATGCCATCCGGGAGGCTGAAGCCGAGGTCGAGGGCGAAGGCAATCTCCTGGAGCGTCTTCTTCTTCTCCGGCGAGCCCTTGATCCGATATTCGGCGCCGATGACTTCGATGTCGTCGACCGATGCCTCGAGCATGTGGGCCGCATAACGGCGGGCCTTCTCGCGGACCTTGGCCGCCGCCTTCACCGCGGCCGTACCGCCGACCGACGACGTCCGGCTGCCGTACGAGCCATAGCCGAACGGCGTGCCCTGGGTGTCCGAATGCAGGACGACGACGTCCTCCATCGGGATGCCGAGCTCGTGGGCGACGATCTGGCTGTACGTCGTCTCGTGGCCCTGGCCCTGCGGGCTCGTGCCCATCGTGAGGATGACCTTCCCGGTCAGGTGGACCTTGAGGTTCGCCGATTCCCACATCGCCGCGCCCCAGCCCTCGCCCACCGCTCCGATCCACTTCGAGGGGGCGACGCCGCAGACCTCGATGTACGTCGAGAGGCCGACGCCGAGGAACTTGCCGCGAGCCCGGGCGGCGGTCTTCGCCGTGGCCATGCCGCCATACCCGACGATCGCGAGGGCCTTGTCGAGGGCCGGTTCGTAATTCCCCGAATCGATGAAGATCTTCTCGCCGTTCGACGCCGTGCCCAGGCCCGAGGGATTGTCGTACGGGAAGGCGTCCGGGGCGATGAAGTTCCGGCGCCGGACTTCCGCCGGATCCATCCCGATCTCATCGGCGAAGAGATCCATCGCCCGTTCGATGATGTACGTCGCCTCCGGTCGGCCGGCGCCGCGGTAGGCGTCGACGAAGGTGGTGTTCGTATAGACGCCGGTCACCTCGCACCAGACGTTCGGGATCCTGTAGCAGCCCGAGAGAACGCGGCCGTACAGCGTCGTCGGGATGCCCGGCCCGATCGTCGAGAGGCGACCGCCGAGGTTGGCGAATGTCTTGACGCGCAACCCGCTGACCGTCCCATCGCGGTCGCCGGCGATCTCGAGGTACGAGATGTGGTCGCGGCCGTGGATCGTGCTGCCGTAGCTCTCGCGGCGCGATTCGATCCACTTGACCGGCCGGCCGCCGATGAGCTTCGAGGCGAACATGACGAGCGCCATGTCCGCGTAGCAGAAGATCTTCGTCCCGAAGGCACCGCCGACATCCGGGCTGATGCAGCGGACCTTGTGCTCGGGGACACCGGTGACGAACGCCGCGAGGAGCAGACGCTGGATGTGCGGCGTCTGGCTCGACATCCAGATCGTGTATTCCTCGGTGCCCGGGTTGTACCAGCCGATGTCGCCCCGCACCTCCATCGGGTTCGGGATGAGGCGCTGGTTCACGACCCGCTGGCGGACGACGACAGGGGCGGCATCGAACGCCGCGTCCGTGCCGGCCTTGTCGCCGACGGTCCATTCGAAGACGACGTTGTTCGGCGCGTTCTCGTGGAGCTGCGGCGCGCCGGGCTTCGTCGCCGCCTCGGCGTCGACGACCGTCGGCAGGGGCTCCCAGTCGACCGTGATCGTCTCGAGCGCGTCGAACGCCTGCTCGGGCGTCTCGGCGATGACCGCGGCGACGCCCTCGCCGGTCCACTTGACGCTGTCCGTCGCGAGGACCCGCGGGGTGTTGATGTTGTTGCGGATCCCCGCGACGCCACCGGCCGGCCAGGCCATCGGGAGGGGGTTGTACGGGATGTCCGCCCCCACGATGACGGCGAGGACGCCGGGCATCGCCTTCGCCGCCGCGGTGTCGATCGAGCGGATGTTCGCGTGGGCGTACGGGCTGCGGAGGATCGCCGCGTGGACCATGCCCTGGAGGACGATGTCGTCGACGTAGCGACCCTTGCCGGTGATGAAGCGCGGATCCTCGACCCGCTTGATCGGAGCGCCGAGGACGTCAGTGGCCATCGTTTCGTCTCCTCGCTCAGCGGCCGGCGGCGACGGTCGCCGCGGCGGGGGCGACGCCGGGGGTGATGGACGCGCCCGCCTGGACGGCGGCTCCGGCGGCCCGGATCGCCGCCACGATGTTCTGGTACCCGGTGCAGCGACAGATGTTGCCCTGGATCGCGTGCCGGATCTCGTCGTCCGTGGGGTCCGGATCGCGCGCCAGGAGGTCGGCGGCGGCCATGATCATGCCCGGCGTGCAGAAACCGCACTGGAGGCCGTGCTGCTCCCAGAACGCGGTCTGGAGCGGATGGAGAGCGTCACCGTTCGCCATTCCCTCGATCGTCGTGATGGTCGCGCCGTCCGCCTGGACGGCGAGCATCGTGCAACTCTTCACCGCCTGGCCGTCGACCTGGACCGTGCAGGCGCCGCACTGGCTCGTGTCGCAGCCGACGTGGGTGCCGGTGAGACCGAGATCCTCGCGGAGGAACTGGACGAGGAGGCGTCGCGGCTCGACGTCCGCCTCGCGACGCTCCCCATTGACGACGAGGGCGATGTGTTCGGACACGAGCGGACCTCCTTGTCGCGGATCGCGGTCACGGAACGCGGAGACGGGAGCGGCGCAACGAGACGTGAGCGGCGCAACCCTCGCGACGGGATCGGTCGGAGGGAGGTGGCTGCCATGCTGCGCCTCCGGCCGGGGAGAATCAAGCCGGCACGTCTCATCTGGTCACCGGCGGAACGCAGGTGAGCGATCGGCTCGTTCCGCGTGGACCGGACCGCGCGATCCGTGCGTGGCCCAGCACGTTCGAGCCGCAGGACCCCCTTCGGGACGCCATATCCTGGCTCGAACGTTCCGGAGATGAGCGTTTGAGAACCCACGGGCGTCGAGCCGGGTCATCTGGTCCGCGAAACTGGTCCTCGAAAGACGATCTCGGCATCGGCCACCACGTGCGCGTCGGCGAACGCATGCCAGAACCGGCTCACCCGCCCGCTCCTTCCGCGCTCCCGGCCTCCATTGCTTCCGCGGTGCCAGCCTCCGCGTCGATGATGAAGTAGACCCCGACCGCCCGGATGTGGGCCCGGGCGAGGCGATAGACGACGTTGCCCGGGAAAACATGCTGGCCCGTCGCCGCGATCGCCCGGTCGCGGAGCTCGCCGATCTCGAGCCGTCGCGCGCGGATCTGGATCGAGGCCGGCCACGAGAGCGTGAGGGTCGCGCCCCCGGCGGCCTCGAGGTTCCTCGTCCACGGCACGTCGCCGTTGGGATGGCCGAGGAACCAGCGGTCGCCGTCGCGAAGGAGGCCGAGGAGGACGCGGCGCTCGCGGCCCGTTCGTCGCCCGAGGACGCGCAGCTCGACGACGTTGCCGAGACCGTAGCCGCGCCACCACGTCCGGACCAATGGGTCGAGGACCGCGATGAGCCGGTACTGGAGGCGGAGGTAGACCCGCCACGCACGGGACGCCCTCGGCTCGGGGAGGGCTGGGATGGAGCCCGGCCGGGACCGCCTCACGGGCGTCGCCGCCTGTCCGGCGGTTGCCACCTCACGGCCGCCCGCGCGGCTTGTGCTCGCCCGGCGCGAATCGGCCCATCGCCGCGCTCCGGATGTCGTGTGCCCGCGGGTCGATCGCCCGGGCGAGCGCGCCCGGTTCGGCTTCGTAGTACTCGGCCGCCTCGCCGATCCGCCGCATCTTCGCGAGGGCCGCGTCGTGGTCGAGGCCGGTGAGATCGGCGGACGTCGCCAGTCCCACCCGGGCATGACCCCGCCCGCCCGTGGAGGCCGCGTAGCCTACAGCGAAGGCGAGCACCTCGAGTTCGTCCTCCCGGGCCGTCCGGGCGTCCGCCGCGCCCACGATGACGCCGCGATCGCCGGGCACGGCGACGACAAGCCGCCAGTTATCCGGCCCGGCGCACAGGTCGAAGAGGTAGCTGTGATACGGCGCGTCGAGGATCGTCGCCGCTCCGGCGGCGTCGGCGTTGCCGCCGCGGATCGCGAGCGTCCGATGCGGCCCGCCGTCCGCCGCTCCGACCGCGTTCACTGCCGGATCGGGCAGGCCGGCGAGAAGGCGGCGCTGCGCGTCGGCGAAGAGGCGTCGCTCCGCTGGATCGTCGCCGATCCGCACCGCACCATCCTCCACGATCTCGAGGACCGGGCATCCGGCGTCGGCGAGGGCGTGGAGCTCCGCGTTCAGTGCCTCCGCGAGCGCGAGGGTGACCGCCGGGCGGCCGAGCCGTCCGGGCGCGATCGCCCGGCCGAGGGAGTACGGGCCGACGAGGACCTGCTTCACGGGTCGGTCCGCCAGGTCGGCGGCGATGGCCCATCCGTCCACGAAGATCGGGCGTTCCCAGCGCGGGAGCTTCCGCGCCACCGGCGGCGCCCCGGCGCGGGGCTCGACACCGCCAAAGCCGCGAATGAGGGCACCGATCGGATCGGGGTGGCGGAGCCCACCGTCCGTCAGGACCCCGAGTCCCGCCGCGACCTGGTCGGCGAGGGCCGCGGCGACGAGGCCATCGACGGCGTCGACGGCAGCCGATGGCGAGCCGGCGTCGAGGGCGGGCGACGGCAGGGTCAGCGGCATGGTCGGCGCCGGGAGCGAACCGCCGAGTGTGGCGAACATGGCGGACGGATGCTACCCCGACGCCCGACCTTACATCCCCCTTACACACGCGGCGAGGTTCCGGAGGGCGGCTCGCTATCCTTCGGGCGGTGAAGACGATCCTCATCGTCGACGACGAACGGAACATCGTCGACCTCCTTCGCCTGTACCTCGAGAAGGAGGGATTCGCCGTCATCGCGGCCGGCGACGGCGAGCAGGGCCTCGCCCTCCACGCCCGCCACGACCCGGACCTCGTCATCCTCGACCTCATGCTGCCGAAGATCGACGGCTACGAGGTCTGCCGGGAGCTCCGTCGCCGCGGGGACACGCCGGTCCTCATGCTCACCGCCCGGGACGACGACGTCGACGCGATCGTCGGGCTCGAGCTCGGCGCGGACGACTACGTGACGAAACCGTTCAATCCGCGGGCGCTCGTCGCCCGGGTCAAGGCGATCCTCCGTCGGGCCGATGCGACGGTCCGGGGCGGGCGCCCATTCGAGGTCGGCGACCTCCGGATCGACCCGCGGCGGCGCGAGGCCACGGTGGGGGAACGACGGCTCGAGCTTCGGGCGCGCGAGTTCGACCTCCTCGCCGCCCTCGCCCGCGATCCCGGCGTCGTCCTCACCCGCGACGCACTCCTCGAGGGCGTGTGGGGCACGGATTTCCCCGGCGAGACGCGGACGGTGGACGTCCACGTGGCCGAAGTCCGCAAGAAGCTCGGCGACGACGGTCCGCCGATCGAGACCGTCCGGGGCGTCGGCTACCGCCTCGTCCCGCCGCCGCGCGAGCCGGTCCGGCCGGCCGCGACCGACTGAGGAGCCGTGCCGCGCAGCCTCACCGCCCGCATCGTCCTCGCCTTCCTCGGCGTCGCCTTCGTCGCCTGGTTCGCGATCGGAGCGACACTCTTTGTCCTCCTCCGCGGGCTCCACACCCAGACCCTCGGCAGCCGCCTCGAGGACCAGGTGTCCGCGCTTGCCGTCCAGCTCCGCCAGGCGACGATCGCTGGCGACGCCCAGACGCTGCTGGCCGGCATCCACGACGAGCTACCGACCGCGGGCGTCGACGCGTTCATCGTCACGGCGGACGGCCGGGTCGTCAGCCTCTCCGGCACGCCGACCCTGCGGGCAGGCACGTTCGCGGTCGATCCGGGCGGCCGCGGCTCGGCGAATCACGGGGTCACCGCCTTCCCGGACGGTCGGGCCTACGTCTACGCCGCCACGGTCATCCGCCCCGGCGCTGCCGCGGGTCCGAAGGCACTGGTCCTCGCGACACCGGATACGGCGGGTCGCGACGCCGTCGGCGATCTCGTGGCCACCGTCCCCATCGTCGTGGTCGTCACGCTCCTCGCGGGCGCACCGCTGGCGTGGCTCGTCGCGCGCTCCGTGGGCGCCCCGCTGCGCCGCCTCGCCGCGGCCACGGCGGACGTTCCCACCACCTCGCCGATCCCGCCGCTCCCCCTCGACGGCCCGACCGAGGTGCGGGACCTCATCGTCCGCTTCAACGCCATGACGGAGACACTCGCCCAGACCCGGGACCGGGAGACCGAGCTCCTGGCGAACCTCCGCCACGACCTTCGAACGCCGCTGACGGTCATCGGCGGCTTCGCCGACGCGCTCGCCGACGGGACGGCCACCGGCGAGGACGCCGGACGGGCGGCCAGGGCCATCGCCGAGGAGTCCGCGCGCCTCGAGCGCCTCGTCGGCGAGCTCGGGGCGATCGAGCGACTGCGTGCCGGGGCCGCCGGGCTGCGACCGGAACCGCTCGATGGCGGCGCACTCATCGAGGAGGCGACGGCGCGCTTCGCGCCCGGGGCGGCGAGTGTCGGCATCACGGTCTCGGCCGTCCGGCCCGAGTCGCCCGAGACGGCTGCCGCCGACCTCGGCTTCGTCGCCGACCGGCTCGCGGTCGACCGGATGCTCGGCAACCTCGTCTCGAACGCGCTCGCCGTGGCACCCAGCCCCGGCGGCCATGTCTGGCTCGAGGCCCGCCGGATCGGTCCGTCGTTCCCCGGGGATGCGGGGTCGGTGGCCCTCTCGGTGACCGACGACGGTCCCGGATTCCCGCCCGGCGCCACCGAGCGTGTCTTCGAGCGATTCTTCCGGCCGGACCCGGCCCGGTCCGGTGGCGGCTCAGGCCTCGGGCTCGCGATCGTGCGCGAGCTCGCGGCCGCCCATGGCGGATCGGCCCATGCCGAGCAGGTCGCCCCGCGCGGCGCCCGGGTGAGCGTCGTGCTGCCGAAGGTGCCTCGCCCCGCGGTCTGACCGGCGCCCGCGGGCTGGCCGCACCGTCAGATGTGCCGGCCGATCCGTGGCACCTCCGTCTGCGCACCGGCCGCCGCGCCACGGCGCACCGCCTCGTCGCCGATGACGAGACCGACCACGACAACGACGGCGAGGGCTGCGATCCCGACGACCTGGACGAGCGGCGCGACCCGCTTCGACCCGCGCGTCCCGTCCGCCTGCTGCCAGAACGACGAGAGCGTCGGCGCGCCCGCCGGAAGGAGGATGAGACCGAGCCACAGCCCGCCGAGCAACCCCCCGATGTGGGCCGCGTTGTCGATGTTCACCGTGCCGCTCCCGGCCAGGCCGAAGCCGAGGAGCAGGTTGATGACGATGAGCGAGCCCACCTGGGTGAGGATCGCGCGGCGACGGCGGTCGACGACCGGATGGTGGACCCGCGAGGCCACGAGGAGGACCCCGAACAGGCCGAAGACCGCCCCGGATGCCCCGGTCGCGAACCCGGAAGGCCCGACCACGAAGCTCGCCGTCGAGGCGGTGACGGCGCAGGCGAGGTACATGAAGAGCATCCGCGGCCCGCCGTAGATCGCCTCGACGACCGGCCCGACGAGGTAGAGGGCGTACATGTTGAAGCCGAGGTGGATGAAGAAGAACGTCGGGTCCGGAGCGTGGACGAGGACCACGGTCACGAGCCGCCACAGCTCACCCGCGGCGACGCCCGCCTTGCTGAGCCAGAGGATCGGATAGAGCCAGCCGAAGTCGACGCTGTTCGCCGTCTCGGAGAATCCGGCCCACGCGGTGAACGAGACCACGACCGTCACCGCGATGATCGCGTACGTCACGAGGGCGTTCGTGCGGCCGCGGCTCCGCCGGAAGTAGCGGGCGGCTCCGCCGGTGTCGCCCGTCTCCTTCGACAACCAGCCGAGTCGCGAGGCGATCTCCCCCTTGTCCTCCGCCGGAGCGCGTCGATCCGCCTCGCGGTACGCGCGGAGAGCGCCGCCCAGGTCGCCGTCACGGACGTTCGCCGCGGCGATCTGGCGCCAGGCGAGGTATGTGCTCGGCGTCTCCGGCAGCTCGAGGATGCGGCGCCAGGTCGCGAGAGCCGCCCCCTCGTCGTCAAGGCGGTAGAGGGCGTTCCCGAGCCCGTACAGCGCGCTCGCCGTGATCGCCGGATCGTCGAAGCCGACGACCCGCTGATAGTGGCCGGCCGCGTCCTCCGCGTGTCCCGCCTCGAGGAGCTCATCGCCTCGGCGGAGGACGGCGATCGCCGTCGCGCGGTCGAGCGGGCCGGGCTGGTTCGGGTCCATGCCGCGGCCCGGGCGGTTCGGCTCGTCCATCGGCGCGACTCTACTAGACTGCCCGACGATGTGCGGTCGATTCACCCAGCAGCGGTCCGATGCGGAGCTCGCGGAGCTGTTCGACGCCGAGCCGTTGTCCGACGATCCGGGCGGCCACTACAACGTGGCGCCGACAGATGCGGCGTCGGTCGTCGTGGAGAAGGGCGAGCGGCGGGCCGTCGCTCGCTACCGCTGGGGCCTCATCCCGCACTGGGCGACGGACCCATCGATCGGCAGCCGGCTCATCAACGCCCGGGCGGAGACGCTCGCCTCGAGCAACGCCTTCCGGGACTCGCTCGCCCATCGGCGCTGCATCGTCCCGACGGACGGCTTCTACGAGTGGCGTCGGGCGGACGGAACACGGCAGCCGTTCCTCATCGCGGCGGCGGATGGGTCGCCGCTCGCCCTCGCCGGCCTGTGGTCGGGCTGGCGCGATCCGGCGACGGACGAGATCCGGCGGACCTTCACGATCGTGACGACCGCCGCGAACGAGTTCATGGCGCCCATCCACGACCGGATGCCGATCGTGCTCCCCCGCCACGCCTGGGCCACCTGGCTCGATCCCGGTATGGAGGATCTCGGCGAGGTCCAGGCGATCCTCGCCGCGGCCACTGAAGCGGATCTCTCGGCCCATCCGGTCGCACCGCTCGTGAACAACGTCCGAAACGACGGCCCGGCACTCGTCGTGCCGCTCGACGAGACAGCGGACGCGTCGAGCGGGCGGGCGAGAGGTCGGTCTACTCCCTGACCGGGTCCCAGCGCGCGCGGTCGACCGCTCGCTCGAACGCCTCGCGTGGCGGCGTCCCGCGGTCGAGTGCCGCGGCGTACGCTCCGACCACGTCCGCGAACTCCTCGGATGGGCCATCGTCCGGCGCCTCGAACCATGTCGTGTCGTCGCCGGCGGTCGGGACGGGCGACGACGATGGGCCGACGACGATGAGTCGGGCGCCGCTGTAGCCGGCCGCCTCGCGGGCGATGACGAGCACCTCCTCGTCGACCGCCTCGCCGACGATGAGGACGTCGAACGAGGCGAGATAGCGGAGGGCGAGGTCGAGGTCTCCCGCCTCGATCGGCGGTCCGGTCGGATGGGACGGCACCGCGCGGCCCGGCTCGCCGGCGTCCTCGAGGATCGAGGCGGCCGGCGTCACGAGCTCACCGTCGGACGCGGGGTCGGGCCCGCCGGCCGGCGTGGTTCCCACTCCGGCACGGAGGATCGCGGAGTGACCGAGGCCGCCGCGGGTGAGATCCATGAGCACCGCGTCGCCGATCGGATCGTCGGCGAGCCGACCAACGATCTCCACGGTCGAGCCACGCCCCGCTGCGGCTCGGGCGATGGCGACGGCCATGCCGCTCGCGACGATGTGGCCATCGCCCTCAGCGGAGGACGCGACGGGGCTCCCGACGACGACGATCACCGGCCAAGCGTAACCGGCCGACGATGATCCGTGGACGGTCCCTCGCGATGGTCCGCGGACCATCGCGAGCCCTCCTCGACCGTCAGCCGTGCCCCGGATCGCTCGTCGCGTCCGGCGCCTCGGTGGGCCGTGGCGTGCCGGATGGCCGTGGTGTATCGCCGGGTCGGGGCGTTCCCCGGTCGTCGAACGTGGGGGTCGGCGTCGGCGTCGCCGTCGGGACGGCGGTCGCAGTTCCGGACCCACCGGATCCGGAACCGCCTCCGGGCGGCGGCGTGCCGGACGGCCGCTGCGTCCGACCGGGCCCCGGCGTCTCCCCCGCCTCACTTGCGTCGGGGCTGCCACTCGGTTCCAACGACTCGGACGGCTCGGGCGAGCCCGAGACCGACGGTCCCATCGAGGACGTCGTGGACGCGCCGGGGCCGCCGGTCGATACCGTCGACGGCCCGCCCACGGTGGGCCCGGGACCGAGGAGCCGGAACCCGCCGACCGTCGCGAGACCACCGAGGGATCCCGCGAGGAGGACCACGACGAGGACGAAGGCAGCCGCTTGGGCTCGCACGGCGGGCGGGCCACCGCCACGCCACGCGATCCGCCAGGTGTCGCGAAGCGCGAGGAGCATCGCCAGAGGCCGGCCCTGGCGGGCCGCCAGGCCGGCGGCGCCCGTCGGCCGAGGGAGCGGTTCGAGCGCGAGTGCAGCGAGGACGCGAGCCTCGAATCCCGCCGTCGGCGCCGGCCCCGGACGGGCGATGCCCTCGAGGTCGCGGGCGAGCTCGAGGAGACGGGCCGCATCGGCGCTCGACCCGATCGGCTCCGCCGACCCGGCCAGTTCGTCGGGATGGAACGGACCGCTCATCGACCGATGCCCTCGTCGTCGAGGGCGACCCGAAGTCGGATGAGGCCACGATGGAGGTGGGTCTTCACCGTCCCGAGGGGACGGTCCGAGGCGACGGCGATCTCGGCCAGGGAGAGGCCGCCGAAGAACCGCAGCGCGACCACCTCGCGGTACGGCTCGTCGAGTCGGGCGACAGCACGCCGGATCGCCGTCGTCCGCTCGGCCCGAACGGCGATCGACGCCGGGTCGGCGACCGTTCGCGACTCCACGGCCTGCTCGACGAGTCGGGTGCGAACCTCCCGTTCGCCGGCGCTCAGGTCGCGCCCGCCGGACCGCGAGTCGGACTCGATCGGGTCGATCCAGGCCACCGGACGCCGCCGGACCGCCTGGCGGAACGCGATGCGGGTCGCGATCCGCGCGAGCCACGCCCCGAAGGAGCCGTCGCCGCGCCACGAGGCGAGCGACCGGAACGCGGTGACGAACGCCTCCTGCGTCACGTCCTCCGCCTCGTGGAGATCGCCGAGGATCCGATGGCAGAGCCGGACGACGGTGGTGGACTCGCGGTCGACGAGCGCCCTGAAGGCGTCGCGATCGCCGCCGAGGACCGCGTCGACGATCGCTCGATCGTCACGGGCCGCGGCAGGATCGCGGTTCTCAGGCGATGGGGACGAGGGTTCGATGGGTCCGGCTCCGGCGCAGTCACGGTCGGTCGGGCCACGATCGGGCCCGACCCGCCACCATCATGCGTCGGCTGACGCCATTCCACCGTGGTCCCTTCGTCACGTCATCGAAACCCGGTCGGCTCAGCCGTCCGGGGGTCAGTCGCCGCCGCCGTCGTGCGAGGTGGCGTCGTCGTGCGAGGTGGCGCCGTCGTGCGAGCTGGAGTCAGGACCGTCGTGTCCGGTGGACGCCTGCGGTGAACTCGTCGAGTGGACCGCCTCGGTCGCCTCGGGGGTCTCGCTGGGCTCCGGCGTGCCGGTCGCTCGCGGTGTCCCGCTGGCCTCCGGCGTATGGCTGGGCTCCGGGGTCTCGCTGGCCTCCGGGCTCTCGCTGGGCTCCGGGGTCCTGGCCACGAGGGGCTGCCCGGACACCGAGTCGAGCGCCGATGCGTCGACCACCGGCACCGTCGTCGGCGCCCCCGGCGACGAGACGGCGTCCGCGCCGATGACGACCGCCGCGATGAGGAATCCCGCGACGAGCGTCCCGCCGACCGCTCGCACGATTCGTGTTCGATCCATGCCGTAGATCCTCCGAGTTCGACACCAGCCGGGCGACCGGGGTCACATCTCGTCCGAGACTGCCGGCGTGAAAAAGGTTTCAGGCGCCTCCCGGAGAATCCTCCCGGACGATCTCGAGCGGTCCGAATCCGGCGCTCTCGAGCGATGGGCCGATGGCGTCGGCATCCCCGACGAGGACGATCCCGGCGCGTTCGAGGTGGATGTGCTCGCGTGCCGCGGCGAGGACGTCCGCGGCCGTCACGGCCTCGATCCGTGACCGATACGTCGCGAGTTCATCGTCGGGGAGGTCGTGGACGACCAGGCCGGCGATCGAGCCCACGACCGGGCCGGGTGTCTCGAAACGGAGCGGGAAGACCCCGACGAGGAAGTCGCGGGCGGCCCGCAGCTCGTCCTCCTCGACGGCCGCGGTCCGCATCCGGTCGAGCTCCATGAGGATCTCCCGGATCGCCCGTACCGTGACGTCCGTGTTGACGGCCGCCCTGGCGACGAACGGGCCGGCGGCACGGCGAAGGTCGAAGCCCGCGCCGGCACCGTACGTGTACCCCTTGTCCTCGCGGAGGTTCCGGTTGAGCCGCGAGTTGAAGAGGCCGCCGAGGATCGCGCTCATGACGGACACGGCGTGGTAGTCCGGGATCCGCCGCGACAGGCCCGGATGCCCCACCCGGATCTCCGTCTGGACCGCTCCGGCGCGGTGGACGAGGCGCACGAGCCGGGCCTCGAGTGCGGGACTGGCGACGATCGGTGGGTGATCGACGGTCCCGGGCGCCGTCGACCAGCCGCCGAACAGCCGCTCGGCGATCGCCGGCACGTCGAGTCCGGCGAGGTCGCCGCCGACGACGAGGACGATCCGCTGCGGCACCATCCCCCGCGCCCACGCTCGTCGGAGGTCCTCGTCGACGAGCGGCTCGACGGTCGGCCGGATCCCGCCGGCCGGCCGGTGGTACGGCGACTCGGCGGTGTAGATCGTGTCCGTGAACGCCTCGTCCGCCCGTCTCCGCGGGTCGGCCGCGGCCTGGAGGAGGTCGTTGAGACGCTCCTCGCGGAGGCGGTCCACCTCGGCGGACGGGAAGGTGGGCTCGCCGACCATCTCGGCGAGGAGCTCGAGGGACGGCTCGAGTCGATCCGCCGGGACCTCGACGCCGGCCGACATCGTGTCCCAGCTCGTCTCGGCGTGGAGCGACGCGCCGATCCGCTCGGACGCCTCGACGAGGGCGATCGCGTCGAAGCGCTTCGTCCCCTCGGACAGGGCGCGCGCCGCGAGCACGGTCACGCCGGCATGGGCGGCCGGTTCATCGACCGCGCCGTTGCGGAGGACGAGCGTCGCGCTGACGAGCGGCCGCCCCGGGACCTGCACGGTGATCACGGTCAGACCGTTGGGGAGTCGGTGACGCTCGAAGTCCGGGAAGTGGTACGGGCGCGGCTCGCCGGGTGTCGGCCGTGTCGGGATGACGATGTCCGTCACGCCGCGGCCTCGTCGTCGACCGCTTCGGCGGCGTCGAGCGCCGCTGCGTCGGCCGGCGCCGTCGCCGGAACGTAGGTGAGGACGGCCCGGTTGTCCGACCGGAAGACACCCGCGGCGGCCGCCCGGATGGCGTCCGGCGTGACCGCCAGGAACCGGCCGAGCATGCGGTTGATGAGGTCCGGATCGTCGAACAACGTCGCGTACATCGCCAGCCGGTCCGCCCGTTCCTCGACGCGCTGGAGCGCTCCGAGCTCGTCCGTCTCGACGAGGGCTCTGGCCCGGGCGAGCTCGTCCGCCGTGACCGGCTCCCGGCCGAGCCGCTCGAGCTCCTCGATGAAGAGCGCCTCGACCCGCGCGATCGCGACGCCCGGTCGAACCGTCGCCCAACCCGCCGTCACGGAGGCGCCGCCGATGAACCCGAGGCTGAACATGACGACGTCCTGGGCGACTCGCTCGTCGCGGACGAGGCGCCGGTACAGGCGGCTGCCCTTCCCGCCGGCGAGGATCTGCGACGCGACCTCGAGGGCGTCGAAACGCGGGTCGCCGAAGACGGGGGCCCGGAAGCCGAGGTAGACGCGCGGCAACGGGACGCGATCCTCGACGATCTCGCGATGCTCGCCACCGAGCGTCGGCGGCAGGCGCAGGTCAGCGAGCGGCGGGATCGCCGGATTGGCGGGGATGGCGGAGAAATACCGGGCGACCCAGCGTCGCGCATCCGCCGGATCAACGTCGCCGACGATCGCGAGGACCGCGTTGTTCGGCGCGTAGTACGTCCGGAAGAACGCCTTGACGTCGTCGAGGGAGGCTGCATCGAGGTCGGCCATCGAGCCAATGGTCGGGTGGTGGTAGGGGTGCTCCGGCGGGTAGAGGTGGGCCTGGAGCTTCTCGTTCCACGTCCCATACGGGCGGTTGTCGTACGACCAGCGCTTCTCGTTCTTCACGACCTCGCGCTGGTTGTCGAGGTTCTCCTGGGACAGCGCGTCGAGGAGCGTCCCCATCCGGTCGGCCTCCAGCCAGAGGGCGAGCTCGAGCTGGTGCGAGGGCATCGTCTCGAAGTAGTTCGTGCGATCGAGCCACGTGGTGCCGTTCATCGTGCCGCCGGCCGCCTGGACGAGCGCGATGTGCTCGGCCTTGCCGACATGCGCGCTGCCCTGGAACATGACGTGCTCGAAGAGGTGGGCGAATCCGGTCTTGCCCGGGACCTCGTGCTTGCTCCCGACGTCGTACCAGATGTCGACGGCGACGACGGGCGCGAGGTGGTCCTCCGCGATGATGTAGCGGAGACCGTTCGGCAGACGTTCGTCCGTGAAGCGGACGGCGGGGATCGGCATGGGTGCTCTGGCTCCTGTGGGCCGGACCGTGTTCGAGGAACGCGGTGCCGTTCGCGATTGTATGGCCCCCGCGCTCAGACAGGACCGCCGGGCCCGATCCGCGGTCAGGTCCGGCCGGCGACCGCGAGCGGACCGTCCGTGCGGGCCCGCGTGGGGACCCACTCCGCGAGCGAGCGGACATCCGCGAACGCGGCCGCGATCTCGGGTTCGAGCGCCTCGGCGGCCGCGACCGCTGTCTCGATGGCGGTGAGGCAGAGGATGCCCTCGGCGGTCGCGGCGTGGCGGATCTCGGCCGCGTCGCGGACGGCACCGCTCCGCGGCGTCGGCGTGTTGACGACGAGACGCACGGTTCCGGCCGCGATGAGGTCGAGGATGGGCGTCTCGTCGGGCCCAGCCGTCGCGCCGAGCTTGGCGACGGCGCTCGCCGCGTGGCCGAGGCGGGCGAGCGCCGCGCGGGTCCCCGGCGTGGCGGCGAGCGCATACCCCGCCCGACCGAGCGCGGTGGCGAGTCGAGGCAGGAGTGGCTTGTCGCGGTCGGCGATCGAGATAAGGGCGACTGACGCCTCGCCGGACGAAGCCGCGAGCCGTGGCGGGACGAGCGCCGCGCCCACGAGCGCCTTCGCGAGGGCGACCCGGACATCCTCGTGGATGCCGATCACCTCGCCGGTCGACTGCATCCCCGGCCCGACGGATGGATCGACGCCGCGGAGCTTGGCGGTCGAGAACGCCGGCGCCTTGACGGCGACGAACGGCGGCGGCGCGAGCAGGCCGTTCCGCCAGCCGAGCTCGCTGAGGGTCGCGCCGAGGGCGATCCTGACCGCGAGATCGACCATCGGGACACCGGTGACCTTGGACATGAAGGGGACCGTCCGGCTCGCCCGCGGGTTCACCTCGATGAGGTAGACGCCATCCTCGCGGACGATGAACTGGGCGTTCACGAGGCCGTGGACGTCGAGCGCACGGACGACCCGCTCCATGGACGCGACGATGAGCTCCTGGTCGCCAGCGCTGATGCTCTGCGGCGGGAACAGGCCGACCGAGTCGCCACTGTGGACCCCGGCCCGCTCGACGTGCTCGAGGAGTCCCGGGATGAGGACGTCCCGTCCGTCGGCGACCGCGTCGACGTCGACCTCGACCCCCTCGAGGTAGCGGTCGATCCGCACCGGCCGGTCGGGATCGACGACCGTCGCCGCGGCGAGCTGCCGGACGAGGTCCTCCGGGGAGTAGCAGAGGTCGATCGCGAGGCCGCCGATGACGAACGACGGTCGCATGATCACCGGGTACCCGATGCGCTCCGCGAGCGTGAGCGCCTCCTCGACACTGTGGGCCATCCCGCCGTCCGGCTGGGGGATGCCGAGGCGGTCGAGGAGGGCGGCGAAGCGGACCCGATCCTCCGCCTGGTCGATCGTCTCGAGGCTCGCTCCGCGGAGCGGGATGCCGGCGGCGGCGAGCGCGGCGGCCAGGTTGAGCGGCGTCTGGCCGCCGAACTGGACGAATGCCGGAAGCGGCTCGTCGCCGGGCGCCGTCTCCGCATCGACGACGCTCTCGACGGACTCCGCATCGAGCGGTTCGAAGTACAGCCGGGTGGAGGCGTCGAAGTCCGTCGAGACGGTCTCCGGGTTCGAGTTGATCATGATGGCGCTCCAGCCGGCGCGGCGGAGGCTGTCCGCCGCCTGGACGGCGCAGTAGTCGAACTCGATCCCCTGGCCGATGCGGACCGGGCCGCTGCCGATGACGAGCGCCCCCGGGCGTGGCGTCGGCGGTGCCTCCGGAGGCGACCCGGCGGCGGCGTATGTCGCGTAGAAGTACGGGGTCTCGGCGGCGAACTCCGCGGCGCACGTGTCGACCATCGCGTAGCCTGGGACGAGGCCCACGGCCAGGCGCGTGGCCCGGATGGCCGCGGCCTCCACCGCGGCAAGGCCGGCCAGCTCGCGGTCGCCGAAGCCCGCCCGCTTGGTCGTCGCGAGGAGCGTCATGGCCGACTCATCGGCCGGATCGAGGAGCCGCGGGCCCATCGCGGCGACCTCAGCCTCGAGCGCCACGTTCCGTCCCATCTCGGCGAGGAACCACGGCGCGATCCCGGTGGCGGTCTCGACGTCCCGCTCCGGCACGCCGCGCCGGAGGAGCGCGAGGATCCGCCACAGGCGCGAGTCCGAGGGGGCGAGGAACGATCGGAGGCGGATCGGATACGACGTCCGTTCCGCATGGCGGAACGCCTCGCAGGCCGCGGCATCGCCGCCGAAGCGGGCGAGGAGCTCCGCCGGGTCGTCCGGGTCGAGGCCAGCCGCCCGGGCGATCGATCCGAGCTCCGCGATCCAGGTCGGATCCTCCGCGAGCGGGCCGGCACCCGCCTGCTCGATGCCGCGGAGCGCCTTGTTGAGGGCCGCCCCGAACGTGCGGTCGATCGCCATCACCTCGCCGGTCGCCTTCATCTGGCTGCCGAGGCTCCGGTCGGCGGTTGGGAACTTGTCGAACGGGAAGCGCGGCAGCTTGACGACGACGTAATCCAGCGCCGGCTCGAACGCGGCCACGGTCGTGCCGGTCACCACGTTGGGGATCTCGGCGAGTCGTCTGCCGATCGCGATCTGGGCGGCGACCCGGGCGATCGGATAGCCGGTCGCCTTGCTGGCGAGGGCGGACGAACGGCTGACCCGCGGGTTGACCTCGATGACGGCGTATTCGGCGGCGTCCGGCGACAGGGCGAACTGGACGTTGCAGCCGCCCTCCACGCCGAGTGCCCGGATGATCGCGAGGGCGGCACTCCGGAGCCGCTGGTGAACCGCGTCGGTGAGCGTCTGGACCGGCGCGACGACGATCGAATCGCCGGTGTGGATGCCGAGCGGATCGACGTTCTCCATCGAGCAGACGGCGATGCACGTATCGTCCGCGTCGCGCATGACCTCGTACTCGATCTCCTGCCAGCCGACGAGGCAGCGTTCCACCATCACCTGCCCGATCGGACTGGCGCGGAGGCCGGCGCGGACCCGCTCGTGGTACTCCATCTCCGTCCCGACGATCCCCCCGCCGGTGCCGCCGAGGGTGAACGCCGGCCGGACGATCGCGGGCAGCCCGATCTCGACGAGCGCTCGAGCCTCCGAGTCGTGCCGCTCGTCGGGCGTGGCACCCGCGACGATCGCGGACGGGGCATATGGCTGTCCGATCCGGTCGAGCAGGTCACGGAACCGCTCCCGATCCTCGGCCATCTCGATCGCCTCGAGCGGCGTGCCGAGGAGACGGATCGGATGCCGTTCGAAGACGCCGGCCCGGGCGAGGGCCACTGCGAGGTTGAGCGCGGTCTGACCGCCGAGCCCGGCGAGGAGGCCCTCCGGCCGCTCGCGGGCGATGATCGCCTCCACGACCTCCACGGTGAGCGGCTCGAGATAGATGACATCGGCGACGGAGGGGTCCGTCATGATCGTCGCCGGGTTGCTGTTGACGAGGATCGTCCGGACGCCCTCGGCGCGGAGCGCCCGGCAGGCCTGCGTCCCGGCATAGTCGAACTCGGCCGCCTGGCCGATGACGACCGGCCCGGAGCCGAGGATGAGGACGGAGGCGGGTCTCGTCATCCGGCGTCCGCACCCCTCGCGGCGCCCGTACCTCTCGCGGCCAGGTGGAGGGTCGCCGCGGCGACGAAGCGATCGAAGACCGCCAGCGCGTCGAGCGGTCCCGGCGCTCCCTCCGGGTGGTACTGGACCGTCTCGATCGGCAGCTCGCGGTGCCGGAGGCCCTCCACGGACCCGTCGTTGAGGTTGGTCTGGCTCACGTGGAAGCCGCTGCCCGGCGGGAGCGTCGCGCCGTCCACGGTCACCTCATGGTTCTGGGCGGTGACCTGGACCAGGCCCAGGTCGATGTCGCGGACCGGGTGGTTCGCCCCGTGGTGGCCGAATCGGAGCCGCCGCGTCTCCGCGCCGGCCGCCCGGGCGACGATCTGATGGCCGAGGCAGATCCCGAGGAGCGGCCGGCCGTCGGCGATCGCCGCCCGGGCCAGGGCGACCGGTCCATGCAGGCGAGCGGGATCGCCGGGGCCCGGCGACAGCACGAGCCCGTCGATGTCATGGGCGAGGGCGGCCTCCGGGTCGATCGTGTGCGGAAGGAACCGCACGCGCACCCCGCGCCGCCGGAGCGAGCGGGCGATGTTCGCCTTCGAGCCGTAGTCGACGAGCCCGATGAGCGGGCCGCCCTCCCCCGGCGCGCCGAGCTCGCGGATCTCGGCCGGCGAGACCGCCGCCACGAAGTCCTCGTCCTCCCAACGTGGCACGGCCGCCGCGGCCGACCGTGCGGCAGCGGCGTCGACCATCGTCGGCGCGGTGACGACCGCGCGGAGCGAGCCGTGGGCGCGCAGGTGCCGGGCGAGCGCCCGGGTGTCGACCCCGGCGATCGCCGGGACGCCCGTCTCGCGGAGGAGCGTCGCGAGCTGGCGGGCGTCGTCGAGGACCGCGGCGGTCGCGTTCGCCACGACGAGGGCGCGGAGCCACGGGCGGGCGCTCTGATCGTCATCGACGAGCCGACCATAGTTGCCGATGAGGGGGTACGTCATGACGACGATCTGACCGGCGTAGGAGGGGTCCGTGCAGACTTCCTGATAGCCCGTCTGGCTCGTGTTGACGACGAGATCCCCGCCGGCCGAGGACGGGGCGCCGAATGCGATCCCCTCGAAGACGGTGCCGTCTTCGAGGGCGAGGAGGGCCGGGCCGTGGTCGCCGATCCGGGGGTCCACGATGGCGCCCGATCGGGCGCGCGGCGGTGCGATCACGCGATCGGGGACGGGATGGCGGGCTCGGGCGGAAACGTGGGACCGTCGACCGGCGGACACCGGACCGAGGTGCCGAGGGCGGCCGCGGACATCGGACGAGCCTCCTTCCCGGCCTCACGGGACCGGTCCGCCGGCCTCACGGGACCGGCTGTCAAGGGACGTCGCTAGGGTAGCAGGTCGCCTCGCGGGCACGGGTGCTCACGCCACGGATGCTCACGGCGGCGACGCGGTCGCTCCGGCGCCCGTCAGGGACGCGGAGGCCGCGGGCGAGGCACTCGGGCCCGGGCTGCCGCTGGCGGCGGGGCTGCCGCTGGCGGCGGGGCTGCCGCTGGCGGCGGGGCTGCCGCTGGCGACGGGTGTCGGGCGCGGCGTCGGCTTCGGTGTCGGTTGCGGCGCGTAGCAGGTCGGCGCGGCCGCCGGTGGTCCCGCCGCCGTCGTCGTCGGCGGCGGGATGACGAACGCCGGATCCGGCATGACCCCGGGCGCGGTGTACAGCGAGACGCCGAGCCGTGCGATCGCCGCCACGTCCGGGATCTGGATCGAGCCGCGCGGGTCCGCGACGACGGTCGGATGGACGAGCGGATACCTGATGACGGTCTCGTAAACCCGCGATCGATCGATCCCCGAGACGAACGGCGCGAGGTCGGGCAGGAGGCTCGGCGGGATGTTCGTCTGGATCGTGTCGCCAATGGCGCGGAGGAACCCGAGCGGGTCGTCGAGGAAGCCGCCGTGGACGATCCGGTCGCGGAGGGCGACGAGGATCTGCTGCTGCCGGGCGGCGCGCGTGAAGTCGCTCTCACCAGCGGACTTGCGGATCCGGGCGAACGCGAGCGCCGCGTCACCGTTGAGGTGATGGTGGCCGGCGCCGATGCTGAAGTACGAGCGGACGTACCCGTACTCGTCGTAGGTCGGATCGCACAGGGCGTGGTCGACGTCGACGTCGACGCCGCCGACGCTGTCGACGAGAGCGACGAAGCCGCCGAGGTTCACCTGGGCGTAGTAGTCGATGTGGACGCCGAGGAGCGTCCCGAGGGCGCCGGCGAGGACGGCCTGCCCGTTCCCGCCGTAGCCCGGGAACTCGTCCGGGTGATAGGCGACGTACGAGACGAGACCATTGATCTTGGGATAGAACGATCCGCCGCGGGCGAGCGGGACATTCACCATGTCGCGCGGCACGGAGACCATCGTCACGGTCCTCGCGACCCGGTCGAGCGACGCGACGATCATCGTGTCCGTGAGTGCGGTCGTCCGCCCGACGCCGGAGTCCATCCCAAGCAGGAGCACGGTGAGGCGGGAGGGTCCCGCTGACGGGCTCGCGGTCGCGCCGGGAGCGGCGGACGCGGCCGGCGACGCCGCGGCGAATGTTGGGAACGGCGCGCCGGCATCGGACGTCGCGGGCTGGAAGATCCGGGCCTCCGAGTCACGGAGGGTCGCCGTGGCCGCCGCGAAGCCGACCTGCGGCGCGACGACGAAGATCGCGAGGAGGACCAGCGGGGTCGCGTCGCGCAGCCTGAGTCTCGGGAATCGTGGATCGAGGAGGACCGTCCCCACCGCCAGGATGCGCCAGGCGAGGACGAGGAGCTCGACGACGAGGATCGTTCCGATGACGGCCGGGTCGGCGAGGTAGGCCGCGCTCCGCACGATCGGCTGGGTCGCGACGACGATCGCGAGTCCGATGAGCCCAACGAGGAGCGGCGCGATGAACACGACGCCGGCGCGGCGTCGTCCGACGATCAGGTGGCCGAGTCCCGGGATGAGGCTCGAGGCGATCGCGGCGCCGTAGCGGGCGCGGGCGCCGACCGGCGCGTCGGGTCGCGGCGGAGTCGGGTTGGGAAGGTCAGTCATGCGGCGGCCGGCATCCTACCAGAGGGCCGCCGCGGAGCCGGACCCCCTGCGTCTCGCCGCCCGCGACCTGCGTCTCGGCGCCCGCGACCGATCGCCTGCTGTCTCATCCGCTCATCGGGGGAACGTTCGATCCGGGATGGAGCGCTCCCACCGTGGTCATCGTCTCATCCGCTCATCCACCGAACGGGCGAGACGGATCCGACGCCCAGCGGGGGCCTGGCACCTCTCGGATCGGCCGCCGGCCGCACCAACGTTCCCCCGATGCGCATCTGAGACGTGCCCGGTGCCCGGCACCTCCATCTGAGACGCGACCCGGCACCTCCCCGACACCGTGCCCGGCACTTCCCCGAACCGGCGGTTTCCTCGCGTTGATCCTCCCCGGGCCAGACTCAGACGTCCCGCCGGAACGGCACATCGGCGACGAGGATGTTCCGACGCCCGAGCAGGGCGTTGCGGATCCGTCGGGCGTTCTCGTTGTACAGGTACTTCTCCCACCAGTGGCGAGGGATGTACTCGGGCAGCAGCACGACGAGGACGTCGTTCGGGTCGGCGCTCATCTCGAGGTACCGGATGAGCGGCCGGACGAGGGCACGGTACGGCGACTCGACGATGACGAACGGCACGCCGGGCACCTGGCGGAGGAACCGGTCCCGGATCTCCTCGCCTCGCTCGACATCGTCCGTCACGTGGACGACGGTCACGTCGTCCGACATTGTCTGCCCGAACTTCACCGCCTGGATGACGTCACGGGTCACCTCCGGCGCCGGCACGATGACGCGCTGGGCGCGCCGCGGCCGCCCGAGGACGACCTCGGGGCGAACGTGGATCTCCACCCGGCGTCGCTCGTACTGGCGGTGGACGAAGCGCATGGCCGCGACGATGAGCGGGATGATGAGGACGATGAGCCACGCACCGAGCGCGAACTTGGCGACGGCGAAGATCACGGTGACGATCGAGGTCGACACCGCTCCGAAGCCGTTGATGACGGCGCTGCGACGCCAGCCCGCGCCGCGCTCCCGGAGCCAGTGGCGGACCATGCCGGCCTGGCTCAGGGTGATGGACGTGAAGACGCCGATCGCGTACAGCGGGATGAGCGCCTCCACCCGGCCGCCGAAGGCGGCGAGGACGACGATCGCGATGATCGCCAGGGCGACGATCCCGGTGGAGAAGGCGAGCCGTTCGCCACGGAACGCGAAGCGGCTCGGCATGAACCCGTCCCGGGCCAGGAGCGACGCGAGCCTCGGGAAATCCGCGAAGCTCGTGTTCGCCGCGAGGACGAGGATCCCGGTCGTGGACAGCTGGAGCAGGTAGTAGATCGGTCCGGTCCCGAAGGTCGCCCGTCCGAGCTGCGACATGATCGTCTCATCGGTCGACGGGATCGCCCCCGCCACGCGGGCGAGGATCGAGATGCCGATGAACATCGTGCCGACGAGGATGCCCATGATCGTGAGGGTGGCCCGGGCGTTCGCGGCCTCAGGCTTGCGGAAGGCGGGAACGCCGTTCGAGACGGCTTCGACCCCGGTGATCGCGCTGCAGCCGTCGGCGAACGCCCGCATGACGAGGAGGATCCCGAGCGACTGGATGGGTACCGTCGCCTCGTGGATGTTCGTCACCGTCGGCGTATCGCCGAGAACGGTCCGGAGGATGCCGACCCCGATGAGGCCGAGCGCCGTCACGACAAAGACGTAGGTCGGGATGGCGAAGATCGTGCCGCTCTCCCGGATGCCCCGCAGATTGACCACCATGACCCCGAGGATGCAGACCGTCGCGATCGGGACCGCGAGGTGGTTCAGGGCTCCGGGGAACGCCGAGGTGATCGCGGCGACACCGGCCGCGACGCTGACCGAGACGGTGAGGACATAGTCGGTTAGGAGGGCCGCGGCGGCGATGAGCCCCGCAAGTGTCCCCAGGTTCTCCTTCGCGACGATGTAGCTGCCGCCGCCGCCGGGATAGGCCTGGATCGTCTGGCGGTACGAGATGACGATGATCCAGAGGATCGTGACGATGAGCCCGGCGATCGGGAGCATGAGACCGAAGGCACCGGTGCCCGCCGCGAGGAGAGTGAAGAGGATCGCCTCGGTCGCATAGGCGACGGACGAGAGCATGTCGCTCGAGAAGACGGCGAGCGCCTTGAGCTTCGAGAGCCGCTCCCCGGCCTCATCCTCGCTCGCGAGTGGCGCGCCGAAGGCCAGGCGCCGCAGCCGGACGAGGAGGCGCGCGCCAGGCGCCGTGGGTTCGCTCGCGTTCGGCCGCGCGACGAGGACGCCTGGAGCGCCGTAGCGAAAATAGGTCGAGTGCGGCCGGTTGACCCGGACCCGCCGGTCTCCGGGTCGACGTCCCGGGATCGGCTGGGACGGCGACGGCGGGTGCGGCGGTTCCTCCATCCGTCCAGCATACCGTGACCTCCCGGGAGACCCGGCCGCTCGCGCGGCCCCTTGGCTCAGTGATCGCTCACGTCGACGACGTCGAGGCGGACACGGAGTCAGTGGGCGAGCGGCCTATCCGTCATCGTCGTCGTCGGCCGGCGACGCCGTGAGCTCCCCCAGTGCCTCGCCTGTCGCGGCGAGGAGATCCGCCCGGTCGACGATGCCGAGCAATCGGCCGCTTGGGTCCGTGACGCTGAGGACCTTCCGCCGCTCGTCGATCATGAGCCGCGCCGCCTCGGCGATCGTCGCCGTCTGGGCGATCGTCACGAGTGGTCGCCGGATGAGCCGGGCCGCCGTCAGTCCGGAACCCGTTGGCCGCCCCGCCGTCCGCATGAGCGCGCCGAGGAGACCGTTCGCGGCCGCCGGATCGACGGATGCGATGATGTCGGCGTCGCTCACGACGCCGAGGACCCGGTCGTCCGCGTCCACGATGACGGCCCGGTTGAGGCGGGTCGAGGTCACGGCATCGAGCAGCGTCCCGAGCTCGGCGTCGGCGAGCACGATCGGCGCGTCGTGGCGCATGATCTCGCCGACCGTCTGGGCGCCCGCGTGGTCCTCGTGGGCCGCCCCCTCCCGCGGGAACGTCTCACCCACCGCCCGGAGGACGTCCGATCGGGCAAGGATCCCGACCAGCCGCCCATCGCCGTCGACGACGGGCACGCGCTTCAGATGGCGGTCCGCCATGAGATGCGTCGCCTCCGCCAGCGTCGCTCCAGCCGGGATCGTCGTCGGGTCGACGCTCATCACGTCCCGCACCGTCTGCTGGGCATCGAGGTGTTCGAGGACCGACGTCCTCGTCTCCTCCTTCATCGCGGCGAGGAGCTCCAGGCGCGCCCCGAGCTTCCCGCGGCGGACGAGGTCGCCGTTGGTGACGAGGCCGAGGACGCGCCGGTCGCGGTCGACGACCGGGAGAGCCCGGAAGTCCCGGTCGAGCAGCAGGCCCACGGCGGCGCGGACCGGCGCCGCATCGTCGATGGAGAC
This sequence comes from Chloroflexota bacterium, assembly GCA_015478725.1. Classification (NCBI taxonomy): domain Bacteria; kingdom Bacillati; phylum Chloroflexota; species Chloroflexota bacterium. The sequence continues at coordinate 131,161 of JADMIG010000001.1, read as the reverse complement.
GACGGACCGGGTCATGACGTCGCCGACGGGCAGATCGAACCGGAGCTGCTCGAGGCGCCGCCCCCCGTACGCCGCGACACCGACCTCCTCCACCGTGACGACACCCGAGCCTGCCAGCTCGACGAGGCCGGGCAGCAATCGCTCGACCCGGCCGGGTGCATCCACCCAGGTGAGGATCATCGGCAGGTCCATCGACAGACGGAGGATGGCCGCGGTGTGGATCTTGCTGTTGACCCCGAAGCCGGCCACCCCCCGGACGACGGTGGCGCCCGCCGCGCCCTCCCGGCGGAGGTATTCGAGGATCGCCTGGTAGCGGGGGATGCGGCCCGCCTGATCCGCCTCGCCGACGAAGACCTGGACGCGAAGACCCCGACTGTGCGGTCGCATCGATCCGTCCTCCTCACAACGCCCGGACGAGCAGCGATCCGAGGTACACGCCGGCGAGCGCGCCGCCCACGCTGCTCACGATGTTGGCAGCGGCGGCGACGAGGCTCCCGGCCTGCATGAGACTGAGCGTCTCGTAGCTGAAGGTGGAGAACGTGGTGTAGGCGCCGACGAAGCCGATGGCAAAGCCCGGCCGGATCCACCACGGCCCGATCGCCCGTTCGGTGACCAGCGTGATGGCGACCCCGAGAAGGAACGAGCCGCTGATGTTGATGACGAGGGTCCCGTACGGGAAGCTCGCTCCCATCCGGTCCGCCACCCAGCCGCCGATGAGGTAGCGAGCGTTCGCCCCGAGCACCGCCCCGATCGAGATCGCGAGATACGTCACGCCGGCTCCACCTCTCTCGAGCCACCTGCGCTGTCATCGATGTGGATCGCCCGACGACGGCCGAGCCCGTCCGCGTCGATCCCCTCGGCGGCCTCGATCTCTGCGGTTTCGAGTTCGCTGATCGCCCGTGGCTCGAAGAACTTCGTCGCGATGAACGTCGGCACCACCGCTGACAGGATGACCGTCGTGACAAGGATCGTGTACCGCGCCTGGTCGATGTAGCCGTTCGTGAGTCCGAACAAGGCCGCGATCGTCCCGAACGTCAACCCCGTCGCCATGAGGAGCGTCATGTAGTTCGCCTCGCGCACGGGCAACCCGAAGGCCCGGCTCGTGGGCCACACGCCGACGATCTTGGCGGCGATCTTGAGCCCGAGGAAGGCGACGATGAGGCCGATTCCCGCGGCGACGGCCGGGAGCGAGACATACAGGCCGGCCTTGATGAAGTAGAACGGCGTGAGCAGGCCGAACGCGATCGAGCGCATCCGATCGACGAGGACACGGTCGCGGACGAAGACGCCCGCAACGGCGAGCCCCACGAGGTAGGCCGGGAGCACTGCCTCACTCTTCGCCTGAGCGGCCAGGCCGCCGAGGAGGAACAGGACGAAGAAGAGGAACTTGATCTCCGGTTCTGACACCCGGCCCGGCACATGGACGATGAACCATCGGGTCCAGCGCGGCATGAAGTAGAGGGTGACCGTCGTCGTCGCGATGAAGCCGAGGAGGAGCGGATCGAAGTCGGCGAACAGCACGCCGAGGCCGAGCACGGTCCCGAGATCCGTGACGAAGCAGGCGGCAAGGATCGTCTTCCCGAGATCCACCTCGGCGAGGCCGGATTCGATCATCACCGCGTAGACGACCGCGACGGACGTCGTCGACAGCGACACGCCGGCGATCTCCGATGCCGCAAGGCCCCAGCCCGCCACGAAGTAGGCGAAGCCGAACGCGACGAGGAACGGGAGGAGGAACGAGATGACGCCCACGGTGAGCGAGATCCGGGCGTGACGGCGGAGCGACTCGGGGTCGATCTCGGCGCCTGCGAGGAACGTGAGGAGGCCGGATCCGAAGCCGGCGAGGAAGTCGATCCATGGGGTCGACTGGAGGTGGACCGTGTTGCCGGCGAGCACCCCCATCGCGATCTCCACGAGGGCGACAGAGATGCCGAGCCTGATCGAGGCGAGGCTGGCCGCGAGCGCGAGGCCCATCCAGGCGGCGGCGACGAGATAGACGTTGTCCACGTCCGAACCTCCGGTCCCCAGGAACGACGACGGCCCCTGGCTGCTCAGCAGTCCAGGAGCCATCAGCCCGTCCGGGGCGGTTCAGACGCAGCGCGTCTCGGCGGGAACCATCGCCGTCGCGAAGCCTAGGCGAGAGGCGTAACCGGCGTCAACTCGCCGGGTGGCGAGTGCGCACGGCCTGATGGTGAGCCGGGAGAGATTCGAACTCTCAACCAAGTGATTAAGAGTCACTTGCTCTACCGTTGAGCTACCGGCCCGCCGTTTCACGCTCCACTAGAGCGTATACCTGCGGTTTGCCTTGACTACGGCGCTCGTAGGGCGTAAAACTGGGGCGTCTTCGAACCCCCCCCCAGAGGCACACCCGCGATGCCGCCAAGACCCACCACGCCCACCATTCAACGCCACGGCGACCTCGCCGTCAACCGGACGAGCTTCGCCCGCGGCCTGCGGGCGGGGAACCTTGCGCCTGCCACGGTCACGACCTACCTCGCGAGCATCGATCGCTTCGCCGACTTTCTCGCGGCGCAGGGCATGCCCACCGACCTCGCGGCCATCCGGCGCGAGCATGTCGAGGCGTTCATCGAGGACCAGCTCGCGCGCTGGCGGCCGGCCACCGCGTTCAATCGCTACTCCGGGCTGCAGGCGTTCTTCCGCTGGGCCGAGGAGGAGGGCGAGATCCGCCAGAGTCCCATGGCGCGGATGCGCAAGCCCAAGCTGCCCGAGGCGCCGCCCGCGGTCCTCGCCGAGGACGACCTGCGCCGCATCCTCGCGGCCTGCGCGGGGCCGTCGTTCGAGGACCGCCGCGACCTCGCGATCATCCGCACGTTCATCGGCACGGGGGCGCGGCTCTCGGAGATCGCCAACCTCCGCTGGACGCCCGATGATCCGCTGACGAACGACGTCGATCTCGACGCGGGGATCATCCGCGTCCTCGGCAAGGGCCGTCGTGAACGGACCACCCACGTGGGCGCGAAGGCGGTCAAGGCGCTCGACCGCTACACCCGGCTGCGGGCACGGCACGCCCACGCCAACCTGCCCTGGCTCTGGATCGCCCGCAAAGGACGCCTCACCATCTCGGGGGTCGGGCACCTCGTCCGCGAGCGCGGCCTGGCCGCCGGCATGCCGGGCGTCCACCCCCATCAGTTTCGCCACAGCTACGCTCACGCCATGCTGGCGGCCGGGATGCAAGAGGGCGATCTCATGCAGCTCGCCGGCTGGCGCAGTCGGGCGATGCTCCAACGCTACGCCGCGGCGACGGCGGCCGATCGCGCCATCGCCGCGGCGCGGCGTTTCAACCCGGGCGATCAGCTGTGAGCGAGGAACGCGTCGCGGCGGAGGTGCGCTACGGCGAGTGGTACCCGGATCCGCGACGCCGACGCACGGCCTTCCGACTGCGGCACCTCAGCTGCCCGTACTGCCGCCGGATCGTGGGCCGGCAGGGAGCCTCGACGCAGGGCAACCCGCCGCTCGTCCCCGCCGAGCTCACGCTCGACGTCGACCTGTCCCTCGACATGGCGCAGAGCGCCCAGCGCGGTCGGCCGGTATACGAGCGGCCGGCCAGCGCCCTGGGCACGGCCCCGCGCCCACGCCCACGGCGCGAGCTCGTGCCGATACCACAGCCCGACGGAACCGCGCGCATCGTCTGGCGACCCAGTGGGCCGCACCCCGGCGAGACCGAGACCGACGCCTCCGGGCGCATGATCTGGTTCCGGGAGCCCGCGCGTGGGCCCTGCGAGGTGCGCTGCGCGTGCAGGGCCTGGCTCCGGATCAGCGGCCGTCGTCCGGGCGACCCGGCGCCCGACTCGCTGCTTCCGAAGGCAACCCCAGCCACATTCATCGTCGTCATGGACCGCGCCCGCCCGCGACGCCGATCGCGCTCACGATCGTCGTGATCGCGGCGACACGAGCCGCTGGCCTGCCGGCGACGACGCCGGGCGAGACCATACTGGGGTCCTCACGCCGGCGGACGGGCCCGGAAGGTGCTTCTACGGGCTGGTGCCTGAGCGCCGCCGATCGTCACGGTCTGGCCGGCGGCCAGATGGGACGCGGTGACGGCCGGCTGGAGGGCGGCCGTCACACCACCGAACGCCCGCTGTCGGGCGGAGGCCAGCGCGAGGGCACCATCGGTCCGGACGGCCCGGTTCTGGCCGCGGATCCCGAGGGGAACGGACTGGCGACGACGGCGGGCGAGGCCAGCTGATACCCCGGCGAGCCGATCCTCCAGACCTCGGGCATATGCGTACTCGTTCACGGCCCACCCCTTGACCACGATCTCACTGTCGGGCGTCTTGGCGCGGGTGACGGACCATTCGGAGGCAATCATCTCATCGCGTCGACCACGGGCGACGGCCGCCTGGGGCGAGCGCAACCAGTCCGCGATGTCCAGGCCGAACATCGCGCGCAGGCGATCGCGTGCGGCGTCGAGGTAGCCGTCCCGGTCGTCGGCGTCGAGGAGTCAGAACCACCACATCAGCGCCGCGGGCCACAGTGCGACGGCCCCAACGATCCAGGCGATCAACGATGGGCGTGGAAACGGACTGGCGGGACTTGACACCGCGGTGTAGCGTCCGCGGTAGCTGAATAGCAGGCTTCCTCAGCAGAGAGCACCTGCCCATCGGGCAGCGGGCCGTCGGCACTACGGCGGACCTAGTCGCTGAGGAAGTCATCGCAAAGGGAGCCGCCCGCCGGGCAGTTGTCGGCGGGAACGGGGTCTGGCCGGACGATCCACCTGGATCGGGACGGTGGGCCCTCGGATCCCGGTGTGGGCCGGCTTGTCGCCGGACCCTGCGAGTTTCGGAGCCCCGTTGCGCGCGGGGTGGGGAAGCTCGCACATGTCACGGAGACCTTCACTCCCTCAGCTGTATGGCCGCATCGGCGGGTTGCGCCTGCGCGCGACCCACGATCCGCACGAGTACACCGCCGCCGGCCGGCGCGCCTTCCTCGACCGCTTCGAGCGCGACGTAGACCCCGACGGCATTCTGCCCCCCGCAGAGCGGGTCGCCCGAGCGGAAGCTGCCCGAAAGGCATACATGGCCGCGCTCGCGGCCAAATCGGCCACGACACGTCGCCGGTCGGCCAAGCGGCGGCACGAGGCGGCACCATGACCGGCACCGTCACGCCTCGCCCGCTGCGGGTCGCCCTGTACGCGAGGGTCAGCACCCGCGACAAGGACCAGGACCCCGAGCTCCAGCTCGACGCCCTGCGCGACTATGTCCGGACGCGCGGCTGGGAGGTGCTCGAGTACGTCGACACGGCAGCGGCCGGTGATCTCGCCCATCGCACGGCCTGGGCGCGTCTGCTCGCCGACGTTGCGCAGCGGAAGGTCGATCTCGTCATGGTCTGGAAGCTCGACCGGGCCTTCCGCTCGACCCTCCATGCCCTTGCCACCCTCCGTGACTTCGAGCATGCCGGGGTCGGCTTCGCGGCCCTCACCCAACCGGAGCTCGATACGACGAGCGCGACCGGACGGCTCGTCTTCACGATCCTTGCCGCGGTGGCCGAGATGGAGCGCGAGCTCATCGCCGATCGAGTGCGCGAGGGGATGCGCCACGCGGCCCGCCAGGGCAAGCGGATCGGCCGACCGCCGGTGACGGCCCGGCCAGTATTCGCCCGTCGCTGGCCGAAGGTGCGCACCGAGCTCGCCGCCGGCCACCTCTCCCGCCGCCAGGCCGCCCGCCGGCTGGGGATCGGTACCGCCACCCTCGCCCGGTTGCTGGCCGCCGACCCGGCAGGGGAGTCGGCCGGACAGGAGCCCGCCGACACCCCCTCCCCCCTCCCTGCCGGCGCCGGGCAGCTTCGCGCAATCCGAGGGTGCTCCACGAGCGTGACCAGCCGGCCATCCGCGCAGACTCCGGAGGTTTCGCGCACCGGCCCGGCCAGTCTCGCGCACCGGCCGGTGCGGCTCGCGCACGGTACCGTGCTGCGAGCGCGGACCACCGATGGGGACGGAGCGAAATGCAGCTGACGACGATCGACAGGAACATCCTCCACCTGCTCGCGACCGGCGAGCGCGGGAGCGCGCCCATTGCCGACGCGCTCGGCGAGTCACGGCGGACGGTCCAAGACCACCTCGCCGGGCTGCGCGAGCGGGGCCTCGTCGAACAGCGGACGAGGGGCAGCTGGACCCTCACCGGAGCCGGCAAGCGGGCCGCGCTGGCCAGCTCGGTCCCCGAGCCGACGGCGTCGATCGCCAGCCTCGACACCCTCCCGGCGGAGCATCGGGCCATGCTTCGGCTGATCGAGGCCGCGGTGATCGCCCGGCGCGCCCTCCGCGATGTCTACCCGAGCAACTGGCCGGCCTTCATCCTCCTCGGTCCGACGAAGAGCGGCAAGACGCTCCTCGGCACGCTCGCCGCCCGGCGGTTCGGACTCGATCCCATCGCGGCCTGCCGCCTCCTCATGCGGGAGACGCCGGGCAGCCTCCTCGGCCGGCGGGTGCAGACCGGCTCGGCGTCCTGGGAGATGACGCCGAGCCCGCTGCTCTCCCTGCCGCTCGTCATGTTCGACGAGTTCGACAAGGCGAGCCCCGAACAGCGGGGGGCCGTGTTCGCCTATCTCGAGGGGGTGTCGCGGTACCAGAGCGAGGATGGCGAGCTCGACATCCAGGCGACGGTGATCGTCACCCTCAATGCCGAGCGCGATCTCGGGCTCCTGCCCGACGCCTACCTGCGTCGTTCGGTCGTCCTCGACACGGCGCCGCTCGCTCTGGTCGTCCGGGACCTCGACCTCGTCGCCGCGGCGCTCGCCCGGGTGGTGCTGCCAGTGGTGAGCCCGGACCTCACCCCGCCCGCGGCCGATCTCTCCGCCGACGCTCGTCGCGGGCTCCGCACGTTGTTGCAGAACTGCCTGACCGAGCGGGGCTGGCAGCTCGTCGACGTGGAGGCGGTGAGCCGGCTGGTCCTCGGTCGCTGGGCGACGCTGCCCACCGACCTCGTCGCCGCGGTGGTCTCGACCGCGGCGGACTACCTGCTCGTCACCTCGACCCGGGCGGGGTTCGTCGTGGACGACTGGCCGCTCGTCTTCGAGCAGACGGTCGGGCCTGCCGCGGCCGCCGCGGCAGGCATGCTGGCCGCCGCCCGCGCCCGGTTGGCAGTGCAGGCTGGACAGCAGGCGGCGATGGCCGGGGCGTCGCTCGGTGCCTCGCTCGAGCTCGCCGGGACCCGCGAGCGCCTCCTCGGCATGCTCGACGACGCGGTCCGCTCCATCCCCCGGCTGGCGGACCTCACGGCCGAGGAACCGGCCATCCGGGACACGGCCGTTGGGAAGGCCCGCCTCCTCCGCGTAACGATCACCGCCGCCCGGAGTCCCGCTGCCTTCGCCACGCCCGAAGCCCTGCTCGGCCCCGAGGTCATCACCCCGATCCGCATGGTGGTCACGGCCCGCGAGAACCGCCGTCGAGAGGCGGCCGACGCGATCCAACGGACCAAGGAGCGCGACAAGGCCGCCCGGCTGGCTGCCTCGGCGGCCGTCCAGGCTGACAAGAAGCGGCGCGCCGGGATACAGGCCCTCTGCCGACGCAGCACGACGCGTCCCGGAGAGGCTGTCCTGGACGCGCTCGTGGCGGCGGGCTGTCTGACCCGCGAGAGCGAGCAGTACGAGGCGGAGACGTTCGGCTCGCAGGGCCGCCGCTTCTTCCATCGGCTCCACGGCACGGTCCGCGCCACGGCCGCAGCGCTGGCGCCCGCCGGCTCCGGTATCGTCGCGATCGTGACCCCGGAGCCCGTCCCCGTCTGCGAGCCGAAGATCCGGACCTGGTACGAGGATCGCGCCGGCCATCGGTATCGGGCTACCGAGCTGCTCGCCTGGGGGAGCCCGGCGGTGGACGCCGTCCTCGGAACTGCGTTGGCCGCGGAGGGGCTCCCGCCGCTTACCCGGCCGGCGCCGCGGCGCGCGTCCCCGCGTCGAGCGTGAGCACGGCCTCCGACGGGCACCGCGCGCCGTCAGGACCGTGACACGTCCACCCGCCATCGCCCGGCGCGGCAGGGGCCGAATCTGGCGGGCTCACCGTTGCACCTTGTCTCCCGCGTCCTCGACTATGGTGACCCCGGAGTGGCCGCCCCAAAGGGGAGGTCCGATCTGGCCCCTGATTCGTGCGGGGGACGATGCCCGTCCGGGTCTGCCCAGAAGGAGGTCCTTGTAGGGTGGCTGATGCACGCTAGCAAGGCGGACACCACGCCCCGTCCGGTGGATGGTTGCAACCGGAGGGGAGAGCGGTACATCATCGGCGGGGGCACTCTCAACCAGATGGCCAGGGGGAACAGGATGTCAGGCCCCACGATCCGGATGCTCGTCGCGCTACTCGGGGGTGCGGCGATCCTCGTCGTCGCCGCCTGGCTTGACACCGTCGTGCTGCTGGGGATCCAGCACCGCGTGGCGGCCACCTTCGACTCCATCGAGTGGGCTCTGGCGCTGCCGGCGGCCCGAGTCGCGACCGCCGGCGGCATCCTCGCGCTCGCGCTCCTCGCGTGGTGGGCGAGAAGCCTCCGTGTCGGCCTCGCCTACGTCGTCGTCGGCGCGTTCTTCACGTTCCTCGGGTCGCTCAACATGCTGTTCGCCACAGAGGTGAACGGCGCGCCACCGGCGCTCCCCGAGCCGATCGCGACCTTCCTCGGCCAGGTCTACCTGCACGCGGAGTACGGCCCGCTCAAGGCTCCCGCCGTCATCGGGGCGGGCATGCTGCTCATCGGTCTGGCCACGATTGGCCTATCGCTCCGGAGCCGAGCGTCCGCGGTCCCGCGCGAAGAGGAAGGCCCGATGCAGGCGCCGACAGAGCCGCGCCCGTGACGCATCCGGGCGAAGCCGATCGACACCTGATCGAGTGACGTTGGCACGCGCTCACTAATGGGGGGCTGACTTCGCCAGAAGGTGGTCGTTTCTGCGAGTATTCCGGCGGTCGCCGGGATCAATGTCTACGTCGCACCGCACTGGGGAGCATCTTTCAGGCAGGGTTTCCCTTTCTCACGGACGGGACGATGATGGCAGCACACAGTGGCTCGGTCGTCCGCCTTGGCGGCGGTCCGAGGAGATCAGCACGATGAGTAGTGCCCTCACACTCGCTCGCGGAAGCAGGCGAGCGCACCTCCCTCGGCCCGTGCTCGCCGTCGTCGCGTTCGTGGTCGTCGTCTCGCTGCTGGCCCTCCTTCTCCTTCGCGGTGCCAACGCCCGCTACGACTACCAGGGCCTCTCCTTCACGCACCCTTCGTCGTGGACCGCGACGCGGGTCCAGGGGACGAGTCCCTATCGGGAGAGCGCCTTCCTCTATCTCTCCACCCGGGCGATCCCGACCGACGCCTGCGCTTCCGGCACGGATCCGGCCTTGCCCAGCGGCTCGAACACCGTCGTCCTCTGCTCGCTGACGCCGCTCTCGAGCCTCGGGCCGGACGATGTCCTGGTGGTGTTCAGCTCGGGGGACAGGGCGGGCCAGCCCATCGGCCCGGCGAGCGGTGAGGCCATCACGCTCAATTGGCAGTCCCTTAAGCTCGAAACCGACCGGCCAGGCCTGATGGGAGCGAAGGAGACGCTCTGGACGGTCCTGCCGATGATGGGCGGCTGGGCGATCCGGATCACCGGCTCCTTCGGTGGCTCGGATCTCCCGGCCAACGAGTCGGCCTTCAGGAGCCTGCTGGCGTCGTTGCGAGCCGGAAACTACTGACTCTCCGGCCGGGCATCACCCGCGGACCGCCACGCGTCCCCACGGACGACCGCAGCGTGCCGAAACGAGGGGTGGGTTCAGGGGGTCATATCGGCTCAGCGGGTCAACGCGTCGCTCCAGACGAGTCGGAGCACTTCGGTCGCGACCTCGACCACCGAGCACCCCGTCGTCTCGATGAGGTGGTCCTCAATCCGGGCGAGGTCCATGCGCCGGGCGAGATCGGTGGCCCGCTGCAGCAGCGGGCCGAGCCCCGACCCGGTCTCTCGCGCGCGGAGGCGTGCTGACAGCGCCGCTGGTGTGGCGTGCAGGCGCACCACCACCACGTTGCCGTCGGGGATCGCGGACGCGATCTCGTCCGCCTCCGCTCGGGTTTCGATCGTGCGCGCGACTATGAGTCGGGCCGCGCCGGCCGCCCGGAAGTGGGGCCAGAGTGCCGCCAGATTGCGCAGCGCCAGGCGGGTGCGATACGGATCACCCGGAGGGGCGGGGTAGCACCAGGAGAGGGCGTCGAGATCGACCACCGCGTGCGCGACACCGGCGGCGCGGAGCCGGAGCGAGACCTCGAGCGCGATCGCGGTCTTGCCGACCCCCGGCGGGCCGGTCAGCACGAGGATGGGCACTCGACGCTCGGACACAGTCCGATCTTGGTGTGCTGGGCGAGGTAGCACAAGGTGCCAGTTCATGGCCGCGCCCGAAACGCAGGGTGGTTATTGGAAGCCGGGACGGATCTGGCCCGGGCTACCTGCCGCGTCAGACTCCCGCGACGGCGATCATCCGTCGGCTCGCCGCCGAGAAGGACTCACCGTCAACCCCGACGAATTCGATGGTAACAAAGCCGGCCGCTGCGAGCCACTCGCGCAACTCTGGAGCAGTGAGCAGACGCACGCTGAAATGCGCTCGCCTGACGTGGCCACCGCGGACCGTGATGCGGTCGGTCTCGATTCGCCCCGAGAGCAGGTCGAACGCGCTGCTGTCGAGCATCAGATCGTCGCCGCGCTCGATGAGCGAGGCGGGACGGAACGATGCAAGCAGGCGATCTCGGTTCACGTGGTCGATCGCGAACCGCCCGCCCGGGCGGAGCGTGCGGCGGATCCCAGCCAGCACGGCCCGATCAGTCGCGTCATCGTGGTATCCGAAGGCCGTGAACCAATTGAACGCGGCGTCGAAGCGTGCCTCCCAGGGCAGCGTGCGCATGTCGCCCTCGATGTAGTCGACAGCGACCCCCCGCACGTGAGCATCGGCGCGTGCGCGGGCGAGGAACCCGGCGGAACGATCGACGCCCGTCACGTGAGCACCGCGACCCGCAAGCCGGTTTGCGATCCGCCCGTGACCACACGCGAGATCGAGCACCTCGGCTCCCGGCTCCAGGTGGAGCAGGCGCCAGACTAGATCCGCCTCGCGTTCGCTCCGTTCGTCGGTGAGCACGGGCTCGTAGAAGTACAGGTAGTCGTCGGCGTCGAAGACTGTGTCGAAGTCGAACTCGCCCACGTTCCCTCCGCGGTGCCGCCCACGTTCGTCATCGCCTCGCTCAGGCGGAACGATCCTACGTCGCGGATCAACGTGCGCAGAGACACCCGGAGGAACCGCTCCGACCGGACAGCGTGACCGCTCGGGCGCGGGAGCGTTGGGGGCCTCGGTGTCTCCCTTGCCGCGTCGGATCGAAAGGTGGCCCTTCCGGAGCGGGCCGTGCTCGCGATGCGTGGGCAAAGGTCCGGTGATGCCACCCGAAGCACGGTCGCATAGGACAGGGTGCGGCCCGCCCAATCACGTCGGGCCGGCCGCTATCTCCTCCTGACGCGTCTCGATCGCGCCTTCCTTCAGGGCTCCGCAAGACTACTACTGGGTGCGGGACAACGAATCGTGCCCAGTGCCTGCGCCTTGGCGGCATCGGCGAGGGCAGTTGAGGCTGCCGCCTGGCCATCTGGTAGGACGGAGGCACCGCTTGCGATTCTGGACATGTCCGTCGGCGACACGGAAACTGCTTCAAATATCGTTCCCGAGGCGACCTGGAGTTTGATCGCCGCATCGTACAGTTCGAGGCCCAGGGTCCTCTGCGCTCCCGTCCAACCTCTTGAGCCGAGCAGGAGCACGGGCTTGCTCAGCGCCTCGATCGTGCCTGACGAGTTCGCGACGGCGGTCCAATCTCGCGAGGATAGCGCCGCTTTCAGGGACGGAACCTGCGCCATTGACCCTTTGACCGCCGTGATGCTCACGCACAGATCGCCCTGAGACAAGCTGGCCGGTAGGCTCGTGGCCGCGGAGCTGGTGCAGGCTGCGAGGGTGATGATCGACCACGCCAGTGCCGCGCGGCCGGCCTGTCGACGCCGGATGTGCTAGCCCCTTGTGGTCTATTGCGCGACGAAGATTTCGACCGTGGCGGCAGCGCGAAGCTGCGACCGCCAAGCCAAGTAATCGAACTTTGGGTTGCCCTCCGAGAGGCTGTCGACGAGCTTACGCATCAAGAGCAGATCACGCGCCGATTGTCGAACCTTGGGGTCTGCCTGATACGCGGCCAGGTCCGCATCACCGTTGGCCGCCAGGACGGCATCGAGATCGGCGGAGGGCGCGTCTAGAGCGCCCTGAACCTGCTGGGCCAGATACGTGGAAACTTCGGCATCCGTCACAACGAATCCACGGCGCACCGCTTCGTCCAACACCACTTGGCGGTTCACCACCTGATCAATGGCCATCTTCAAGGCCGTCTGAGGCGAGACTGCGGCACCATTTGTCGCGGATTGGTGCACGTACATCGATACTGCGTACGACAGATACTTGCCCGAGATTGGATGACCGTCAATTCGAACGGCGACCGACGGATAACCTGAACCATCGCTCGTGAAAATACTGAGCAGTGTTTTGTCGGGATTCAACCCACTTCCGGCGAGGACGACCTGAACACCAAGGGCGATGGCCACACAGACGATCGCCACAATCGCCACCGACCGTCGCTCGATACTTGCCATGATCCCCATCCCCTCACTGGAACGTGACGGATGCGCTGGCGAAGAAGCCGCCTGACGCACCGGAAGCAACATACGACCAATACGACGTCGACCTGCCGGGGGGATACGTAGAGGTTGGGATGACGAACCCGTACTGGTCGCAACTGATAGCGAACAAGTCGTTACCATTGATGAGGTACGACCAACAGGGCGGTCCGCTCGGAATGTATCCCGAGCGGATCAAGGTACCCGCGGCGTCGTAGATGTCGTTGGAATACCCGGGGAGGGGATAGAGCCCCTCGTTGTACATGTCTCGACCGTTGTGGAGGATGACGGAGTCCTGGAACGGCGCAATGTCGTACTCCGTTTGGTTTTCACTGTGCCACAGCGTCGTAGTCTCTTCCAGGTCGGCGATGATCCAGCTGGACCAAAACGTGCACACGCCTGGTTCGCAGTAATAGAACCAACCCTTCGCTGTGTTCGAGTAATAGGTCGCCAGCGACGCGCCCGGCGCCGCCAGTAGGAGGATGAGCGCGATCGGCACGACGGCGAGCCGGGCGCGAACCCTACGAAGAGCCGGTTGGCGTCTGTCCGCCACGGCAGCCTGTCCAACGTCCGACGAGATAGCCGCAGGTCTCACCGTTTGCCTCCCCGCTTCCACCGTTGGTCTGACGTAGTGTAGGCGCACGGCTCGCCTCCTTCGCTTGGCGCCGGCAGGACGTCAAGGCCGGTTCAGTCCGGCGTTTCCTCGGCCGTGGAATACCACCGTACCCTCCCGCTCGGCGGCGTCAATGGGGATGATTACCTACCAGGCATCCGACTTTGGTCAGTCTCGGATAAGTTCCGCTCGTCCAGTCGAGCCCGGCCGACACGCTGCCCCATCGGCCGTACGGCCCATCCCGAAATGACCGCCCCCTCCTTCTGAGATAGCCCGAAGGCGGACTCTCCGCCGCACGAATGCGGGCCTGAGGCAGGGCTGCCCTTTCGGGACGGCCTGGACACGAGCGGCTGGCCGACCGGGGTGGTCGCGACGGTGCTTCGAACCCGGATGGCCCTGGGAGGCCGCCAACGCCCGGCCACCATGCCGGGACCGATCTGCCCCGCCGAGTGGTCGCCACGACAGCCTGTCGGCCGTCCTGGGGCAACCACGGCGGGCAACGCCGATCGTCACGACCGCGAGCCGAGGGTCGGAAGGCGAATCCGTAGACCACGATTGGCCCGGCGCCCGTGACCGCGATCGGTGCCGTTACTTGCTCTAAGAACTGCCCTCGTTAGAGCAAGAAACTAGGTCGATTCTCGCATGGGTGACACGCGGGAGGGTACGGCGTTTGGAGTGCCGTACTTAAGAGTCACTTGCTCTGCCGTTGAGCTACCGGCCCGGGCGGATGATACCGCAGGACCCGGGCCAGGTCAGGCCGGCATCGGTTGCTCGGACCCGCTTCGTCGCCGGTCGGACCCGTCAGGCCGGAGTGGCCTCCGGCTTGTCCGGTGCCTCGATGGTGATCCGCGGCAGCCAGCCGAGGATCCGCGGGAGCCACCAGTTCCGATCGCCGAGGAGCCGCATCGTGGCCGGCAGGAGGAGGCTCCGGATCACGGTCGCGTCGACGAAGATCGCGACGGCGAGACCGAGGCCGAGCTGCTTGATCGCCGTGAGCTGGAGCGTCACGAAGACGCCGAAAACGACGACCATGATCGCCGCCGCGCTGGTGACGGTGCCGGCGGTGATGGCGATCCCGCGGGCGACCGCCTCATCGGACGTCGCGCCCCGGTCGCGGGCCTCCTTGACTCGGGTGAGGATGAAGACGTGGTAGTCCATCGAGAGCCCGAAGAGGATCGTGAAGATGAAGACCGGCACGAACGCCTCGATGATCCCGGGCTGGACGCCGAGCTGGTCGCGGAACCAGCCCTCCTGGAAGACGAGCACGAGGACCCCGTACGCCGCGCCGGTGGACAGGAGGTTGAGGAGGATCGCCTTCAGCGGGATGACGAGCGACCGGAATACGACGAGCAGGAGGAGGAATGACAGGCCCAGGACGAAGACGATGACCTGGGGCATGCCGGCGACGTAGAGCTGGGTGGCGTCGTAGGCGTACGCGGCGTCGCCGGTCACGAGCGCCTGGACGTCGCCGAGGGCCCCGAAGTGGGCCGGCACCGTCTGCGAGCGGACCCGGCTGACGATGTCCCAGTTCGCTCGATCGTTCTGGGAGCCGGCGAGGGTGTACGAGACGAGGGCGACGGTGCCGTCCTTCGAGAGCTGGGTGCTCGTCGGCGCCGAGACGCCGGGGATCCGCAGGACGTCGGCGGAGAACGCGGCGATCGCGGCCTGCGTCGCTGCCCGATCGGCGTGGGTGACCACCACCTGCAACTCGAGCGTCGAGCCCTGCGGCCATTTCGCGTTCATGAGCCGGATCGCCTGGACCGAGTCGACACTGCTCGGGAACGAGGTGAGATCGCTCTGGCCGAGCTGGAGGCGCGTCACCGGGGTCGCGACGGCGAGGAGCGCGGCAGCCGAGACGACGAAGACGACGATCGGTCGACGCATCGCCGCCGAGACGATCCGACTCCACGCCCCGCTTCCCTCGGGCTGTTCGCGGCCGAAGAACGGGATGCGGCCCCAGTCCACCCGTCGGCCGAGGATGGCGAGGACCGCCGGCAGGAACGTCAGCGAGCCGACCACCGCGATGGCGACGACGGCGATGGTGCCGATCGCCATCGACTTGAACAGCGGATCGTCGAGGAGGAAGAGCCCGGCGAGCGAGATCCCGACCGCCAGGCCGGAGAAGAAGACGGCTCGCCCTGCCGTGCTCGACGCGACGTGGATCGCGTCGAGCTTCGCCCGGCCGCGTCGCTGCTCGGACCGGAACCGGCTGAGCATGAACAGCGAATAGTCGACTGCCACGGCGAGGCCGATGAGGACGACGAGCTGGCTCGCGTACGGGCTCACCGGGCTGACGAACTGGCTGTAGAGGCCGAGGACCCCGAATGCCGCGAGGAGCGCCGTGATCGCGAGGACGAGAGGGATCACGGCCGCGGCGACGGCGCCGAAGGCGAGGAGGAGGATCCCGAACGTGAGCGGGATCGTGAGGCGGAGCGAACCGTCGAGGTCGGCGTTGACGACCTGGCTGATCTGCTCGTTCGCGAGCGTGTTCGAGAGGCCGTGGACGAGGAGGTCGGGGTTCGCCGCGCGGATGGCCGCGATGGCGCCGCCGACCGGAGCGAGACGCTGGGTGATGACGTCTCCGGCACCCTTCGCGGTCGCGACGATCCGGACCGTCGACCGATCCGGTGAGACGAGGCCCGCCTGGGGCGGTGCCGAGAGCGGGTCCGCGACCTGGGCGAAGGTCGGGCCGTCCGCCCCGTTCACGACCGAACGGAGGGCGGCGAGACGGACGACGGCGTCGGCGATGGCAGCGGAGAACGCCGGGTCGGCGACGGTCCCCGACGGATCGGAGAGGAGGACGTAGACCGATTGGGTCGGCTCGGCGGTGCCGCCGGCGTCGAAGACGTCGTAGGCATGCGCCGACTCGTACTTCGCGCGCTGGTCCTGCGAGACCGCGCCCCGCGTGTTCATCCCGCCAGCGGCGAGGCTCGCCACGAAGAGGCCGATCGTGACGACGAACCACGCTCCGAGCATGCGCCATCGGTGGCGCGCGCTCCAGCCAGCGACGCGGACCGTCCACGGATCGCGGGACGAGGTGAACAGGGTGGCGGTCTTCATGGGGGGACGCTCTCGGTTCGGATCAGGCGGGTTGGTTGTCGATCTGGGCCCGTTGCAGGCGGCCGCTGAAATCGACGTAGATCGACTTCCATTCGGTGAACGTGTCGAGGGCGGCGTGGCCGGCCTCGCGGTGGCCGTTGCCCGTCGCCTTCACGCCGCCGAACGGGAGATGCGTCTCCGCCCCGATCGTGCCGGCATTGACGTAGACGATGCCCGTCTCGAAGTCGCGCATCGCCCGGAAGGCGGTGTTCGCGTCGCGGGTGTAGATGCTCGACGAGAGCCCGTAGCGGGTCTGGTTGAGGGCGATCGCCGCCTCCTGGTAGCCATCGACCGCGATGACCGAGAGGACCGGGCCGAAGATCTCCTCCTGGGCCAGGCGGTCCATCGGCGCGACGCCGGCGAAGATCGTCGGCTCGTAGAAGACGCCGCGACCGAGCGACGCGGTCGCGGGCAGCCGCCCGCCGGTCACGAGCTCGGCATCCCGTCGCCCAACCTCGACGTGGCCTTCCACCTTCTCGCGGGCCGGGATGTTGACGAGCGGCCCGACATCCGTCGCCGGATCGAGGCCGTCACCGAGCCGCAGGGCGCGGGTGCGACGCTCAAGGCGTTCGAGGAGCGGCTCGAGGACGGGACGATCGGCGATGACCCGGCTGCACGCGGTGCAGCGCTGGCCGGTCGTCCCGAAGGCCGACCAGAGGATGCCGTCCACGGCGAGGTCGAGGTCCGCATCGGCGAGCACGACGATGCCGTTCTTGCCGCCGAGCTCCATCGAGAGGCGCTTGAGTCGCCGAGCGGTCCGTTCGGCGATCCGTCGGCCGGTCTCCGTGTTGCCGGTGAAGCTGACGACGGGGACGTCCGGGTTGTCGACGATCGCGTCGCCGACGTCGGCCCCCGAGCCGGTCACGAGGTTGACCGTCCCCGGTGGGAAGCCGGCCTCGGCCATGAGCTCGACGAGGAGGGTCGCGCAGTGCGGGGTGTCGCTCGAGGGCTTGAAGACGACGGTGTTGCCGGTCACGAGGGCCGGCATCATCTTCCAGCATGGGATGGCGATCGGGAAGTTCCACGGCGTGACGATGCCGGCGATCCCGATCGGGACCCGCACGCTCATCGCCCACTTGTCCGGCAGCTCGGACGGGGTCGTGTCGCCGAACATCCGGCGACCTTCGCCGGCCATGAGGAAGGCGATGTCGATGCCTTCCTGGACGTCACCGCGGGACTCCGCGAGCACCTTGCCCATCTCGCGGGTCATCGCCCGGGCGAGCCGCTCCTTGTGCTGCGCGAGGAGGGCACCAAACGCGTAGAGGATCTCGCCACGCTTGGGAGCGGGCGTCCGCCGCCAGAGTCCGCCGGCGACGTCCGCGGCCCGGACTGCGCGCGCGACGTCCGCCGCGGTGCCGCCCTGGAATCGTCCGATCACGTCGGACAGGTCGGCCGGGTTGCGGCTCTCGAACGTGCCACCGGAGGTGGAGTCCGCCCATTCGCCGGCGATGAAGTGGCGGAATGTCGGCGGCGTGGCGTCCGTCCGTTCGCCTGATGGTGCCATGCGCGGCATTCTAGGCGGCCCGACCGGCTCGTCGGATCCTGCTGGCGCCCCCGAGGCGGCGGGCCCGGTGTCGGCGGCGGGCTCGCTGGCGGTTCGTCCCGTTATCAGTGCCGCGAGCGGCCGGGCAGGCGCCGCGAGCGGACGGGGAGGCGTCGTTCAGGAAACGACCCGCTCGAAGGCCATCGCGACGGACCCGCCGCCCCCGAGGCAGAGCGTCGCGAGGCCGTAGCGGCCCTGCCGGCGCCGCAGCTCGTGCAGGAGGGTCGCGACGATCCGCGCGCCGGACGCGCCGATCGGGTGGCCGAGGGCGATGGCCCCGCCGTTGACGTTGACCTTCGCCCAGTCGAAGCCGAGTTCGCGGCCATCGGCAAGGGTCTGCGCCGCGAACGCCTCGTTGATCTCGACCAGGTCGAAGGCCTCGATCGGCAGCTCGATCCGTTCGAGGAGCCGGCGGACGCCGACGACCGGCGCGAGGAACAGCCACTTCGGCTCGACCTCCGCCTGGGCGTAGCCGACGATCCTCGCGAGCGGCCGGAGGCCGAGTCGCTCCACCGCGCGCTCGCTCGCGACGACGGTAGCCGCCGCCCCGTCCGTGATGCCCGGGGCGTTGCCCGCGGTCACCGTCCCCGCGACGGCGTCGCCGCGATCGGCGGACTCCGCCGACGGCAGGTCGAAGGCAGGACGGAGGCGGGCGAGCGTCTCGAGGCTCGTGTCGCGGCGAGGGCTCTCATCCGCCGCGACGACCGTCTCACGACCCTTCGCGTCGCGGGTCGTGACCGGGACCAGCTCGTCCGCGAAGCGGCCGGCGTCCATCGCGGCGATCGCCCGACGATGGCTCTCGAGCGCGAACGCATCCTGGTCCTCGCGGCTCACCCGGTCGCGGATCGCGACGCGCTCGGCGTGGGTGCCCATGTGGCAGCCCTCGATCGCGCACCACAGGCCGTCCCGGACCGCCGCGTCGACGAGGGTGGCGTCGCCAAGCCGGTAGCCGAAGCGAGCGTTCGGCAGGAGGTACGGCGCGCCGTCCATGCTCTCCATCCCGCCGGCAACGGCCACCTCGGCATCGCCGGCCCGGATCTCGGCGGCCGCGAGCATGATCGCCTTGAGCCCGGAGCCGCAGACGCGGTTGATCGTCGTCGCGCTCGTCGTGACCGCCAGTCCCGCTCCGAGGGCCGCCTGACGTGCCGGCGCCTGGCCGGCGCCAGCCTGGAGCACCTGGCCCATGAGGACCTCGTCGATCGGCGTCTCCGCCGGGAGGCCCGCCCGCTCGACCGCGGCCCGGATCGCGACGGCGCCGAGCTCGGTCGCCGGCGTCCCCGCCAGGCCTCCGCCGAACCGCCCGATCGGCGTCCGCGCCGCACTGACGAGGAAGACCGACCCGTTCGCGCCCCGCACCTCCGTCACGGCCCGGAGTCTACACGGAGCGTCCGGACGAGCGCCCCCTACCCCGCCGCCCGGCGGAGGACCTCGTCGGCGACGATGAGCCGGTGGATCTGGTTCGTGCCCTCGTAGATCTGGGCACCCTTCGCATCGCGCATGAGCCGCTCGATCCCGACCTCGCGGGAATAGCCGGACCCGCCGAACAGCTGGACGGCGTCCGTCGCGACCCGCATCGCGACATCGGAGGCGGTCCACTTCGCGAGCGACGACAGCTCCGCGAGGGGCTCGCCACGATCCTTCGCCGCGGCCGCCGCCCGGACGAGGAGCCGCGCCGCCGCGACATCCCGGGCCATCTCGGCGAGCATGAAACGGATCCCCTGCTGGTCGGCGAGCGGTCCGCCGAAGGCCCGCCGTTCGCGGACATGAGCGGCCGCGAGATCGAGTGCCGACTGGGCCAGCCCGACGCACGCCGCGCCGATCGAGATGCGCCCCTCCCCGAGGGCCGACAGGGCGATCCGGTACCCCTCTCCCTCGCCGCCGAGGCGGTCGGTCGCGGGGACCCGACAGCCGTCGAACACGAGCTCGGAGGTGGGACAGGCGCGGATCCCCATCTTCCGCTCGTGGGCACCGAACCCGAAGCCGTCCCGGCCATGTTCCACGAGGAAGGCGGTGATCCCCGCCCGTCCGCGCTCCGGATCGATCGTCGCGAAGACGAGGTAGCGCTCCGCGTCCGGAGCGTTCGAGATCCAGATCTTCGATCCACTGAGGCGGTACTCGACCACGGCCGATGGCGGCGCGTCGAGCGGGAGCTCCGTCCCGTCGGCGGCGTGGCGCGTGGCCCGCAGCCGGATCGCCGCCGCGTCCGAGCCCGCCTCCGGCTCGGTCAGGGCGAACGCGCCGAGGGCGGATCCGGCCTGCATCGCCGGCAGCCAGCGGGCTCGCTGCTCGGCCGTTCCCCAGGACAGGACGGGGAACTGCGAGAGGACGTGGACCGACAGGGTGACCGCGGCGGCCATCTCGGCCCGCGCGATGGCCTCCATGACGAGCGTCCAGCCGACATAGCTGAAGCCGCCGCCGCCGGCCTCCTCCGGGAATGGCGCCGACGTGAGGCCGAGCTCGCCCATCCGGGCGAAGACCGACCGGTCGAACCGCTCGGCCTCATCGCGTTCGATCGCGCCGGGCGCCACCTCGCGGTCCGCGAACCCGGCGGCCGTCGCGGCCAGGAGCCGTTCCTCTTCGGTCAGCGGCCACGGTTCCACCCTCAGTCCTCGTAGCGGTGGAAGCCGCGTCCGGACTTGCGGCCGAGGTGGCCGGCCACAACGAGCTCCTCGAGGATCGCGGGCGGCCGCCGATGCTCCCCGCCGAGGCCCTCGTGGAGGACCCGCATGACCCCGAGGCAGACGTCGAGGCCGATGAAGTCGGCGAGGGCGAGTGGGCCCATCGGGTGATTGAGCCCGAGCCGCGCCCCGGCATCGATGTCCTCGGCCGTCCCGAGGCCCTCCTCGTACCCGCGCATCGCCTCGGCGAGGAACGGCATGAGGATCCGGTTGACGATGAACCCCGGCCGGTCCGCAGCGGCGATGATCCGCTTGTCGAGGTCCACGGCGAGGCCGCGGATCGCCTCGACCGTGGCGTCGTCCGTCGTCGAGGCGCGGATGAGCTCGATGAGCGGCATGACCGGGACCGGGCTGAAGAAGTGGACCCCGACGAACCGCGCCCGGCGAGTCGGGGAGACGGCCGCGGCGAGCCGTTCGATCGAGATCGACGAGGTGTTCGTGGCGAAGATCGCCGGCCCCGGAGCGACCCGATCGAGCTCTCGCCAGAGCGCCGTCTTGACCGTGACCTCCTCGTACACGGCCTCGATCACGAGATCGACCGATCCGGCCGCGGCGAGGTCGTCCGTGGGCTCGACCCGGCCGAGCGTCGCGTCGCGTGCCTGGCGCTCGATCCGACCCTTCGCGACCGCCCGGTCGAGGTTGTCCGCGATCCGGGCTCGGCCCGCCTCGGCGCGGGCGAGCTCGGGTTCATAGAGCCGGACGGATCGGCCCGACGCCGCGATCACCTGGGCGATGCCGTGGCCCATGAACCCGGCGCCGGCGACGAGGACCGCGCCAAGGGTGCGCTTCGACTCGGTCATGCGTGTTCCTCCGGACGAGGATCGGCCGACGCGCCTTCGAGGACGGCGAGGAGCCGGTCCGCCGCGCTGTACGGATCCATGGTGTGACCGGCCACAGCGTCGAGCGTGGCGCGGGTGTCCTCCCCGAACCTCGCGTCACCAAGATGGCGCCGCACGCGCTCGCCGACGATCGCCCAGACCTGCGACTCGGCCCGCGCGCGTCGGCTCGGATCTGACGGGCGACCTCCGCCCCGGGACGCGCGGTGGCGATCGAGCGCCGCGAGGAGCTCGGCCATGCCGGCGCCGGTGGCGGCGGTCGCGATGAGGATCTCGGGCCGTTTGGGGCGCGGCCGCTCATCGCCGATCTCGCGCCGCGGCGCTGCGGCGGACAGCATCGCCCGCAGCTGGCTCGCCGTCCGCGCGGCGCCCGGGCGATCGCCCTTGTTAACAACTACGATGTCGGCGACCTCGAGCAGGCCCGCCTTGATCGCCTGGACCTCGTCGCCCATCTCCGGCGCCTCGAGGACCACGGTCGTGTCGGCCGTCGCGGCCACCTCGACCTCGCTCTGGCCCGTGCCCACCGTCTCGACGAGCACGAGGTCGAAGCCGACCGCATCGAGGACCGCCGCCGCCGCCCCGGTGGTCGGGCCGAGACCCCCGGAGTGACCGCGCGTCGCCATCGAACGGATGAAGACGTCGCGATCCGTGGCGAAGGCCTGCATCCGCACCCGGTCGCCGAGGAGTGCGCCGCCGGTGATCGGGCTCGACGGATCGACCGCGATCACGGCGACGGATCGCCCGGCCGCCCGGACGAGCGGGATGAGCGTCGCGACCAGGGTCGACTTGCCAGCTCCCGGCGGTCCGGTGATGCCGACGATGTGGGCCCGCCCTGCCCTGCCGTACAACCGCCGGATCGCCGCCTCGGCGACGGCGCCCCCGTCCTCGACCGCGCTGAGCAGCCGGGCAAGCGCGAGCCGGTCGCCGGCGAGCGCCGCGGCCACGAGCGGGTCGGCGCGGGCATCAGGCTCGATCGGGTCGCTCCCTGGGCGCCGGCCGGACGACGCGTGGGGTCACATCAGGTCCGGGTCGGGACGTTCGCCCGGAAGAATGCCGCCACGGACCCGATCGTCGTTCCCGGTCCGAAGACCGCCGCCACGCCCGCCTCCCGGAGTGCCGGCACATCGTCGTCCGGGATGATCCCGCCCGCCGTGACGAGGACATCCCCCTGTCCCTGCCCGCGGAGCAGCGCACAGACCCGTGGCACGAGCGTCATGTGGGCGCCGGAGAGGATGCTCAGGCCGACGACGTCGACGTCCTCCTGGAGGGCCGCGCTCGCGATCATCTCCGGCGTCTGCCGGAGCCCCGTGTAGATGACCTCGAACCCCTCGTCGCGCAGGCCCCTGGCGAGGACCTTCGCGCCGCGGTCGTGGCCGTCGAGGCCCGGCTTCGCGATGAGGACCTTGATCGGGCGCTCCGTCATGCGCCGATGGTAGCCGGCGGCGCGAGCCGTGTCGTCGTCGCGGGCTCAGCTCTGGGCGCCGCCGGTGAGCGAGATGGTCTCGCCGGACACGAACGTGTTCGCCGCCGATCCGAGCCACACGACGAGCGGGGCGAGATCCGCCGGGACCGCGACGCGGCGCAGCGGGATCAATCGTCCGAGCGAGGCCTGGCGCTCCGGCGGGATGGATGGCGTGCCCTCGTGCTCGGTGAGGATCTGGGTCGGCGCGATGGCGTTGACGAGGATCCGGTCCGGACCGAGCTCCTTGGCGAGCGACGCGGTCAGGCCGACGATCCCCGCCTTCGCCGCCGCATAGTGCGCGGCGCCGGCGACGCCGACCAGGCCGGACCGGGCGGCGATGTGGACGATCCGGCCCCAGCCCGC
Source organism: Chloroflexota bacterium (assembly GCA_015478725.1). Taxonomy (NCBI): domain Bacteria; kingdom Bacillati; phylum Chloroflexota; species Chloroflexota bacterium. Next base: position 107,922 of record JADMIG010000001.1, on the reverse strand, counting down.
CGAGCGCATCCCCGGCACGACCGCCCGGGAGACCCGGAACGTGGCGCCGAGCATGTCGTCGACGACCGCCGACCACGTGTCGTCCGTCATCTCGGCGAACGGGTCACTCCGATAGGCGGACGTCGCCGTGACGAGGACGCCGACGCGGCCGAGCTCGCCCTCGATCGTCGCGATCATCGCGGCGATCTCGTCGGTGGAGGTGAGGTCCGCGGCCACCGCGATCGCCCGGCCGCCCCCGTCGACGATCCCGGACGCGGCTGCCGCCGCCCGCGAGGCACCGTCCGTCGCGCTCCGATGATGAAGCGCCACGGCCGCACCCTCCGCGGCGAAGGCCGCGGCGACTGTCGGGCCCACGCCGCCGCCGGCACCGGTGATGAGGACCACCCGGTCGCGGAATCCCAGGTCCATCAGGCGCCCGGCGGCCGGCGCTCGAGGTGGGCGAGGAACTCGGCCCGCGTCTTGTCCCGCGAGCGGAACAGGCCGAGGACCGCGGAGGTCGTCATCACCATGCCCGGTTTCCGGACGCCACGCATCACCGCGCAGAGGTGCGTCGCCTCCATGACCACGCCGACGCCCTGCGGATTGAGCCGCTCCTCGAGGAAGGCCGCAACCTGCTGGGTCAGGCGTTCCTGGACCTGGAGCCGCCGGGCGTACATCTCGACGATGCGGGGGATCTTGGAGAGGCCGAGGACCCGGCCACGCGGGATGTAGGCAACGGACGCCGTGCCGAAGAACGGCAGCAGGTGGTGCTCGCAGAGGCTGTAGAACGGGATGTCCTTGACGATGACCATCTCGGAGTAGGCGACGTCGAAGATCGCGCCGTTGATGAGCCGATCCGCGTCGACGTGATAGCCCGCCGTGAGCTCGGTGTACATCCGGTGGACCCGGGCCGGCGTGCCGACGAGCCCCTGGCGGTCCGGGTCTTCACCGATCTCCTCGAGGATCCGCGTCACCGCGGTCTCCACCGAGCCGGCCGCGATCGACGGGTCGTCGCTCTCGATCCCGGCGACCGGCAGATCCGGGCTCTCGCCGATCTCCGTCTCGATCTCGGCGACCAGGCGTCGAACGTGGTCGGGCAGCGTCGTCATCTCCTCGGCCTGCGGTACGTCGCGTCGATCATGGCCGGTTTCAGCCGGCCGTGCCGGCGGAGGTGAACCCGACCGCCGGCAGTGGATCGAACGGGCGTCCCTCGGCCCCGCGCAGCCACGCTCGAGCGTTCGCCCCGAGGGACGGCCGGTGATAGCCGCCCTCCTGGAGGAGGACGAGGCGCCGTCCGAGGGCAGCCACCCGCCGGCCCACCTCGTGATAGGCGTCCGTCGTGAGGGCGAAGTCGCCGATCGGATCGTGGGCATAGGTGTCGAAGCCGAGCGAGACGACGACGATCGAGCCGGGTGTCGAGGCGATCGCCTCGAGTGCCCGATCGAGCGCGACGAGGTAGCGCTCGTTCGTCGTCCCGGCTGGCAGCGGAAGATTGAGGTTCGCGCCGATCCCCGGTCCCTCCCCCGTCTCATCCGCCCGGCCGAGGTAGTACGGGTACTGGCGGTCCGGATCGGCGTGGATCGACACGTAGAGGACGTCGCCGCGACGCCAGAAGATCTGCTCGGTCCCGTTCCCGTGATGGAAGTCGACGTCGAGGATCGCGACCCGCTCGCCGGTCGTCCGGACGATCGACTCGGCCGCGACGGCCGCGTTGTTGAAGAAGCAGTAGCCGCCGTAGACGGAACGGGCCGCGTGGTGGCCGGGCGGCCGGCAGAGACCGTAGACGGCTGTCTCGCCGCCGAGAACGAGATCGACCGCCGTCAGCGCGACGTCGACGGCCGCCCGGGCGGCGACGTAGGACCCGGCGACGATCGGGGTGGACGTGTCGAGCGCCCAGTACCCGGCCCGGCCGGAGATCGCCCGGCGCGGCTCGCCGGGCGGCGTCATCCCTTCCGTGAGACCCCGCACGTTGAACCCCTCGGGGATGAGCGCCGGTCGAGCGACGCCCTCGGCTCGGAGCTGGGCGAAGGCCTCCTCGAGGAAGCGGATGAGCCCCGCATCGTGTACCGCGGCGAGCGGTGCCTCGCCGTGCTCGGTGGGACCTCCGATGACGAACCCGCCGTCCGCTTCCAGGGCGGCGCGGATCCGTTCCGCCCGCTCGGCGACCTCGTTGGCCGGGATGGGCCGGCCCATGACGGTCTCGCTGACGATCTCGTGGCCGAGGTGGGCCGGCGAGTAGACGACGCGCATCTGAACCTCCGGGCGACGATTGAGCCCGGTCATCGTACCGACCGCGCCGCCGAGCGGGTCAGTCGAACGTGCGGATCGCGGCGGCGACGGCCGCCGGCCGATAGCGGAGGAGGTTGTGGGCATCCGCCGGGAAGCGGACGACCTCGATCGGCGAGCGGCCGGCAGCGATCCGCACCCGTCGCGCGTCGCGGAGCTCCGCCTCCCGCGATCCGTCCGGATCCGCCGCGATCAGGGCGACGATCGGCACCCTGACGTCGCCGAGGACCTCGAGCGGGCGGTACGCGAACATCGCCTCCACGGAGCCGGCGAGGGCGTGCGGGCGGGTCGACGACACGACCCGACCGGCCGGCAGCTCCACGACGGCGGACCTGGCCGCCCGGTCCTGGTCGGCGTCCCACGTCGGCGGATCGAACGATCGGCGGTCGGCCAGATAGGCGCCGAGCGAGCGGAGGACCTCGGGCGGCTCCTCGATCGCTCCGAGGAACTCCTCGGGCTCGAGTCCGCTCGTTGTCGCGATCGCCTCCCAGCCCCCGTCCACGAGGACGAGGCCGCGGCACCGCGACCCGAGCTCGCGGGCGGCCCACGCCGCGACGATCGCGCCGAAGCCGTGACCCGCGACGACGAGACCCGGGATGGTCGGACCGGCGACGGACGCATCGTCGAGCAGGCCCGTTCCCTCCGCCACCGCGATGACGTCGCCACCCAGGGTCCGTTCGTCGTACCCGTGCGTCGGCGCGTCCGACAGCCCGTGCCCGCGAAGGTCCATCGCGACGACCCGACGCTCGCCGGCGAGGCGCCGCGCGACCGGAGCCCACGTCCAGGCTGTCTGCGACAGCCCGTGGATCGCGAGGACCCCGTTCCGCGGCGCAACCGAGCCTGGAACGGCAGCGCCCCAGTCGAGGAAGTGGATCCGGTCGGCCGGGTCGACCTCGACGGTGAACCCGCTCGGCTCGGCCGCCGGATCGGGCTCGGCCACGGCACGCTCGTCGAGACGGAGGTCGGCCGGGTCCGTCAGGCGCGGATCGTCGTGGGTCACGGCCGTACGATACGCGGACGATGCCGAAACGCCGCCGCGGCTCCCGAAGCGCCCCGCGACAGATCCCGCCGGCCAGGCATCGCCCGTTCGAGGCGATCGTCGAGAGCGTCCTCGCCCGGATCCCGGCGCCGTTCGATCGCGCGCTCGAGGAGGTCGCGATCGTCATCGAGGACGAGCCGTCGCCGGACCAGCGGCGCGAGAGCGACCTTGCCCCGGACGAGACCCTGTACGGCCTGTACGAGGGCGTGCCCCGGACCGAGTGGGGCGCCGACCTCGCCGCGGTGCCGAACAAGATCAGCCTGTTCCGCCTGCCGCTCGAAGAGGATTTCCCGGAGCCGGCCGAGCTCGCCGCCGAGATCCGCCTGACGATCCTCCACGAGCTCGCCCACCACCTCGGCATCGACGACGAACGGCTCGCCGAGCTCGGGATCGAGTAGCGCACCGGCAGCCAACGCCCGTCACGCGGGAAGCGGCGCGGCGGCCTCCAGGAGCGGCCCGAGCCGGGCCGTCTCGACATTCCCACCCGAGGCGACGACGCAGACCCGATCGCCGGCCAGGATCGGGATCCGCCCGAAGAGCACGGCCGCGAGTGCGGCGGCCCCGGCCGGCTCGAGGACCTGCTTCATCCGCTCGGCGGCGAAGCGAACTCCGGCGAGGATCGTGGCGTCGTCGAGGAGGACGAGGCCATCGAGATAGCGCTGGCACATGGCGAGCGTCCATGCGCCGGCGAACGGGGCGGCGAGCCCATCGGCGATCGTCTGCGGCTGGACCGTGACGATCTCACCCCGCTCGAGCGCGACGGCGACGGCGTTCGCGCCCTCCGGCTCGACGCCGTACACCCGGGCGGCCGGCCGGCGCTCCTTCACGGCGGCGGCGATCCCGCTGATGAGCCCACCACCACCGACGCCCACGACGACGACGTCGACGTCCGGCAGGTCGTCGAGGATCTCGAGCCCGACCGACCCGTGGCCCGCGATCACCGCGGGGTCATCGAACGGATGGCAATAGGCGAGGCCTCGTTCCGCCTCGAGCTCCTTCACCCGGGCCAGCGTCGCACCGATGTCGGCGCCATGAAGGACGACCTCGGCGCCGTAGCCGAGGCAGGCGTCGACCTTCGAACGGACGGCCCGTTCCGGCATGACGACGGTAGCCCGGACGCCGGCCTCCCGGCCGGCCCACGCGTAGGCCTGGGCGGCGTTGCCCGCGGACAGCGTGACGATCCCGCGGCGGCGCTCATCGGACGACAGCGAGGCGACCTTGTTCGTCATCCCTCGCGGCTTGAAGGAGCCGGTGACCTGAAGGTGCTCCGCCTTGACGTGGATCGTCCCCCCGACGACCGCCGGACCACCCGCGGCGAGGACCACGCGGGCCGCGGTCGCGGAGCTGAGGATCGGCGTGCGGTGGACCCGCCCGGCGATCACCTCGCGGGCAGCGAGGATCGCCTCGAACGGGACGATATGGTCGGACATCGGCGACGTCAGGCGGACAGGAGGTCGGCCATCGCCCGGAGATGCTCCGGCGTCGTCCCACAGCAGCCGCCGATGATCGTGGCTCCGGCGTCTCGCATCGCGAGCGCCTGGACAGCCATCGTCGCGGGCTCCGAGCGGTAGACGGCGCGCATGTCGACGAGCTCGGGCATCCCGGCGTTCGACTTCGCCACGAGCGTCACCTCCGGCGCCACCGCCCGCATCCGCGTCGCGACCCGGATCAGCTCGTCCGGCCCATTCCCGCAGTTGCCGCCGACCGCGTCCGCACCCCAGTCGCTGAGCGCCATCACGGCCTGCTCAGGCGTGACGCCCATCATCGTCCGGCCTCGGGTGTCGAACGTCATCGTCGTGACGAGCGCGATGTTCGCGGACGCCCGGCGGACGCCCTCGATCGCGGCCCGGATCTCGGCGAGGTCGGACATGGTCTCGACCCAGATGAGATCGACCCCGCCGGCCACCAGCGCCGTCGCCTGCTCGGCGAAGACGTCCACGGCCTCCTCGTAGTCGAGGGTCCCGGTGGGAGCGAGGATCGCCCCGCTCGGCCCGATGTCGCCGGCCACGAGGGCCCGGCCTCCGGCCGCCTCGACCTCCGCCCGAAGAAGGATCGCCGCCGTCTGGTTGAGCTCGGCGACGCGTCGCTCGAGACCATGGAGACTGAGCCGGAGCCGGTTGCCGCCGAACGTGTTGGTCATGACGATGCTCGACCCGGCTTCGAGGTAGCCGCGGTGGATCCGCCGGACGATCTCCGGCTGGGTGAGGTTCCAGACCTCGGGTGGGTCGCCGAACTGGAGTCCCGCCGCGAAGAGCATCGTCCCCATCGCGCCATCGGCGAGGATCGTCTGATCCGACGCGAGAAGGTCGCGCCAGCGCACGTTCGCCGGGCCGGGCGCCGCGGGCCGCAGCGGCCCACCGCCGGGCAGTGGCATCGACGCGCGAGCGCGGTCCGCCGCCTCGGCCGTGCCTCGTCCGCCCGGATCGCGACGACGCCGTCCTCGCTGCTCCATCCGCGCTCGCCCTCCTGTGGGCCGCCATCGTACGGCGCGAGCGCCGCTGGGCGAACCGCTATCCGGCGGCCCCATCGGCGACGCGCCGCTCACGCCTCCGTTCGGTTGCCGTCGCGCCCACCGCCGAGGTCGCCACGGACGGCGGCCGCACCATGGACGGTGGACCAGGCACGCACGGCGTCGGCGAGTGCAACGGACCCGGGCCGGATCCCGAGCCGGTCGTCTGCACCGCGGATCCCGGCGCCGAGCTCCGCGAGTTCGCCGCGATAGGAGGGCCTGTCCCCATTCGATCGATCGATCGGCGGATAGACATCGAAATAGCCGTCGCTGCTGACGACGATGTGCGCTTCAGACTGTGAGAAGGGTGTTCGAGCCATGAGATTCGAGTCCGATCCATCGCGCGCTTCGGACTGACGGAATCGGAGCCCGGCGCCTGCGACCTGACCTCTACCATCGGGCCGCCGGGCGATCCCGTCAAATCCGCTCCACGACCCGGAGCCGCAACAGGCCGAACGGGACCGCGCCTGCCCGCGCACTGGCAAGGGGCACTTGCGTACTTGCGCAATCAGTGACAGACTACCCGGGTGACCATGATCGCCAGCGTCTCGAGCGACCTTGACCGCCAGCGGTTCGCCGCCGTCGGCCGGGCGCTCGCGGATCCCAAGCGGCTGTGCGTGCTCGAGTCCCTCGCCGCCGGCGAGCTCTCGGTCAGCGATCTCTCCGTCCGGGTCGGCTGTCAGGTCCCGAACATGAGCCAGCACCTCGCCGTGCTCAGGAGCGCGGGCCTCGTCACGACACGACGGGACGGCAACACCATCTTCTACCGCCTCGCGGACACGCGCGTCCTCGAGGCGTATCGACTCATCCAGACGATCGCCCGCTAGGGCGGCCGGACGGCATCCCGCGAGCGCGGGAGAAAGGATCACCCGGCGATGGCCGAGATCAAGGTGGCGACCGACGCGACATTCGAGGACCTCGTCCTCAACAACGACAAACCGACGGTCGTCGACTTCTGGGCCACCTGGTGCGGTCCGTGCAAGATGGTCGCCCCGGAGATGGAGAAGCTCGCCGCCAAGTACGACGGCGCGGTGGACGTCGTCAAGGTGGACGTCGACGCCAATCCCGGCCTGTCGCGGAAGTTCAACATCATGAGCATCCCGACGATCGCGTTCTTCAAGCCGGGCGCCCAGCCGATGGGCGTCGTCGGCTTCCGACCGCTCGAGCAGCTCGAGGTCCAGTTTGGCCTCACGGAGCTCGCGACGCCCAAGGCCAGCGCCTGAGCGGACCGGCCGATCGTCAGATCTCCGTGGCGACCTTGAGCCCCTCGAGGACCGCCTCCTCGACCGTCCGCGGCGCGAGGCAATCGCCGATCGCGCGGACCTCGCCCGGATAGCCCTCGAGGTCCGCGAGCAGGCCGTCGACCGGCTCGTGGCCCACCGCCAGGACGAGCGCGGCGACGTCCTCCACGACGACCGCGTCGTCCGTCAGGACGTGCTGAAAGAAGACCGCCCGCCCGTCGTAGCCGAAGATCCGCACGAGCGGAATGCGCTCGACTCTCGCCCGTTCCGCGGCGGCGAGCATCGCGTCGCGCACGTACGAGGAGATCGGTCCCATCGCCGGGTCAGCCGGCCGCGCGCCGCCAGGCGGCGTCGAACCAGGCGGCCGCCCGGTCGACCGCGTGATCGTCGAGCACGGTCGGGCCGAACGCGACCCATTCGGCACCGAGCGGCGACGCCGTGGTGTCCGGAGTGCGGATCGCCGCCAGTGCGACAGCGGGATCCAGGCGCACGCTCATCGTCCCTCCGACGAGGCTGGCGAAGACCGTCCCGCCGCGGATGAACTCCGTGCCTCCGGCGACATCGCGACGCTCCGCTTCGAGAGCCGCCGCGCGCCCCGCGAGGACGTCACGGAACTCGCTCACGCCGTCGCCGAGGCGGCCGTGAGGATCGCGCCGAGGTCCGCGGCGTGATCGACGTAGTGATCGATTGTCTCGTCGACGAACGACCGCATGTGGCTCGTGTGCTTCACCCAGCGCGTCTCGGGCACGACCGTGAGCGTGCCGCGGAGCTCGCCCGGCGCGGCGAGGAACCGTGCCCGGACCTCGCTCAGCGGCAGCGCCGCCCAGTCCGCCGAGATCCGCGCGTTGACCGCATCGCCCCCGGCGGCCCACTCGGCGTCGAGGCGCTCGAGGCTGGCGCTCGTCTCGCCGACCGCGAGCTCGCGAGCAACGGTGATCGCCTGTTCGAGCCAGGCGGCGAGGTGGGCCATGAGCTCGCGGCCGGACCAGCCGTGCGCGGCGGCCACCGGGCGCTCGAGGGCCGCGTCGGACAGACCGGCGAGCGCCTCGTACGGTCGCCACGCATCGCGTTCTTCCTCGAGGAATTCCATCGCGCTGAGGTACATCATCGGCCAATCGTAGCCGCGGCCCGGGCGCGGCGTCGGTCGCCGCGGCCGCGGCTCACACGGCGACGGGTTCCCGGTACTCGCCGAACACCTCGCGGAGGACGCGGCACTGCTCGCCGAGCGTCGCATGGGCCGTCGCGCAGCGGAGGAAGTGGGGCATGAGGTTCGAGTCCGTGCCGCCCGGACGTCGCGCCGCCTCGCGAAGGCCGGCGAGCGCGGCCGCGACCGCCTCGCCGTCGCGTTCCCGGCGCGTCCGATCCAGCCGTCCGAGATGCGCCCGGAGGGACGACTCCGGGACCTCGAGGAGCGGGATCGCGATCTGCTCGTCGGGGTCGGCATGGACGTTGACGCCCACGATCGAGCGCGCGCCCTCGTCGAGCTCGCGCTGGAACCGATACGCCGCATCGGCGATCTCCCGCTGCGGGTAGCCGTCCGAGATCGCCCGGACCATCCCGCCGCGACGATCGATCTCGTCGAGGTAACGCCAGACCGCCCGCTCTGTCTCGTCCGTCAGGGCCTCGACGAACCAGCTCCCGCCGAGCGGATCGACGGTGCTCGTGACACCCGTCTCCTCAGCGAGGATCTGCTGCTGGCGAAGGGCGAGGAGGGCCGCGTCCGCTGAAGGGACCGCCCACGCCTCGTCGTACGCGTCCGTGTGGAGCGACTGGGTCCCGCCGAGGACCGCCGCGAGGGCCTGCAGGGCGACGCGGGTGAGGTTGTTGAGGGGCTGCTGGGCGGTGAGCGAGACGCCGGCCGTCTGGGTGTGGAAGCGGAGCCACGTCGATCGCTCGTTCTCGGCCCGGTAGCGCTCGGTCATGAGGCGGTACCAGATCCGCCGCGCCGCGCGGAACTTCGCGATCTCCTCGAAGAACTCGCTGTGACTGTTGAAGAAGAAGCTCAGGCGCGGCGCGAAGTCGTCGATCCGCAGACCGCGGGCGATCGCCGCGTCCACGTAGGCGAGACCGTCGGCGATCGTGAACGCGAGCTCCTGGACGGCGGTCGAGCCGGCCTCACGGATGTGGTAGCCGCTGATGCTCACGGTGTTCCAGCGCGGCAGCTCGCGGGTCCCGAACTCGATCGTGTCCGTCACGAGGCGGAGCGACGGATCCGGAGGGAACAGGTACTCCTTCTGGGCGACGAACTCCTTGAGGATGTCGTTCTGGAGCGTCCCCTCGAGCGCGGCGCGAGGCACGCCGCGCCGCTCGGCGGCCGCGATGTACATCGCCCAGATCGGCGCTGCCGGAGCGTTGATGGTCATCGATGTGCTGATCCGGTCCAGGGGCAGGCCGTCGAGGAGGACCTCCATGTCGGCCAGCGAGGAGACGGCGACGCCGCACGTCCCGAACTCTCCATCGGCCTCGGGGTCGTCCGTGTCGTAGCCGTAGAGGGTCGCCATGTCGTAGGCGATCGAGAGCCCGGTCTGGCCCGCGTCGAGGAGTCGGCGGAATCGCGCGTTCGTGTCCTCCGCGGCCCCGAAGCCGGCGAACATCCGCATCGTCCAGAGCCGGCTCCGATAGCCGGTCGGGTGGATCCCGCGGGTGAACGGCGGTTCGCCGGGAAAGCCAATCGAGGACGGCGGGTCGAGGACGTCCGACGATGCCGCCCCGGCGGCCGCGACATCCCACGGGCCGTAGAGCCGCTCGACCTCCACGTCGCTCATCGTCGAGAAGCGCACCCGGCGTTCGGGAGTCCGGGCGAGGGCAGGCTCGAGTCGCTCGGTCTCCCAGCGCGATCGTTCGCTCGCCCGATCGGTCATGCGTCCGATCCTAGCACCGCGTTCGCCCCGGAACGGACGTCAGCCGTGGACCGGGAAGGCGTTGATCGCCGCCGCGATGAGCGTGGCGGGCGCATCGGCCGCGACGATGACGTAGACGGCATCGCCGTTCGCCGAGTCCCATGTGATGACGGTCTGGTTCGAGTCGCCGTTCACGGTGTCGAGCCGGTAGCCCTGTCGGCCGTCGATCGTTGGCCGACTCGGATCGATGTTCCTCGTGTTCGCGGCGGCTCGGGCGCTCGCTTCGTACCATTCGCCGAGCCAGGCCGCGGTGAGCCCCTGGCCGCTGAACACGGCGAGCGTGATCCCCGCATTCGCCGAGAGGTTCCACGTCCCGCCGGCGAAGCGGACCTCGCGGATCCCGTGGTTCGCGAGCGTGCCGAGCTCCTTCGGCGTGCAGTTCCGGCCGGAGTCGAGGGTGTCCGGACCGCGGCCGTCGAGCATCGTCGGGACCTGCGCCTCGAGCCTCGGATAGGCACCCGCGAAGCGGCCGTCCGTCGTGCAGGCCGACGATGGATCAAAGCGCGTGTACGGGGAGCCGCCGCAGGCCGCGGCGAGGAGGCCGAGTGCGCAGACGACGGCGGCAAGGCGGCGGACCGTCGGCGACACGTCGGACAGCGTACCCGGGGTGCGCCCGCGGTGCGCCGACGCATCTGGTACGTCCGTCCCGGGATGGTGCCCGCATGCGCCCGACCATCGCCCGCGCCGCACCGGGACGGAGGAGCCATTCCCCTGACGCCCGGGCGGGCCATACAGTCTGGGCACGCCGGACCGCGACGATACCGGGAACTCCCTGGGGCGTCGGTCACGGGCCGATGGACGGACAGGCGGCCTGCCCAGGAGCACATGGGCGGTCGTGGGCCAGCATCCGGACACCGGCCACGAGCCGAGTAACCACGATCATTCGGCCAGCAGGCCCGGATCGCGGTACGGCTGGACTCATCGTTCGAGCGCCACCCATCGATCGCCTCCCGGCCAACGGGAGGCGATCGAGATTCCGGCCGATCGCGGGTCAGTCGTCCGAACCGAAGATCCTCGACCACTCCCGAACGTGCCGCTCCCGATCGCGCCGCTGGCGGTCCGTCTCCCGCCGGCGACGGACGACCCCGCGGCGATCGAGGTCGTCGCGGATGACCCGCGCGGCGGCGACGAGCCCCGGCTCGCGGGTGATCGTCGAAGCGATCCAGTCGATGTACGACGGTTCGAAGGCCGCGATCTCGCCGAGGGTGTGGCCACGGAACTTGCCGAACGCCACCTCCATCGCGAGGGCCGCATCGAAGTCCGGCGGGTCAGGTGCGACGAACGATCGGGCCCGTGAGCGACGGAGCGGGCCGGTGGGATCGGAGGCACGCGGCGGCTCGCGGTCGATGACGATGGTCCGCGGCGGCGACTGTCCGGGCTCACGGGCGCTCCGATGCGGCCGCACGGTCGTCGGCCGATTCCGCGGCTGGAACGTGTCCGTCGTGTCGACACGGCGGGTGACGGGGCGCGTCGGCCGGGCGCGCGGCGGGCCGGACGGAGGACGCACAGTCGATCCGGCCCATGGTTCGTCCGTGGCGGCTGGACCTCGTCGCGCCGCCTGCGCCGAAACGGGCGTCGGAGCGTCGCGGAGCGCCTCATACGCTGCGTTGATCTGGGCCATCCGTCGTGTCGCTGCGCGGGCGATCGCCGGATCCGCGCCGACCACGTCCGGGTGGTGTTCGCGGGCGAGGCGCCGCCAGGCCGCCTTGATCGTCGTCTGGCTCGCGTCCCGGGCCACCCCGAGAACGTCGCGTGGGTCTCTGTCGGGCATCGTCCGAAGTCTACCGGCCCGCGCTTGACAGGCGACGCCGGGTGACGTCCCCTGTGGACATGAGCTCCATCCGTCGCCCGCTCGCCCGGCTCGGCCTGTTCACCGGGCTCGTGGGTGCCCCGCTCGCGGCGGCCTACCGGTTCGCCCTTATCTACCGCGTCCGGGCCGGCTACCCGCGGCGCCGGCCACCGACCGTCAGCCCGGCCGACCTCGGGCTGCCGTTCGTGGAGCTGTCCGTCCCATCCTCCGCGGCCGCGCTCCCGGGGTGGTTCATCCCCGCCCGCGACGGGGCCCCCGGTCCGGGGGTCGTCATCGTCCACGGCTGGGAGTCGAACCGGTCGCGGACGCTGCCCCACGCCGAGGTGCTCCACGCCGCGGGATTCCATGTCCTTACGTTCGATGTCCGCGGCCATGGCGCAAACCCGCCGGAGCGGCTGCCGATCAGCGTCGGCGAGTTTGCCGCGGACGCCGAGGCGGCGCTCGCTGCGCTCAGCGCCCGAGCGGAGGTGACGGCCGTCGCCGTGCTCGGCCACTCGCTCGGTGGGGTCGGCGCGATCATCGCCGCGGCGCGGGCCGGCGATCGCTGCACCGCCCTCGTGAGCCTCTCCGCACCGGCGGATCCGCGACGCCTCACGCGCCAGACCTTCCGTCTCGCCTCACTCCCGATCCCCGAACCGTTCGCGACGCCGCTCGCCGAGCTGACGACGCGGGTCTACCTGCGACCGCGTGGGCATGCGGTCCGTGCGCTGTCGGCCAGCCGGGCGATCACGCGATACGAGGGCCCGATCCTCCTCGTCCACGGGTCGGCGGACGCCGTTGTCCCCGTCTCGCACCTCGAGCGGCTGGCGCGGGCGGCCCGCGGCGGTGGCGCGCGGCGCGTCGAGACCCTCATCGTCGAGGGCGGGAACCACAGCTGGCTCCACGAGCACGAGTCGTATCGTCGCGCGGTTGCCTCGTTCCTCGCGGACGCCTTCGGGGGACCGCTCTCGCCGACCGAGGCCGCGGACCGGGCCTCGGCGGTGGCGGCGCCCCGCATCGCCGAGGCGGACGAGGCGTTCAGCGCCCTCGCGATCGGGACGGGGGCCGCGCCGACCGGGCCGGCGTCGACATGACCCCGTCCGACGGCGCTCCGACGGTCCGCGGCGCCTGGATCGCCATCGCCACTCGTCATGCGATCCGCCGGTTCACGGATCGACCGCTCGAACCGGTCCACGTGAGCCGCATCCTCGACGCCGGCCGGCGATCGGGAAGCTCGAAGAACCTCCAGCGCTGGGAGTTCATCGTCTGCCGAGACCGAACCCACCTCGGCGAGCTCTCGACCGTGGGACCGTGGGCCGGGCACGTCGCCGGGGCCGCCGTCGCGATCGCCCTGGTGACACCGGATCCGCACGGGCCCGACGCACCGCTCTCGATCCTGTTCGACCTCGGCCAGGCGGCGGCGAACATACAGCTTGCGGCATGGGAGCTCGGGATCGGCAGCTGCCCGGCGACCGTCTACGACCACGACCTCGCCCGTCGGCTCCTCGGCTACCCGACGGACCGACGCTGCGAGTACCTCCTCTCGTTCGGCTACCCGGCGGATCCGTCGGAACTCACCCGGTCGCTCCGGGCGGGTGGCCGCCGCCGGCTCGACGAGCTCGTCCACGAGGAACGCTGGTAGCGGGCGCTACTGCCAGCGGAAGAACCGCGCCGAGATCCCGAAGCAGACGGCGGTCCAGCCGACGAGGACCGCGACACAGACCCACAGCGGCGAGAACGCGGCGCCGTTCACCATCACCTGACGGAGCGCGTCGGACAGATACGTGAGCGGCAGGAATCGGGCGACGAGCTGGAGTGGCCCGGGCATCTGGTCGATGACGAAGAAGGTGCCGGACAGGAACATCAGCGGGAACTGGACGATGCTCGTCATCCCGTTCGCCGCGTCCTCGGACGGCGCGAACGAGGCGATGACGTAGCCGAGCGAGATGAAGGCGAGTGCGCCGAGGATGACGAGGCCGCCGAGGACGGCGAGATTCCCGGCGATCTGGAGGCCGAACACCTGCGAGCCGACGCCGACGATGATGAGCGTCTGGACGATCGCGATGAGGAGGCGCATGAGGACGTTGCTGCCCACGAGCTGCCAGCGGCGGAGCGGCGTCGCGCTGAGCCGTTTGAGGATCTTCTTCTCCCGATCGGCCACCAGCGGGATCGCCGCGAAGACGCCGAGCTGCATGAGCGCCATCCCGAGGATGCTCGGGACGAGGTAGCTGATCCCGTTGAGATCCTGGGTCTGGACGCTCCTCACGACGGGTTCGACGATCGGCGGGCGACCGCCGAGGTTGACCACCCCAAGGACGCCACCGACCACCTGCTCGACGAGCCCGGTCGTCGACGCCTGGCTCGGGTCCGTGTAGACGGTGATCGTCGCCGGAGCTCCGGCCGCAGCCGAGGCGCCGCCACCGGCCGATGCCACCCGAGCACCGTAGCCCCTGGGCACCTCGAGGACGGCGCTCACCTTGCCGCTCCGCATCTGCTCGAGCGCTGCATCGTGCGACTCGACGGTGAGCGCGATCCCCTTGACCGAGGCGAACGCGTCGTGGAGCCCGGCCGAGGCCGCCGATCCGTCGAGATCGACCCAGCCGAGCTTGAGGGTGCTGTTCCCGCCCTGGAAGATGAGGCCGAAGAGGATGACGAAGATGAGCGGGAAGGCGAGGGTCCAGAAGAGCGCCGCCCGATCCCGCAGGAAGCTCCGGATGTTCGCGAGGGTGAGCGTGAGCAGGGCGGTCATCCGGTGGTCAGTCCCGCAGTGCGCGGCCGGTGAGGTCGAGGAAGACGTCCTCGAGCGACGGTCGCCGGATGCCGAGGTTTTCCGGCTCCACGCCGAGCGCGTTCGTCGCCGCGAGCAGCCCGCCGATGGTGCCCGGGACATCCCGCGTGTAGAGCAGCGTGACCCCGTCATCGTTGGCGACCTGGTCGACGCCGGTCAGGGCGGCGAGGTCGGATTCGGCCAGTGTCTCGATCCGGTCGAAACGGATCGTCCGTTCCGACGAACGGCTCTCGACGAGCTCATCGACCGTGCCGAGGGCGATGATCCGGCCGTGATCCATGATCGCGAGGCGGTCGCAGAGGATCTCCGCCTCCTCGAGGTAGTGGGTCGTGAGGAGGATGGTCTTGCCCTCCGCCTTGAGGCCGCGGATGAGGTCCCACAGCGATCGCCGCGCCGCCGGGTCGAGGCCGCTTGTGGGTTCGTCGAGGAAGACGACCTCCGGATCGTTGACGAGGGCGAGCGCGACCGCCAGTCGCTGCCGCTGGCCGCCCGACAGCTGGCGTGTCTGGGCGAGCCGGCGCTCGCCGAGCCCGAGCGAATCGATGAGCCGGTCCGTCGGGATGGTCCGCCGGTAGAAGCTGCGGAACAGGTCGAGCACCTCGACGACGGTGAGCTTCGGGTAGAGCTCGGCGGTCTGGAGCGTCACGCCGATCCGCTGCTTCAGCGCGTCCGGCTGGCGGGCCACGTCGATGCCGAGGACCTCGAGGCTGCCGGAGTCGGGCCGGCGGAGGCCCTCGAGCATCTCGACCGTCGTCGTCTTCCCCGCCCCGTTCGGTCCGAGGAGGCCGAAGACCTCGCCACGGGCGACATGGAACGAGACCCCGTCGACGGCGTGGACGGCGCCGTAGGTCTTGTGGACCTCGACGGCGCGGATGACCGTCGTCGCCTCGATCGCGGTCACAGGCGCTTGCGGAGGTACGCGGCGACGGCTGCGTCATAGCCGAGGGCCTCGTACAGCCGTCGCGCCTCGGGCCGATGGTGCCCGGAGGTGACCTCGATGAACGCCGCGCCGCCGTCTCGCGCGACACGCTCCGCCTCCGCCATCAGGCGGTGAGCGACTCCCCGCCCGCGGACGCCGGCATCGACGACCAGCGCGACCACCCGGGCGAACGGGTCGTCCGTCTCGAACCGGGGCACGAGATGGAGGGCGACGAACCCGAGGAGTTCGTCGCCGCTGGCGGCGACGAAGACGGCAGAGCCGGGTTCGGCGAATCGGGTGAGACGGGCGACGACGTCCGTCGGGCCGACGGGATATCCCTCGTCCGTGAAGAGGGTGGCGATCCGCTCGGCGTCGGCGGGTGTCGCGGGGCGGACCTCGAGGACCCCCGGATCGGTCATTCGCGCTCCCTTCGTCAGGCTGCGATGGTAGCCCGCCCGACGAGGATGAGGTGCGGGCCGGATGGCCGGTCGTCGAGTACCAGGGCGGACGGGCCGAACGGGCCGTCCGCGACCGTCGTCGCACGACCACCGATCCGCCGGATGGACTCGAGCTGCGCAGTGAGATCGACATCGGCCCGCACGTACAGGGCGGCTGGACCTTCGCCGTGACGGGCGAGCGTCGCCGCGATCCGTCCCTCCGTGTCCGGTTCGAGCAGTGCGACCGGGAGAGCCTCCGGCGCGGACGGGCCGACAAGGAGGAGGGCGATCGCCCCGAGATGCGGGTCCCGGGGCCGAGGCTCGAGCGCCGCGCCGCCAGCCGCCCGGTCCGCGTCGACCGTCGCCCAGCCGATCGCGACGATATCGACTGCGCGCAGCCCATCCGGCTCGGGACCCGACGGGTCGGGCGGATCGACGTCCAACCCGACCCGCCGCAGACGCTCGAGGACGATCGCCACGGCGTCCTGCTGCCAGCCGGCGGTGGCGAGACGAGCGTCGAGGCGCATGCGGCGAATTGTCCCACTCGTCGTGCGTGCGCCGGCCATCGGCCCCTGTGCCGGAACGATCCGCGAAACGTGCTCCCGCGAATGAGCAAGTGCGGGCCGAGGCGGTAGAATGCCGGACGACCCCGCTCGTGCACAGGAGCGCCCGACCCCATGCGTACCCTCGCCAGGCCGATCGGCCTCGGCCTCGCCGCCCGAGGCGACGTCGACGATGTCGTCGCCTGGGCCCGACGCGCCCGCGACGCCGGCCTCGATTCGGTCTGGATCCACGACAGCTACTACGAACGCGATGCGGTGAGCTTCGGCTCGGCGATCGCGGCGGCGATCGGAAACGACGGGGACGGCGGGTTCGTGGAGGGCGAGGCGGGTTTCCGCGTCGCGCTCGGGGCGGTGAACCCGAACACCCGCCATCCCGTCGTCCTTGCCATGACCGGCTCCGCGCTCGATGAGATGCTTCCCGGGCGGATCGTGATGGGCCTCGGGACCGGGCTCCCGCTCCGACTGAAGCAGATGGGCATCCCGTACGAGCCGGACGCCGCGCTTGCCCGCGTCTCGACGACGATCGACGAGCTCCGCGCGCTGTGGGCCGGCGAGCGGCTGCCGTCGGCGACCCCCGGCCTGCCGCCGATCCAGCCGATGTTCCCGCCGACCCACAGGATCCCGATCGTCGTCGCGGCCTACCGCAAGGAGTTCGTCGCGCTCGCGGGGCAGAAGGCGGACGGCTATCTCGCCCGCCCGGCGGAATCGATCCCCAGCCTGCGCGGCATCCTCGAGCGGCTGCGGGCCGCCGCCACGGACGCTGGTCGGGATCCGGCCTCCCTCGAGACCGCCGGCTACCTCCTTTCCCTGGTCGATGCGACCCGTCGGGAGGCGCTCAATCGGGCGAAGCGCGAGCCGTTCGTCATCTACATGATGTCGATCCTCTCGGACGTCTCGCTCGCCCGGGCGGGCTTCGATCGGGAGCTTCGCGACCGCGTCGCCGCGGCATGGCGGGTGGAGGACTACACGACCGCCGGCAACCTCATCCCGGACGAGCTCCTCGACGCGTTCATGCTGTGCGGCACACGCGAGGAGATCGCCGATCGGGCGATGGCCTTCCATCGCGACGCGGGTCTCGGGCTGCCGCTCCTCCAGCCGGTGGTCCAGGAGGAGCGTCAGGTCGAGGAGCTCGTCGCGGCCGCGACCCTCTACGCGGAGCTGCCGGCGGCCGCGACGGAGGAACCCGTGGGCGATGCTCCCGCGGTCGTCGATGGGACCCGCTCGGGCCTTCGAGGCCTCGACGACGACCGGCGCCTCGGTCTCGGCGGCCTCCTCCGCCGGCGAGGCGGCGGGGTCTGGGAGATCCTCCGGCCATTCGCCTACACCGCGTCCGTCATCCCGGTCCTCGCCGGCGGCGCGCTCGCGGCGGTCGATGGCCGGTTCACCATCGGACCGTTCATCGCAGCCCTCGTCGGCGGCGTCCTCCTCCACTCCGGCACGAACGTCGTCAACGAGATCTACGACGTCCGCCGCGGCATTGACTCGATCACCTCGCCGCGGGCGAGTCACGCTCTCGTCAAGGGCCGGATCACCGAGCGCACGGCGTTCGTCGTCGCGGCGGCGGCATTCGCCCTCGCCGTGGCCGTCGGCGTCTACCTCATCACGCTCCGTGGCCCGGCGATCGTCGGGCTCGGGCTGCTCGGGCTCGCCGGCGGGTTCTTCTACACGGCACCGCCGTTCGAGTACAAGTACCGCGCCCTCGGCGTACCGCTCGTCTTTTTCCTCATGGGGCCGCTCATGGTGGAGGGTACGTACTTCGCGGTCTCCGGCGACTGGTCGGTGGAGGCGCTCATCGCCTCGATCCCGGTCGGCCTCCTCGTTGCGGCGATCCTCGACGGCAACGAGTGGCGCGACATCGGTGAGGACACGCGGGCCGGTATCCGGACGCTGTCCGGTGACATCGGCCGCGAGTACGCCCACTACGTCTACGTGGCCCTCGTCCTCGGCGCGTACATGGCGCTCGGCCTCGCGGTCGCGGCGCGACTGCTCCCGCCGGCCACGCTGCTCGCGATCCTCTCGCTCCCGTTCCTCGCCCAGGTCATCCGCTCGGCCGAGCTCGGTGCGACGGGTCAGATGCGGGCGATCGCGATGATCGATCTCCAGACCGCGCGCCTCCACATGGTGTTCGGCGCCCTCCTCGTCGCCGGCATCCTCGTGTCCGGGGTCGGCCGCGGGTGAGGCGGCGATCGGCGACGTCGCGATCGGCGACCTCGCGGCGGGTCGCTGCCGGCGGGGTCGGGCGACCCGACGGGCCGGGCCTGCCGATCCTCGCCGTCGGCCTCGGTGCGGCCGTCGCCGCGTTCAGCGCGACGTTCCGCGGCCCGCGCGAGCGGTTCTGGCAGCGGATGACGCTGACCGGCCTGGCGCTCGGCGGCTTCTCGCTCGTCGCCTCGGCGCCGTCCCGCCGCTTCCGGCTGCGCCTCTGGCACCTCCCGGTCGGCCTCGCGTCCGCCTGGGTCCTCTACCTGACGTTCGGCGTCGGGGACCGCTTCGCCCGCCGCTTCGTGCCGGGCGGCGAGCGCCAGATCCGCGACATCTATGCCCTCCGGACACTGCGCCCACGGGCCGAGATCGCGACCCGCCTCGCGACGATCGTCGGACCGGCTGAGGAGCTCTTCTGGCGGGGCTTCGTCCAGTCGGCGCTCATGCGACGCTACGGGCGCTGGCGCGGCGCCGCTCTCGCCACGGCCGCCTACGGCGGGGTCCACGTGGTGACCGGCAACTTCACGCTCATGGGCGCGGCTGGCGTGGCCGGTGCCCACTGGGCGGTGCTGTACGCCGCGGGCGTCCCCCTCGGCGCGCTCGTTGTGAGCCACTGCAGCTGGGACATCTGGATCTTCCTCATCCAGCCCACCGGCGAGATCGAGGCGGTCGGGCCGGACGCCGGACGGCGGTTCGCAGGTGCAGGGTGGGCACGATGACGCCGATCGCGAGGAGAGGTCACACCGTGCCTGACGACACGCCGCTCGAGCGATTCGAGCGCCTCGCCCGGCAGTTCGCTACTGCGGCCGACGTGACCCCCGGAACAGGCTTCGGCTCGAATCCCGGTCTCCGCGTCGGCGGTCGGATCTTCGCCATGCTCGTCCGCGATCGGCTCGTCGTGAAGCTGCCGAAGGAGCGCGTCGACGAGCTCGTCGACTCCGGCGCGGCGATCCGGTTCGATGCCGGCAAGGCCCGCCCGATGCGCGAATGGGCGATGGCGATCCAGCCCGTCAACGACCTCGACTGGGATCGCCTGGCGACCGAGGCGCACTCGTACGTCGCGGGGCGATAGCCGGACCGGACATGGAGTGGGCCGAGCGGACGGCGCGGCCATGGAACGGTCAGCGTTCCAGCTGACGCACGATCCGGTACGGATGGTGACGAGAGCGTCGTTCCTGTGTCGTTTGGAACGGCCGGCGTTCCGGTCGACGCGCAACAAGGTCAGGAAGAGGCGGCGCGGGTTCACCGTGCGCCGGATGGAACTGCGGGTGTTCCAGCTGGACGGGCGCCGGGGACGCAGCCACGACGCGGGGACGCAGGCACGGGTCAGAGGTCACGACGCGCGGCGACGGGAGCGACTGCCATCACTCGCGGCGGCCGCCGGAATCCCTTCCCTCCCCGTCAGCGCTGGCCAGCGGAGCGGGACGATCGCGAGGAGCATCGCGAAGCCGCCATACCAGAGGATGGGCAGGGCGAGGAGGCAGCCGATCGGGACCGCCCAGCGGCGGCCGGTCCAGGCGGCCCACGCGAGGACGGCGACGGCGAACGGCGCGCGGATGAGGAGCGGGACGTTGAGGGAGGCCCACGTCCCGGGTGCCGAGGTGTTGCCGCGGAGGACGCCGATCCAGTCGGCCCAGGCGCCCGGCAACGCGAGGTAGCTCAGCGCCACGATCGCAGCGGTCACGAGTGCGACCTCGGCGAGGGCCCGCCACTCGCGACGGACGGCGAACCAGAGCAGGCCGACGCCCGGTGTCGCCTTCGTCAGGAGGTTGAAGGCCCAGGCGCCGGGTCGGGCGAACCCGGCGACGACGACCGCCGCCATGAGGATGACGATGTTCGCTCCCCACAGCTCCGGGAAGGCGACGATGACGGCGAGCCCGAGCAGCCGCGGGCCGACGAGCCAGCGGAGAGCGACGAGGAGGATCGCGACCCAGACGGCGACGAAGAGCGGCCATGGCAGGACGCGGAGCGGGGCGAGCGCGAGGAGAAAGGCCGGCGAGTAGAGATACGCCCCCGGGACGCCGGCACTCGCGTTCGCGTACGGATGGGCGAGGTCCGCCTCCCAGTACGCCCGAGCGTCGAGGGCCGGCCCCACGGGCACGTTGCCGAACGGCGGGACGGTCACGTCGAAATGGACCCCGGAGCTGGCGACCATCGCGATCCACAGCACCGAGGCGAGGACGATCCCGAGGCGCTCCGCGTGGCGCTCGATAACGGACATCGGACCTCCGATCGGCGAGCGCCAGCGCGACGGATGATAGTGCAACGCTACGCACACCCCGCTGGTTCTGGAGTGTGATGGACGACGACGACCTGCTCCACGCCCTCGCCCGCGACCTCGACGGCGCCTTCGAGGCGCTCGTTCGGGCGCACGCCGACCGCTGCTACTCGATCGCCCTCCGGTTCCTCGGCGACCCGGCGGACGCGGAGGAGATCGCCCAGGACGCGTTCGTCCGCGCACACCGGGCGCTCGGCTCGTACGGATCGGAGCGGATCGCCGAGCTCCGGCTTCGGGCCTGGCTCGCGACGATCGTCATCAACCTCTGTCGGAGCCGGGTCGCGCGCCACCGGCTCCCGACGACGGTGCTCACCGATGCACCGCACCTCACCGCTGCCGCCGGGCCGTCCGACACACCGCACGAGCGGCTCGCCCGGCGCGAGTCGGCCGCGCACTGGGCCGCCCTCGTCGCCGGTCTGCCCGCCCGCTATCGGGCGGCAGTCGTGCTCCGGCACGTCGACGGCCTGTCCTACGAGGAGATGAGCGAGGTCCTCGGCCGGCCGGAGGGCACGATCCGCGCCCAGGTCCACCGGGGCCTCGCCTTGCTCCGCGCCGCCTTCGAGGCGGCCGAACGAGAGGAGTCGATCGCATGACTTCGACCACGGGCGACCGCTCGACGGCTTCGATCGAGGAGGCCCTGCGCGGCCTCGCAGTCGCGGCACCGCCGACGCTCGTCGGCGACACCCTCGTCATCCTCGGCCTCGCCGACGACTACGCGCCGATCGAGACCGCGATCGGGCCGATGTGGGTCGCCTGGAATGGCCGTGGCGTCTCGACGATCTCCGGCACCGGCGAGGCGTCCGCCTTCGAGGCCGAGTTCCGGGCGGCACTCCATCGGCCGATCCGCCGGGTCGCGACGCTCCCCACCCGGCTCGCCCGCGTGATCGAGCGGCGCCTCGCCGGTGATCGCCGGGCTCACGTGCCGGTCGATCTCCGCGGGCGGACGGCCTTCGAGCGGGCCGTCCTCGACAAGACCTCCGAGATCCCCCGCGGTGAGGTCCGGCCGTACGGCTGGATCGCCGCGGAGATCGGCCATCCGGCGGCGGTCCGGGCGGTGGGAACGGCGCTGGCGAAGAATCCGATCCCGCTCGTCATCCCGTGCCACCGGGTGGTCCGGACGGACGGACACATCGGCCGGTATTCGCTCGGCGGGCCCGAGAACAAGCACTCGCTCCTCACCTGGGAGGGTGCCGATCCGGACCGCCTCGAGGCGCTCGCGGTCAGCGGCATCCGCTTCGTCGGGTCCAACACGACCCGGGTCGTCTGCCACCCGACGTGCCGCCACGCGCGGCGGATCGTGGACGCGCACCGCGTTCCGTTCCGGTCGCTCGGTGACGCCGAGGCACGCGGCTATCGCCCCTGCCGATCGTGCCGACCGGTCCGCATGGCGGCCTGACCTCAGTTCGGGGCATGAGGGCAGACGGTCAGTCGGCGGGTGGCGACCCTTCCCGCCCGTCGAACGGAGCCTCGCGGAGCGAGCGACGAGCGCAGGCGGGTCAGAGCCGCTACAGTACGCCCATCTTGGACCAGTCGACTATGACAAGCGGCGTTGCGACGACGCCTGGCACCGCGGCACCCGAAGCCACGCCCGCGGGTCCCGGAGCCATCGCGCCCGCGATGTCGGCGACACCACTCGCCCTGTGGGCCGGTCTCGCGACGCTGTATGTCGTCTGGGGCTCGACGTACATCGGGATCAAGATCGCCGTCGAGACGATGCCGCCGTTCCTCATGGCGTCGGGGCGCTTCTTCCTCGCCGGACTCCTCCTGCTCGGCTATTCCGTCATCCGCGAAGGACGCCCGGCCCTCGCGGTCACGCGGCGAGAGGTCCGCGATTCGTTCATCGTGGGCGCCCTCCTCCTCGGGGGCGGCATGGGCATGGTCGCCCTCGGCGAGCGGACGGTGCCGTCGGGGATCACCGCCCTGCTCATCGCGCTCATGCCGGTCTGGGTCGCGGTCCTCGGCCGGATCGTGTTCGGCGAACGCCTGCCGCGGATTGTGGTCGTCGGGATCGCCCTCGGCGTGGTCGGCGTGGCGATCCTCGTCGCCCCGGCAGGCGGAACCCTTGCCCTCGACCCCGGCGGACTCCTCGCGGTCCTCATCTCGCCGATCTGCTGGGCATCGGGCTCGCTCTACTCGTCGCATCGAGCGCGGCTGCCGCGCCTGCCGCTCGTCGCGACGGCGATCCAGATGCTGTGCGGCGGTGTGGTCCTCGCGGTCATGGCGCTCATCACCGACGAGGCTCGTGGCTTCTCGCTCGCCGCGGTCACGCCGGCTTCGTGGGCTGCGCTCGCCTATCTCGTGACGATCGGCAGCGGCATCGGCTACACGACGTACGTCTGGCTCCTCCGGGTGGCACCGCTCCCCAAGGTCGCGACGTACGCCTACGTCAACCCGATCGTCGCCTTCGTCCTCAGTGCGATCTTCCTCGGTGAGGCGCTGTCCGGGCGGACGGTGGTCGCGGCGGTGGTCATCGTCGGTGCGGTCGCCCTCATCGTCACGGCCCGAAGCCGGACCGCCCCGCCAGCCCGCGTTGCCCGACCCGCGACGCCCGCCGTCGTCGACGAGGCCGGCGAGGTCGTCTGATCACGCCTCGGCGACGACCGTCCGCGACACCCGGCGGGCGAGAAGCATCGCCGTCAGCATCGGATTGACGCCGATGGCGGTCGGGAAGAGCGACGTGTCTGCGACGTAGAGTCCATCCACGAGACGGCCGCGCGCGTCGGCGCGGACCCGGCCTCGCTCATCGCAGACGTGGTCCCGCCGCGACGTTCCCATCCGGGCCGTGCCCATCTGATGGGCCGAGAAGACGAGGCCGCGGTTCGGTCCGAAGTCGAATCGGGCGAGCCGATCGAGGTACGCCGCGAATACCCGGTCCTCGGTGTCCCGGGACCAAGCCGCCGGCGTGCCGAGTGCGACGAGCTCGCGGGCCCCGGCTGCCCGGCCGAGCCGGGCGAGGGCGACGAGGCCCCGCCGGAGCGTGTCGATCTCCGTCGGGCCGACGCGATAGTCGATTCGCACCTGACCGCTCGCGGTCAGTCCCACCTGCCCCGAACCGAGGTCGCGGCAGATGGCGATGAGCGGTGCGACGTTCCGAACCCGTCCCATGAGCCGGCCGAACGCCTGCCCCGACTCCCAGGGGAACGCGAGCGCGATGAGCCCGGGATGCCCGGGCGCCGACTCGATCACGAATCCCGATCCATCCGTCGAACGCGACTCGAGAAACTCGAGCGAGCGTGCCGCCTGCATGGTTCCGGACCACATCTCGACCGGCGCGTCGAAGAAGGCGCCGACGACGGCGACCGGATGGAGCCGGAGGAACCGCCCGACGGCGGGATGGCCGACCCCGCTCCGGGCGAGGACCGCGGGCGTCCGGAGCGCTCCCGCGGCAACGACCACCTGGCGGGCGTGGACGGCGAGCCGACGTCCGCCGACGAGCGTCCCCTCGACGCCCGTGACGCGGCCGCCGGAGATGAGGACTCGCCCCACCGTCGCATCGGCGACGATCCTCGCCCCGGCCCGCCATGCCGCCGCGAGGTGGACACGAAGGCCGCTCTGCTTCGCGCCGCGCCGGCAGCCGAACGGGCATGACCCACAGTCGCCGCAGCCGCTGCCGTTGCGGCGGGTTTCCGCCGCCTCCCAGCCGAGCGCGGCCGCTCCCCGGAGGATCGCCGCGTCCTTCGGCGGGACGTTCGGCGGTCCCTGCAGCCGGAGCTCCGCCTCGAGGGCCGCAAGGTCGGCCCCGAACTCAGCCCCGTCGAGCCCATCGAGCCCGTGGTCGCGGACCCACTCGGTGCGGACCGCGGGCTGGAGGGGGATGGAGGTCATCCAGTTGATCGTCGTGCCGCCACCGACGCCGGAACCGGCGAGGACCGACACCGCGCCGTCTGCCGTCGCCGTCAGGCCGTGATCGAGGTACAGTCGGTCGTACGCGGCGAGCTCATCAGTCGGCATCTCCGGCTCTGGCACGAACTGGCCCGCCTCGAGGACGACGACAGAACGGCCGGCCCGGGCGAGCTCGGCCGCGGCGACCCCGCCGCCCGCTCCGGACCCGACGATGACGACATCCGCATCGAGGAAATCGACCGCGGAGGTGTCGAGCGGGACGATCGGCGTCGGATCAGGCGTGACCGGCTCGAGCGGCGGCCGATAACCGACCTCCGCCCACCGGGGATTCGGCGCTCCGATCCCCGGATCCGCGTAGGCGAGGAAACACGACAGCTTCTTGAGGGCCTGAAACGCGGCTCGCTGGAGCGGGACCGGGGACGTCGCCCAGCGCAAAAGGTATCGCTCTCGCCCGCGTCGATCGAGGCGGTCGAACGGCGTCGGCCGGCCCACCACGGCCAGGCTCACGGCCGAGGACCGCATGAGCCGGAGGACGAGCCGGAGCTGGTTCGCCTGCCCCGGGTCGAGCCGGTCGATCGCGGCGGTGGCGAGTTCGGCCCGGCGCTCGGCGTCGCCGGGCGCCGTGGCGATGGCGAACGTGTCCGCGATCGCGGCGAGGATCGCGAGCTCCATCCCGGACCATGAGACAGGGCGCGACGGATCCGGCGGCGGAGGCGGCGTCACCGGCCGATTGTATGGGCGGCGGGCCGGCCGAACCGGGCGCCGGGGGCAACCTGGCGGGTGGAGGCCCGGCTCGTGCCGGACGCGCCCGTATACTCGGCCGATCCCCTCCCCTCCTCCGCACGATCACAAGGACGCCTCATGACGACGCCGACCGACGACCGCCTCGACTTCGCCGCCCTCTCGCGTCCGCACCTCACCCCCGTCCTTGGTCGCTACTTCGAGCGGAGCTGGAGTCACGGCGAGGGCCACCGCCTCTACGACACGGACGGCCGGGCGTACCTCGACTTCGCGAACGGCATCGCCGTCTCGGCACTCGGCCACCATCATCCGGCGGTCACGAAGGCGATCCACGAACAGGTGGACCGACTCATCGTCCCGACCGGCGCGATCGGCTATGCGGAACCGGTCGCACGGCTCGCGACCGAGCTCGCAGCGACGTTCCCGGAGCCGCTCGACACGGTGTTCTTCCTCAACTCGGGGTCGGAGGCGATCGAAGGCGCGCTCAAGCTCGCCCGGCGGGTCACCGGCCGTCCGGCGATCGTCGCGTTCCGCGGTGCGTTCCATGGTCGGACTCTCGGGGCGACGTCCGTCACGAGCTCCAATCTCAACTACCGGCGGGGATATGAACCGCTCCTGCCGGAGGTCCACCTCATCCCATTCCCCGCCGTCTATGGCGACTTCGGTGGCGACGAGGAGCTGGCGACACGCGTCTGCCTCGACGAGCTGCGGGCCCTGACTGCGAGCACGGTCCCGGCCGAATCGATCGCCGGAATCCTCATCGAGCCCGTCCAGGGCGAGGGCGGCTACCGCCCGGCGCCGGCGGCCTTCCTGCACGGCCTGCGGGCGTTCTGCGACGAGCACGGCATCCTCCTCATTGCGGACGAGGTGCAGACGGGCTTCGGCCGGACCGGGCGGATGTGGGCCTTCGAGCACGCCGCCATCGTCCCCGATGTCGTCTGCCTCGCCAAGGCGATCGCGAACGGCCTTCCACTCTCGGCGATCGTCAGCGCCCGCCCACTCCAGGAGCGCTGGGGGCGGGGCGCCCACGGGTCGACGTACGGCGGCAACCCGGTGGCTTGCGCGGCGGGTCTCGCGGTGGTCCGCACGATCCGCGAGCAGGGGCTCGTCGAGAACGCGGCCGCGCGTGGTGCCGAGCTCACGGCGGGGCTCCGCCGGCTCATGGCCGAGGACGACCGGATCGGCGACGTCCGGGGGCCGGGTCTCATGGTCGGGGTGGAGTTCGTCGCTGATCGGGCGACGAAGGCTCCTGACGGGCAGACCTGCGATGCGCTCGTCGCCCGCTGCGCGGACGACGGCCTCCTCGTCCTCAGCTGCGGCGTCGCCCACCAGGTGGTCCGCTGGATCCCGCCGATCGACGTGACGAGCGCGGAGATCCTCGAGGCGCTCGAGATCTTCGGCGATGCCCTGAGCCGGATCCCGCGCCTGGAGGGCGTCGGGTCCTGACGGTCAGCGGTTGCGGGCGAGGAAGGCCATGATGTCGTCGAGCCGGAACCGCCGATCGCCCCGCTTGCAGACGCGGTAGAAGGGCAGCTCGCCACGATCGCCGAGCCGCTTCACCGTGTTGACGTGGAGGTGGAGCATCTGCGCCACCTCGGTCGCGGTGAGCATGGGTCCAAGTTCGCTGACGGCCATCGATGCCATTCGTCGCCTCGTACGGTGCGGAGCCGGAGCGATCCCGTGGGGTACACACGGGTGCAGTCCGGCCCGCTGGTGAGGGGAGTGTGGCGGTGCGGACCAGGAGGCGACAAGCCGTACTTCGGTCAGGGAGTGGCGCCCGTCGGCAGTACCAGTCCGCTCCATCGCATGCCGATCAGGAGCGCTGGTCGATCGTCCGTTCCTTCCCGGCGAGCAGCCGGCCGATGTTGTCGGCGTGGAACAGCCAGATGAGGGCCGGTCCGCCGATGGCGTAGATGAGGTGAGACGGTGGCAGGCCGCCGACGACGACGAGGATCACGAGGAGGATCCCGGCGAGGGCCGACGCGGCGAGCGATCCGAGCGACGAGTAGCGCGTCAGGGCGATGATCGCGGCGAAGACCGGCACGATCACGAGCGCGACGAGTGGGGCGAGGACGAGGAGCGAGCCGAACGCCGGGGACACGCCCCGGCCACCGTGGAAGCCGATGTAGATCGAGCGGCTGTGGCCGACGATCGCGGCGAGGACGGCGAGGCCTTCGACGACGATCCCCGCGCCGAGGGCGATCGGGATCGCCACGGCCACGCTGCCCTTGAGCAGGTCGAGCAGCCCGGCGGCGGCGGCCGCCCGCGGCCCGAGCGCCCGCAGGACATTCGCCCCGCCGGTCCGACCGCTGCCGAGGGTCCGCGGATCCGGCCCACCCGACACCTTGGCGACGACGACGCCGAACGGTATCGCGCCGATTAGATAGGCGCCCACGACCGAGACGAGCGCCAGGCCGAGCGTCGTCGTGTCCATATCTGGCCAGTATATCGAGCGTCCGGGGCGCCTCGGCGGGCTGCCGGGGTCGCGTTGCATCGAGCTACCGGGGGAGTTCCGCGAGGAGCCGGTCGGGGCGGGCGCGGAACCAGGCGCGGCGATCGGGGTCGGCCGCGACCTCGCCCACGAGGTCGGCGAGGCGCGCGTTCAGGGGTGCCCGGAATCCGATCGTCCGTGCCGCACGATCGACCGATCCATTGAGCCAGGCGGCCTCGGTCGGCGGGCGGCCGCTGCGCACGTGCCGCCGCAATGACGGGTCCTTTCCTCCCCTGCCGCCGGCGACGATCCGGCCGAGCACGGGCCGCACCAGGGCATCCGGGAGGCGAGTCGATGCCACAAGAAGCCGGGCGTCCGCTCCGGGCAACCGGATCGGCTGGATCCCGAGCCGGCGCATGACCTCGAGCGCCTCTCGCAGCTGGCCGCGTTCGATGGCGAAGAGCGCTCGATCGCGGTACACGTCGCCCGGATCGACATCGAGGATCGCACTCGTCGCGTTGCCAACGAGGTTGACGAGGAGCTTCGACCAGCGCATCGCGGCGGCGTCCGCCGTCTCGACGACACGCAGACCGCCCGACTCGAGCCGCGCGGCGAGGGCGGCGATCCGCGGCCCCACGGCTCCCCTGACCGGGGCGAGGCCGATGCCTCCCTGCGACAAGCGGCGGACGGTAGCGCCGTCGCGCTCCACCGATGTCGTCAGCGATCCAGCGACGAGACCGCCGGTCGGTCGGCGCTCGCGGAGCAGCGCGTCGGCGCCGATCCCATTCTCGACCGCGACGATCGTCGTCGACGGCCAGCGGGCAACGACGTCGATCGCGGCCTCGAGGTCGGCCATCTTCACGGCGAGGATCGTGAGGTCGGGCTCGACCGTGACGCTGTCCGCCGCGCCGCCGCGGGCCACGGCGAGCGTGCGCTTCGATCCGTCCGGCTCGACGAGGGTCAGCGATGCCGGCCCCACGGGTTCCGGGCTCGGGCGGCCGAGGAGCACGACGTCCGCTCCTCCGGCGGCGAGGATCGAGCCGAGGAAGCTCCCGACCGCTCCCGCGCCCACGACGAGGATCACCCGGCTGCCACTCCGCCCGACCACGCCGCGTAGGCCTCGGCGAGGATCTCGACCGGGTGGACCAGGCGTGCCCCGGTCGCCGCCTCGATCTGCCAGCGACACGTCTCGGAGTCGCAGGCGGCCTCGGTCGCGCCCATCGCCCGGATCTTCCGGAACAGCGGCTCGCCGACGGCCATCGCGATGTCGTACTTCTCGCTCTTGAGGCCGTACGTCCCGGCGATGCCGCAGCAGTCGTGATCCATGTCCGTCGCGTCGAGCCCGGGAACGAGCGCGAACAGGTCGAGCGCCGGCAGGCCGATCCCGTGACTCCGCAGCTGGCACGGCGCGTGGTACGGCAGGGCGCGCTCGATCATGCCGAAGGAGGTGTCGAGCCGGCCCCGATCGTGCAGGTCGAGGAGGAACTCGCAAATGTCCCACGTGGCCTCGCCGACGACCCGCGCGTCGTCGTCCTCCAGGTCGAGCATCTCGCGATACTCCGACTTCAGGGTGTGGGTACACGAGGTCGACGTGCCGACGATCCGGTATCCGGCCCGCGCATAGGCGGCGAGGACGCCGAGGTTCCGCCGGGCCCGGCCGCGCGCCGAGCCATACAGCCCGTTGCTGATGAGCGGCAGGCCGCAACACACCTGCGGCGGGACGATCACCGCGAAGCCGTTCCGCTCGAGAACGTCGAGCGCCGCCTTCGCGACGTGCGGCTCGTAATAGTTCGCAGCGCAGCCATGGAAGTACACGACGGCGCGGTCCGGCGGCGGCGCGCCAGCCGGGTCCGCCGACCGATGCCGGTCGCCGAGCCGGGCGCGGAACGGACGCCCCGCAAACCGCGGTAGCGGTGCGTGCCGGTGGATCCCCACGACCCGATCGATGAGCCAACGGAAGAGCCCGTTCCGCAATGACCAGTTCGCCAGCGGGGCGCTGAGCGTGCCGAGCCGACCGCTGAGGTCCGTCTGGCCGAGGAGCCAGTCGCGCAGCCGCGGCCGATGTCCTGCGCGGAGGGCGGCCCGGGCGCGATTGTTCATCTCGGCGATCTTCACGTCCGCCGGGCAGGCAGTGGAACAGAAACCGCAGCCGGAGCAGTAGTCCACCGTGTGGTCCGGAGAAGGCAGGGCGGCTGAGCCCGGCGACCCTGGAGCGAGCGTCGTGCCGAGCCGGAACCGCTGTGCCTGCGGGCCTGCGTACTTGGGCCCCGGGAAGAGGTCCGTCACCCGGGCGACTGGACAGACGGTCGTGCAGACGTTGCACTTGAGGCATTCGTCGGCGCTCAGGCCGATCGGCACGGATCCTCGGGGAGCGGCGATCATCGGACCGTGCCCGCCGCCGCGTCCGTCGTGGTCGCGACCGGCGCGCGCGATCCAGCGAGGGAGCGGGCGACGGATCGGCCGCTGGCGATCGCGATGCCGTCGCCGCAGTGCTCCCGGAGGTAGCGCTGGCCGGCGAGGAGGCTCCCGGCGATCCGGACGTTGTCCGCGATCGGGTCCGGGCGACCGGGCGCGATGGGTCGGAGCTCGGCGTCCGTCCGGACGCCGGCCACCTCGAGCGGATGCCCACTCGGCTCGAACGGATCGCCGAGCAGCGCCGCATCGATCGGCGGCCCCTCCACCGGGAGGCCGAGGACGGTCTCGACGAGGGTCCCGTCGGCTTCGGCGACGATCCCGCCGCCGACGATGCCACCGGTCGCGAGCACGACGGCTCCCACGGACAGGACGAACGCGCGCGCGGCGGCGGGGGCGACGAGCTCGTCGACGCGCCGGTCCGGCCCGATCGACCCGCGGACCGCCTCCCCGACCTGGATCCGACCGCCGCGGCGCCGGAGCGCCTCGCGCAGGGCGCGATACATCCGCATCCCGGGCACACTCGGTGGGACGAGCGGAACCTCGAACGGGACGAGCGGCAATCGGGCCCGCGCGGCGGCGAGGACAGCGGGGTGGTCCTGGAGGCCGAGGATCGCGGGAAGGGCGACCCGGCCCGGACCACGGACCCGCGCGTCGAGCGCCCGCGCGATCGCATCGAGCGCCTGGTCTCGCCACGCTGGGTCGTCGAACGCCGTCGCGAGCTCGAGACCGTTCACGTTCCGCCGGCCGGCCATGCCCGGCAGCTCGATGGTGAGCGCCTCGACCCTGGCCGGGCCGGGATAGCCGCGCCACGACGACGAGCGACGGAGGCTCGCCGCGACCGCCTCCGCCCAGAGATCGCGGAATCCGGCCGGGCTGCACACGACGAGCGTCTCGTCCGGCCCCCAGGGCGCGAGCGCCCCGGACATCCCGTCCGGCACGATCGCCGCGAGGCGGGTGGCGCCGATCGAGGTCGGCATCGGGCGGAGCGGATCCGTCAGCTCGCCGGCGATGTCGAGACCCTCGGCGGCGAGGATGCAACGTACCTCGCTGAGGCTCTCGGCGAGGCCCGAGGCGAGCGAGCCGTACGGATGACCCGGCCGCACCGCGAGCCGTTCGACCGCGTCGCCGGCCGTCACCGCACCGCGGGCCACGCCGACGTCGAGTGTGCCAGGGGCCCAGTGCGTCGCCGCATGGCCGGCGGCGAGGACGTGGACACGGGCACCCGCATCGGCCAGGCCGATTGCCGCCGTCAGGCCGGCCAGGCCGGCGCCGACCACGCCGACGTCAGCGCGCGGCATGCGTCGTCTCCCCGGTCAGGTCCGGCGGACCCGCCGACGGGCCGTCGACCGGCCTCGGCGACGCCTCGAACGCGTCGATGCCGAGCGAACCCCAGTAGATCCCCGTTGCCAGCCAGAGCTCCTGGAGCTGGCGACCCCAGGCGATCGGCCGGGTCCCCGCGTAGCGCTCGCGGATGAACGCGACGAGGGCTCGCTCGGCGATCTCGGCGGCCGCGTCGCGGGGATCTGCCCCCGCCGTGGCGATTGCGCGCCTGGCGACCTCGTCGGCGACCACGCCGGCCGCCCGGAACGTGCAGAACGCCCCCTGGCACGGACCCATCCCGAGGCGTGTCCCGCGACGGACGTCGTCGAGGCTGCACGGCCAGCGATCGGCGAGGAAGCGGTCGAGCATGGGCCGCGTCACGAGCTCACATTCGCAGATGAGCGACGCATCGCCGCCGCCGGCCGCCTCGTGCTCGGCGAGCCGGTCGCCGAGCCAGTGGTACGGGCGCCCTGGCGCCTTGCCGGGCAGCGGATCCTCGGCCGTCGTGCAGCGGACATCCACTCCGAGCTTCTCGCAGGCCAGATCCGCTGTCTGCTCGGCCATGAGCCGGTACGTCGTGAGCTTCCCGCCGACGATGGAGAGGAAGTTCGCGATGCCATCACGGCGCTCGTGGTCGAGGAGGACATGGGCTCGCGAGATCGCGCGACCGTCGCCCGCGCCGTCGTCCGCCGAATAGAGCGGCCGGATGCCGGCGTACGCTCGGAGGAGCCGCATCCGCCGGATCTCCGGGAAGAGCTTCTCGCCTTCGACGATGAGCGCCTCAACCTCGTCGCGGTCCATCGCGTAGGCGTCCGGGTCGTCGACCTGGACCTCCGTCGTGCCGAGGATCGCCACGGTGTGGACGGGGACCATGATGTCGCCGTCGCCCGGCGGATGGCATCGATTGACGACCGTGTCCGTCATCCGCTGGTTGTAGATGAGCATCGTCCCCTTGCCGGGCGACATGTCCAGGCGCGCTCCCGCCAGGGCGGCGATCCGGCCGGCCCAGGCACCAGCGGCGGAAACGACGATCCGGGGGGCGATCCGGTCGACCGTGCCGGTCCGTCGATCGGCGATCGCCACGGAGGCGATGAACCCGCCGTTGCGATCCATCCCCACGACCTGGCGGTATCCGAGGGCGATGGCGCCGCGGTCCTCGGCCTCGGCGAGGTTGGCCTCGATGAGCTGCCACGGTTCGAGGGACGCGTCCAGCACCCGGAAGGCGCGCCGGATCCGCCGGCTGAGGGCGGGCTCACGGCGGAACATCTCGCCGAGCGGCACCTCCTCGCACGGGATCCCCGCAGCGGCACAGCGCGCCGGGAACGCTGCCACGTAGTCCTCGGGATCGTCGGGGGTCGCGACGAACAGGCCGCCGGTGTCCTCGATGCAGGCGGGCGCGATCCGACGGACAACACGGTTCTCGACGATGCATTCACGGGCGGCGAGCGGGTCCTTCGCGACGTACCTGGCACCGGAATGGAGGAGGCCGTGATATCTCCCGCTCGTGCCGCTCCCAAAGTCGCCCTTGTCGACGAGGACGCAGGAGAGCCCGCGGCGGCTCAGGTCGCGGAGGAGGCCCGCGCCAGTCGCGCCGCCGCCGACGATGAGGACGTCCGCGGTCCGCGGGAGCGTGGCGTCGCGGTGTCGGACGACGAGATCGACGCTGATGCTGCGGTACTCCACGGCGTGGGACGTCGCGGATGTTCACCGCCGACGTGTCGCTCGCATCATCCCGCAGATGATGGATCCCGTGCGCCGGCGAGTCGACGGCCTCAGCGGTCGAGCCAGTCGAAGGTGCGGGCGACGGCCTTCTTCCACGAGCGGTACTCGCGGTCGCGTGTTGCCCCGTCCATCGTCGGGGTCCACTCCCTGTCTTTCGCCCAGTTCGCCCGGAGGTCCTCCACCGCCGACCAGTAGCCGACGGCGAGCCCGGCGGCGTACGCCGCGCCGAGCGCCGTGGTCTCGGCGACCTGCGGCCGGATGATGGGGACGCCGAGCACATCCGCCTGGAACTGCATGAGGAGCTCGTCGTGGACCATCCCGCCGTCCACCTTGAGCGCGGTCAGGGCGACGCCCGAGTCGGCGTTCATCGCATCGAGGACCTCGCGGGTCTGCCAGGCGGTCGCCTCGAGGACCGCCCGGGCGATGTGGCCCTTGTTGACGTACCGGGTGAGGCCGGCGATGACGCCGCGCGCCTCGCTCCTCCAGTACGGCGCGAAGAGCCCCGAGAACGCAGGCACGAAGTACACCCCACCGTTGTCGTCGACGGTTCGGGCGAGCTCCTCGATCTCGTCGGAGGTCCTGATGAGTCCGAGGTTGTCGCGAAGCCATTGGACGAGGGCTCCGGCGATCGCGATGGAGCCCTCGAGCGCGTAGACCGCGGGCTGGCTGCCGATCCTGTATCCGACGGTCGTGAGGAGGCCGTGCTTCGATGGGACGACCCGGGGACCCGTGTTGAGGAGCATGAAGCACCCGGTGCCGTACGTGTTCTTCGCCTCGCCGGCGGAGAAGCACGTCTGACCGAACAAGGCCGCCTGCTGGTCGCCGAGATCGCCCGCCACGGGGACGCCGGCGAGATCGCCGACGGCGGTCCCGTAGACCTCGCTCGACGCACCGATGTGCGGCAGCATGGAGCGCGGAATCCCCATGAGGCGGAGGATCTCGTCGTCCCAGTCGAGGGTCTGGAGGTTCATGAGCATCGTCCGGCTCGCGTTGCTCACGTCCGTGACGTGGACACCGCCGGCGACACCGCCGGTGAGGTTCCAGATGCACCAGCTGTCGATGGTGCCGAAGAGCAGGTCGCCCGCCTCCGCCCTCGCTCGTGCGCCCGGGATGTTGTCGAGCAGCCACGCGACCTTCGGGCCGGAGAAGTAGGTGGCGAGGGGAAGGCCGACCTTCGCCCGGAGGCGATCCTGACCGCCGTCCTTCGCGAGCTCGTCGATGATCCGGTCGGTCCGGGTGTCCTGCCAGACGATCGCGTTATGGATCGGCCTGCCGGTCCAGCGATCCCAGACGACCGTCGTCTCGCGCTGGTTCGTGATGCCGACCGCGGCCAGATCACCGGCCGCGATGCCGGCCCTGGTGAGAGCGC
This sequence comes from Chloroflexota bacterium, assembly GCA_015478725.1. Classification (NCBI taxonomy): domain Bacteria; kingdom Bacillati; phylum Chloroflexota; species Chloroflexota bacterium. The sequence goes on along the minus strand of JADMIG010000001.1, from coordinate 73,151 downwards.
CGCGGGTGACCTCGACGCTCCGCTGCCAGATCTCGAGGGGATCGTGCTCCACCCATCCCGCCTGCGGGTAGATCTGCTCGTGCTCCTGCTGATCCTTCGCGACAACGCGCCCAGCGTGGTCGAAGATGATGAACCGGGTGCTCGTCGTGCCCTGGTCGAGCGCTCCGACGTACTTCGTCACCGTGTCGTCACTCCGCACCGATCGCCTCGCCTGGGCCGCCGACGGGAGTCAGGGCCCCACCGCGTACACTGCCGTTGATTGCCACTCTCCGAGGAGGATCCGCTCGAATGTCCGATCAACCGTACGTCACCACCACGGACGCGGGCATCCCCGCGGCGAGCGATGAGCACTCGCTGACCGCCGGGCCGGACGGCCCCATCCTCCTCCAGGATCACTACCTCATCCAGAAGATGGCGCAGTTCAATCGGGAACGGGTCCCCGAGCGGGTCGTCCACGCGAAGGGCGGTGGAGCGTTCGGGCATTTCGAAGTCACCGAGGACGTCAGCCAGTGGTGCAAGGCCGATTTCCTGAGGAAGGGCCGGCGGACCGACGTGCTCGTCCGATTCTCCACCGTGGCCGGCGAGAGCGGGTACGCCGACACGGTTCGGGACCCTCGTGGTTTTGCGATGAAGTTCTACACCGAGGAGGGCAACTACGACCTCGTCGGCAACAACACCCCGGTGTTCTTCATCCGCGATCCCCAGAAGTTCCAGGACTTCATCCATTCGCAGAAGCGCCGAGCCGACACGCACACGCGCGACAACGACATGCAGTGGGACTTCTGGACGCTTTCCCCGGAGTCCGCACACCAGGTCACCGTCCTCATGAGCGACCGCGGCATCCCCAGGACCTGGCGCAACATGAACGGTTACTCCAGCCACGCCTTCCTGTGGCAGAACGCCGGCGGCACGAAGTTCTGGGTCAAGTACCACTTCAAGACGGATCAGGGGATCGAATACTTCACGGACGCCGACGCCAAGGCGATGACGGCGGAGGACCCCGATCACCACCTTCGCGACCTCCATCAGGCGATCGCCCGGAACGATCATCCGTCGTGGACGCTCGAGATGCAGGTCATGCCGTTCGAGAACGCCGCGGACTACCGCTTCAACCCGTTCGATCTGACCAAGATCTGGCCGCATGCGGACTACCCGCCGATCACGATCGGAAGGTTCGTGCTCGATCGGAACCCGGAGAACTACTTCGCGGAGATCGAGCAGGCGGCATTCGAACCGGCGAACATGGTCCCCGGCATCGGTCCGTCACCCGACAAGATGCTGCTGGGCCGCCTCTTCTCGTACCCGGACACGCATCGCCACCGCATCGGGACGAACTACCTCGAGCTGCCGGTGAACCGACCGCACGCTCCCGTGCACAGTTACAACCGCGATGGGGCGATGCGCTACGACAACCCCGGCGATCCGGTCTACGCGCCGAATTCGGCCGGTGGACCGAAGGCGGACCCGCGATACGCCGAGCCCGGCTGGGGCGTGGCGGGGGAGGTCGTCCGCGCCGCCTACACCATGCACGCAGAAGACGATGACTTCGGCCAGCCGGGGACCCTGTACCGCAGGGTCCTGGATGACGCCGCACGAGAGCGACTCGTGACCAACATCTCGAACCACCTCAAGGGGGGCGTGAGTGGCGCCGTGCTGACCCGTGCCCTCGACTACTGGCGAAGCGTGGATCGGGATCTCGGCGACCGAGTCGCGCGCGGCGTCGGGGAGACGGTGCCGGCGGGCGCGGCCTGAGCCGAGGCCGTTCCGTACCGTTCGGGTCAGGGGGTCGACGCGCGCGCGGCCCTCCGCCGTCCACGTTCGCGAGACGGGGCTGGGAGGATGTCGAGCTCGCGGAGGCCCGGCCCGGGTCCACCGATCGGCATCTCCTCGGTGCGCCCGCGACCCTTGGAATGGAGGCCGTAGACCTTCGCCTCGAACGCCTCGAGCTGGAGCCGGCAGCGATCGAGCCAGGTGACCGCCGTCTCCCGGTTCGGAGCGCCGAACCAGTCCCGCGCGTGGACCCATTCGAACCAGTTGAGAAGCTTCTCGTACTCGGCTCGGATCTCCTCGGCTTCCTCGTACGTGAAATTCCGGCGGAACGTCTCGAACTCGATCTCCCTGGCGAAGTCGACCTCGCACTCCTCGATGATCTCCGCGTAGTGGCGCGAGCTCTGCTGGACGAACAGCTCGACGAGCTTGGCCTCCTCGTCGCCGGACAGGCGGCCGACCGGCAGGAGGTGGTATTCGCCGCCGGCCTCCTGGATCCGACCGAGGAGCGGCCGCAGGTCGCGGACGACGCGGGGGTTCTGGGCGAAGGCGATCGCCGACTGCTGGAGGTAGACACCACCGATCTTCTTGAGCTGGCGCCACACGGCCACCCGGCTGGCCGTCGGCTTCGGCGGCATGCGATAGACGAGCACGACGAACCGCCGCTTCGAGCGGCCCGCCGGAGTCGAGTCCATCGAGGTCGTCAACTGACCGGGGTGGATGGGACGATCACGCAGTCGGCGACGCCGAACCCGAGGCGAACCTCGCTTCCGCCGGGGATCGCCGCCTCGGAGAGGAGCCGGAGCTCGATCCCGCCGGTCGTCTGCACGTCGTACTGCCAGCGATCCCCATGGTAGGCAGCCCCCCGTACTGTCCCGACGAGGTGATTGACGGAGGCGTCGTCGCCCGGCGCGAGGATCCGCAGCGCGGACGGCCGGAGGACGGCGTGGGCCGTCCCACCGACGGGACGGGGCGCGGTCCCGATGACGCTCCAGTCGCCCCCGCTCACCCGGTATCCGCCGTCCACCTGGGTGGCCTCCCCGGTCAGCACGTTGACGGTGCCGAGGAAGCCGGCGACGAACAGGTTGGCCGGGCGCCGGTAGATCTCGTCGGGGGACCCGATCTGTTCGATCCGGCCGCCGTTCATGACGACGATGAGGCTCGACATCGTCAATGCCTCGATGTGGTCGTGGGTGACGAGGACCGCCGTGATGCCGAGGCGGTCGATGACCGACACGAGTTCGCGACGCATCTCCTCGCGAAGGCTCGTGTCGAGGCTGCTCAACGGCTCGTCGAGGAGGAGGAGCTCAGGCTCGGTGACGATGGCCCGGGCGACGGCGACGCGCTGCTGCTGGCCGCCTGAGAGCTCGAAGGGGAATCGACGGGCGTGGTCGTCGAGTCGCACGAGCGCGAGCGCGTCCATCACCCGCCGCTCGATCTCGGCCTTCGGCAGGTGCCGGAGCCGCAGTCCGAACGCGACGTTGTCACGGACCCGCATGTGCGGCCAGAGGGCGAAGTCCTGGAAGATCATGCCGAGCCGTCGTTGCTCCGGAGGGACATTGATCCGCCGATCCGACGAGTACACGATCCGATCGCCGAACCGGATCGTGCCGGCCGAGGGGGTCGTGAGGCCGGCCAGGCAGCGGAGGGTCGTCGTCTTGCCGCAGCCGGAGGGTCCGAGGAGGGTCGTCACGGTGCCCGAGGGCACGGCGAACGACACGTCCCGGACGGCTTCGACCGTTCCGAACGACCGAGCGAGCGACTCGACGGTGACGTCCATCCTTACCGACGCTCCTTGATGCCTGGTGCCAGATCCTCGGTCACCGCCGTTCCGAACCCGCCCCGGAACACGAAGTTCACGGCGACGACCATCGCGAGGACGATGAGGATCGCGAGCATCATCATCGCCGTCCCGGTGCCGATGTTGCCGAGGTCGCCGAACTTCTTGATGAGGGCCACCCCGAGCGTCGGCTCGCCCGGTGGATAGAGCATCTCGGACATCGCCAGGTCGAACATGACGATGACGAACGTCAGCAGCCAGACCGAGACGATGGCCTTGCGGAGGAGCGGCAGGAGGATGCGGAGGAGGAGCGTCACGACGCCCGCTCCCGCGACCTGTGCCGCGTCCATGAGCGATCCGGACACCTGCTGGATGGCACCGAGATGGAGTCGGACGGCCATCGAGACCTGCTGGCCGATGTAGCTCATGAGGAGCAGGAACATCGTTCCGTAGATCGAGATGCCGAGGCTGAAGAGCCAGTCCTGGTTGAACGCGAACACGTAGCCCGCAGCCATGACGATGCTCGGGACGACCATCGCCACGACCGTCAGCTGGTTGAGCATGAGCCGCCCGATCCCCTCCCAGCGGTAGATCATGTAGGTCACGACGAGACTGAGCAGGCTTGTCAGGGTGGCCGCCTCGACCGCCAGCTGGACACTCCGCCAGAGGGCCCCGACGCCGGTGTTGAGATCGCCGAGCACGTCCGCGTAGTTCTGCAGGCTGAAGTTGCTCGCGACGAGGCCGAGGCCGATGTTGTGCATGAGCGAGATGACGATGGACGCGCCGAACGGCGCGCCGAGGGCGAGGGCGAAGAGGAGGCTGACGATCGCCGTTGCCGGCCAGCGCCAGCGTCCGAGTCGGACACGGGTCGGGGCTCGCCCCCTGCCCGTGATGACCTGGAACGAGCGACGACGCAGAAGGAGCGACTGGACCCCGAGCGCGGCACCCATGCTGAGGACGAGGAAGGACGACATCGCCGCGGCGAGGGGATAGTTGATCGGCCACGACGAGACGTAGTTGTAGATCTCGAGCGTCATGAGCGGGAACCCCGCCTGCTGTCCGATCGTCGCCGCGATGCCGAAGTCGGAGACGACCTCCGCGAAGACGAGGATGAGGCCGGCCAGCACCGCCGGTCGGAGCATCGGCACCACGATCGCCAGCCATGCCCGAAGGCGGCTCGCCCCAGCGACGCGGGCCGCCTCCTCGTATTCCGCGCCGACGACCTGGACCCCGGCGCTTGTTGCGAGATAGACGAACGGGAACAGCTTGAAGGTGAGGACGACGGCGATCCCGATCGGTCCGAAGAAGACGCCCATGAGCGGATTCGTCTGACCGAGCATGAGGTCGAGGAAGCCGCCCTGCTGCATGAGGGCAGTCCAGCCGAGGGCGATGAGGTAGGACGGGGTGAAGAAGTCGACCCAGACGAGGGCCTCGAAGAGCCGCCGGCCCGGGATATCCGTCCGGGTCAGGAGGATCGCGAGGGGCACCCCGATGAGCGCCGAGGCGGCGCAGACGGCGAGGCCGATCCCGACCGAGTCCACGATGGCGACATAGTTGCCGGGCGTGGCGAACGTGTCGCGGAACGGCTGGAGGACGCTCTGCCCGGCCGGGATGATCGCCTGCTGGAGCAGCTCGACGAGCGGGAAGACGATGAGGACCGCGAGGCTCCCCATCGCCACGAGGATCGCGAGGCGATCGAGCCCCCGCTGCGTTCGCCACCGCGAGATGGTGCCGACGAGGGTCCGCGAAGGGGTGACCGCGCTCATGATCCCGCGAGCGACTTGAAGCGTCCCTTGATCGATGCCTCCTGCGAGGCGGCCTGCTGCAGGTCGATGATGGTCCAGTTGATGCCGCTCGAGATGCGGGCGGAGTTCTGGGCCACGCCGGGCTGGACCGGGATGATCCAGGCGTCACCGGACACGCCCTTGCCGCTGACCGCGTCGCCGATCTCCGTCGTCTGGCCGGCCGCCGACAGGACGTAGTCGACGAACGCCTGCGCTGCGTCGAGGTTGCTCGCCTTGGCCTCGATCCCGATCACGTCCCCCTGGAGGACGGTGCCGCTCGTCGGGTAGGCCACCGCCAGCGGTGCGCTCTGGGCGACGACGTCATAGTAGGTCGCCGAGTCCTGGGCGAGGGCGATGCTCCGCCCCCCGGACGTCACGGCAGCAAGGGTCGGCGTATTCGTCTTGAAGACCTTCATGCCGTTCGAGAACAGGCCCTGGATGTAGGTCCAGCCGGCCGTGTCGCCCATCCGCTGGAGGATGCCGAAGATCGCGCCGTACGACGGCCCACTGAAGGCCGGGTCCGTCATCGCGATCTGATCCTTGAAACGCGGATCGAGCAGGTCCGGCCAGTCCTTGGGTGCGGTCGCCGCGGTGAGCTTCTTCGTGTTGTAGGTGAATGGGCCGGCCCCGCTGAGGCCGGCAGCCGTGAACAAGCCGCTCGTGTCGCTCACCTGGAGCGCGAGCGACGACATCGTGCTGCGGGCTGGCGACAGGTACGCCTGGAGCCGACCCTGCTGGCCGAGCCCGGCGGTGCCCTCGGCGTCGGACAGCAGGTAGACGTCCGCCTGCGGATGTCCGGCTTCCGCCTCGATCCGGGCGAGGACCACGCCGGCATCGTCGTTGTAGTTGTTGACCTTCACCCCGGTCGCCTTGGCGAAGGCATCCGCGACCTGCTGCGCCGTATCCGTCGAGCTGTAGAGCGACAGCGTACCGGCGAGGGTCCGGCTCGCGGCCGGCGTCGCGGCGACGGAGGCGGGCGCCGCACTCGCGACGGACGGTGCAGCGCTGACGGCCGCGACGGAGGGTGGGGTCGTCGCCGCCGGTGACGAACACGCCGCCAGCAGCGCTGAGACCGCCGCCCCGCTCAGACCGAGGAGTGCCGCTCCCTTGAGGAGGTCCCGACGACTGATCCGGCCCGCTGCCGCGAGGACATAGAGATCGCGCTCGTTGTCCATGGTGCCTCTCCCGTCTCCGACGCCTGCGGTGGCGACTCGCGATGCTACGATGGTTACGTTGGCATGGATGTTGTATAACATCTGTTACATAGCGTCAAGGGTACATCACGATCCCTCTGCCAGCGGCGCCGGTCCGGCCCGGGGCGAGGAGTCGGACCGTCAGCCTTCGCTTCGCTTGACCGCCGCATCGGAGAGAGCGTTCGCGGCCTCGCCGACCCTCAGGCCCACCACATCGAGGCGGCGGAGCAGCTCCCGGAGCTTGAGGACGTCCATCGACAGCGCTCCGCTGAAGATCGCGGCGAGCTGGACTTCATAGCGCCGCCGGATCTCGTTCCCGGCCTTCTTCGCGCGGACAGACCGGTCCATGATCGCGCCCGGCTCGGCGACGATGACCGAGATCGCGAGCCGCAGCTCGGCGATCGCGCCGATGACCGCCTCGAGCACCGGCTCGAGGACCCCCTGGTCGTCGGGCGCGAACATCTGGAACTCCAGGAGGAAGTCGCGGAGGTTGTCGAGAACGTCGTCGATGGAGCGCGAGATGCGCGAGATGTCCTCGCGATCGATCGGCGTGATGAGCGTGGTCGAGAGCAGACGGGCGAGGTCGCGTCGAAGGTCGTCGCCCCGGTGTTCGACCTCGATCATGGCGGCGTTCGCTTCTGCTGGGGCGATGTCGCCACGAACAGCGCGTCCGGCGAGCTCGGCCGCCGCCCGGGTCTCATCGAGGTGCTCCCCGAGCAGGTCGACGAAGCGGTGGTTCGTCTGCCCCCGAAGGTCGCTGATCAGACCGGCCAGCTGGAACTTCATCGGACCGTCTGGAATGCGACGACCACGACGATCGCGGCGACCGTCGCCGCCGGCAGGGTGACGAGCCAGGCGCCGACGATCGGCACGGTGCGCGGCCACCGCACGCGCGTGATCGCCTCGCTCATCCCCGCTCCCACCAGGCCGGCGGTCGCGGACTGCGTCATGGACACCGGCAGGCCGATCGCCGCGGACGCGAGAACGGAAGCGGAGGCCCCGAGCTTGGCCGCGATCGCGTGGGTCTCCCGCACCGGCATGACCCGGTCGGCCAGTCGGCCGGCGTAGCGCCGGATCCCGACGAGGATGCCGAGGCTGAACATCACGGCGATGGCGATCTGGGACGCGGGCTCGACGCTGACCGTGCCGGTCGCGCCAGCCGTCGCCAGGGCCGCGACGGCGAAGAGCTTCTGGGCATCGTTCGCCGCATAGGCAACGGCCTGGAGGACGAACGCTCCGCCGTGCAGCACCCTCGTCTGGCGCCGGACCTCCGCTCGCCACGGAACATGGCCCAGCCAGCGGGCGACGCACCAGCCGACGAACGCGCTCACCACGGGCGCAGCGACCCCGACCACGAGTGCCGACCGCACCGTGGTCCACGACACCGGGCGACCCGTCGCCAGGCCGACACCGACGATGCTCCCCACAAGCGCGAGGGTGAGGCTCGTGGGCAGTCCGGCCCGGCTCAGGACGACGATGACGCCGAGCGTCACGAGCACGGCGATGAGGACATCCTGCACGCCACCCTGGCCCGCGAAGGAGACGAGCCCGTGGGCGACCGTCGTGGCGACTGCGGTGCCGAGGACGAACGGCTCGAGGGCGATCACCGCGGCGAGGAGCACGATCGAGGCGAACGGACCGATCGCCTTGTTGGTCAGGTTGAGGGCGATGAGCGTCGAGCCGTCGTTGGCGCCCGCCACGAAGCACAGGGCGAGGGCGAGCAGGAGCAGGGCCAGATGGTCCACGGCCTCCTCGAGTGCGGGCGTACAGACATGCGCTTTGTTATCGGAATGTTAACACGGGCGATGAATGCCTGTTACAACAAACACCCAGTACGCGCCGGGGTGCCGGGAACGAGCGGTCTCGGCTGCGATATGCCGTCGATCACGCTCGTCGGATCCGGCGTCCTCCTCGTCAGCCTGTTCGCCATCCGCTAGCCGTGATCCCCACGGACGTCGTCGACAGCGCAGGCCCGCCCGGCTTCCGCCGGATCCGGTTCCATCGGGCGGGGTACGACGCGGCATGCCGTTCGTGCCAGATGACCCCCAGGCGGGCGTTGGTCACCGACTCTCCACGGGGCGCTCGTAGACCTGAGCGTGGAGCGTACCGGGTCGGCACGTGGATCCTGCCAGATGCGCGGGGGAGGGCCACCTGTCACCGACCTGCAGACCAGTGCCCGCCTCATGGCCATCTGCCGGAACCCTGGGACGGAGGGCTCGATCCGATGGCCATCCTCGTCAACGTGGTGTCCGGGGATCACGGCCAGGGCGTCGGACCGGCTGCGGCCACCAGGTGCGGTCGGGGTTTGCCCTCGCCACTGGCGACCTCGTTCGCTTCTCCGCGGGCCATCCTGGCCGCGCTGACCGACGCCTCAAGGGCAGCCATCAGGTCGACGAGACTGCCGCTCGGCGCGGCGTCGGCAGGTTGCGCCAGAATCTGGGCGACCCGCTGATGCGAAAGGCCGACGACGCGGCCGATGTCACGAACCGTCAAGCCGGCATCGGCAAGACTGACGACCGCGGCACGGGTGAGATTGGCGGCTTCTCGGTGCATGAGCTCGGCAGCCTCACGGACACGACCCGCCTTTGTCACCGTGGCCTCCAGATCCGCAGCCAACCGCGGGATCACCTCAACCTCGACTGAACTCGACGCGATTCCCAGGAACGCAGCGATGGCGTCGCGTGCCATCCCGGGCACCTGCTCGAGACGCCTTGCCTGCGAGTACCCGCATGTAACTCGGCCAGCGTGGCCGCATCATGGGGATCGACTCGCAGATCGTCGACCCACCGGGCGGCTTGTTCGCGTCCCCGTTGACGGCCCGGCCGACGGTATAGGCTGGGCTCATGAAGACGGTCCGACACTGTCCCGGCTGCCCATGCCGCGAGTACGATCCCGCGATCGGCCCCCGGGGTGATCCCGCGAGCCGCACCGTCGTCGTCGCCCTTGGCGTGACGGCCGTTCAGGCCGTGACCGGTCAACGGGCGTTCCCGGTGACCAGGAAAGAGCCTGGCACGGAACTCCCGAGCGACTGGGGAGGGGTCGTGCCGACACTTCACCCCGCCTTCGTTCGCCGTCGAGGGCTGGATGGGCTGGGAGTACCAGATGCTCGTCGCGGACCTCAAGCACGCGTGGCGTCGTGCCCTCGGTCCATGAGCTGGTCAGGATGAGTGTGCCAAACGTCCCCACGTTCCAGCTGCGGTTCCCGCTCGCCGAGGTCCCCTTCTGGGCGGCTCGCTACAGCTCCGCCGACGACTCGGCTGTCGAGGCGATCGGGAAGGCAGCCCGTCGCCGGGGCTGGTACACCCGAGACGAGTTCCTCGTCGTCACCCGCTGGAAGACACAGCGGACCAGGAGCCGCTGCGAGAAGAACGACGAAGCTTCCGTCGAGGCCACAACCCGGCTCGCCCTCTCGACTCCCGACGAGCGTCTCCGGATCAAGGCCCTGACCCGGCTCCATGGGGTCCAGCTCCCGACGGCATCGGTGCTCCTTCACCTTGGTCATCGTGAGCTCTATCCGATCATCGCCTACCGGGCGCTGTGGAGCCTCCGTGTCGAGGCCCCGCCCTCCTACTACTCGTTCGGGTTCTGGTCGGCGTACACGCAGGCGTGTCGGTTGCTGGCAGCCGAAGCCGGGGTGTGGATGCGGACGCTCGATCGGGCGCTCTGGCAGTACGCGAAGGAACGGCAGGCCCTCTCGGGCGACGCGGGCCTCGTCGAGCCGACCCCGGACGTCGGCCTGACACCGGCTCAAAGCACCGCCGCGCCGACTTCGGACGTGCGCCCGATGATCTCGAAGGTCATGGGGGTCGACGCAGCCGCCGGTAAGTGGCTCGCTGTGCTGCTCGTCGACGGCGCCTTCGTCGGAGCGGACCTTCAGCCGTCGCTCGCCGCCCTGCTCGAGCGCCATCCCGACGTCGGGGTTGTCGCGATCGACATCCCGATCGGACTTCCGGTCGGAGGAACGCGACCGGCCGATGATGCGGCCCGCACGTTCGTCGGGCCCGCCCGTGCGTCGTCCGTCTTCGAGACGTTCCCCCGCGAGGTGCTCGAGGCTCCCTCATACGAGACGGCGGTCGAACTGGCTCGCCGCCTCGTGAGCCGCGCCCCGAGCCAGCAGGCGTACGCGCTGCGGAAGTACATCCTCGAGGTGGCCCCCGCTGCAGAGAGCGACCAGCGGATCGTCGAGGTCCACCCGGAGGTGAGCTTCCGGGCGATGCAAGGGACGCCGCTCCGCTACTCGAAGCGCAGCTGGAGCGGCATTGCGGAGCGACGGGCGCTCCTCGCGGCGATGGGCATCCGCCTCCCGGAGGACTTGCCCGACGGCGGCCGGGTCGCGCCCGACGATGTCGTCGACGCCGCGGCGGCGGCGTGGTCCGCGCTGCGGATCGCGACGGGCCACTCGGGAACGCTGCCGAGCCCGCCGCCGCAGGACGCCGCCCTCGGCGGCGTCATCCACTACTGAGGCCGACCCATGGGCGTCCCGACGTCCCGGCTGCCCACCAACGGCCGGTCTCTCGTTTCGCACGAGGATCGAGGGAATTCCTGACGGACACGCTCGCGTGTCCGTCGTGCGTGGCGATGCGCAGCGCGTGCGTGACGTGGCGTCCCCGGCAGGGTTCGAACCTGCGGCCTACCGCTTAGAAGGCGGTTGCTCTGTCCACTGAGCTACGGGGACGTGGGACCGAAGCGGGCCGCCGCGCCCGTTGGACGTCGCGGCGGCCCACCTGGAGCTCGGGTGGCCTCTTCGCCGGTGATTGCACCGGACGGTGGGGACGGGCCCGAAACGGCGCCCGGAGCCCGACGAGGGCGCGACGGCCGCCATCGGACGCCCGGGCGTCGAACGGTTCCGCGCGACAGCCTCGAGCTCGGCCCTAGGGTACGCTCACCAGCGCGTCGCGGCCAGTGCCTCCGCTCACCCGTCCGATCGGGCACTGCCCGCGTGCTATGCTCCGCGGCCCGCCGGCCGGGACCGGTGGACGGAGCGTGGAGGTGCGGCGGCGTGGCTCGAACGGGTAGAACGGTGGAGACGGCCCAGCTCGCCCTCGAGCTGCCGTTCGGGCTGCCCGACCTGTCGATCGCGCCGGAGTGGAAGGACCAGCCTCGCCTGTGGGGCCACAGCTTTCATCCGATGTGCTCGTACCTGGCGAGCTTTCCGGCCGGTCTCGCCCACGCGTTCGTGGCCCGCTGGTCGCGGCCCGGCGACGTCGTCCTCGATCCCTTCAGCGGACGCGGGACGACGCCGCTCCAGGCATGCGCGGAGGGAAGGATCGGCGTCGGCAACGACCTCAACCCGTTCGCCCATGTGCTTACGGCCGCGAAGGTGGAACCGCCGACACCGGCCGAGGCCAGGACCCGGGTCGCCGCGCTCCGGCTCGGCTGGGCCGCCGCATCGCCGGGCTGGCTCGCCCTCGCCGAACGGATCGTCGGCCGATCGGATCACCCATCGGCGTGGGTGCCGGCGGCCGGGTCGCGGACCGGTCCAGACGCCGGTCTCGAGTCGGTTCCCGCCGAGGTCGCCCTCGCATTCCATCCCCGCACCCTCGCCGAGCTTCTCTTCGTCCGGACATCGCTCCGTCTCGACGACCGGACGGACCGCTTCCTCGGCGCGGCGATCACCGGCATCCTCCACGGCAAGAGCCGGAGTTACCTCTCGGAGATCATGCCGAACACCTTCAGCATGGCCCCCCGGTATGTCCGGGAGTTCGCCGCCCGGACGGGATTCGCATCGCCGGAGCGCGACGTGTTCGCGGGTCTCGAGGCGAAGCTCGATCGCCTCTTCCGCGATCCGCCCCCCGCTACGACGGGGATCGCCCTCCTCGGCGACGCCCGCGATGCCGGTATTCGGGCGCGCGACGCGCTCCGCGCCCGGGGGCTGCCGGATCGCATCCGCCTCGTCGTCACCTCGCCGCCGTATCTGCGGGTGGTGAAGTACGGCTACTACAACTGGCTCCGCACCTGGTTCCTCGGCGAGGACGCCCGCGCCATCGACGCGACGCTCGACGATGCGCACCATCGGGAGCCATATCTCGCCTTCATCCGCGAGGTGCTGGCCGGTCTTCGGCCCGTCCTGGCGGATGATGCCATCGTCGCGCTCGTCATCGGCGACGTCGAACTCGACCGCGGTCGGGCGATCGCCGACGGGTTCGGTCTCGCCGAGCGGGTCTGGGATGCCGCTGCGGCGCCGGAGGGCTATACCCTCGCGGGCATCGTCATCGACCCGGTCGCGGCCGACCGCAAGATGACCAAGCTCTGGGGCGACGAGGCCGGGCGCGCGACGAAGACCGACCGGATCCTCGTCCTCGGCGCCGGCGAGTCGGGACGGCGGCGGGCGCTCGCCGGAGCGACGGTCCCGATCGGCTGGGACTGGCCACCGCGCGGGCTGCGCGCGATCTGACGCGACGGCGGCGCGAGCCGCGCCGCCGTCGCCGAGTGCCGCACCGAGCGGTCGGCGCGATCGAGGCACCGCTACCATGGCGCCATGAAGCAGATGTACGCGCCGTCCGACCTCGCCGCGATGGATCCGCTCGTCCTCATGAAGAACCTCGATCACGTCCGGATGACGAGCCGCCGCCTCAGCTACATCCTCCAGCAGCAGGTCCACCTCTACACCCCGGAGGCGAACCAGCTGCGCGAGCAGATCGATACCTACGTGGAGGCCGAGCGCCAGGTCGAGGGCGAGATGGCCCGTCGACGGATCCGCGCCTGACCCGCGCGCCGGCTCGTCCGGCAGCGACCTATCCGGTGGCTGCGATGGACAGTCGAAGGATCCGCCGCGCATCGGTCTCGGCGTCGCCGTCAGGGTCGGCGGCGGACTCCCCGACCGGCCCCCGGTCCGCCCTCATCCGCCCGAGGCCCGGCGGTCGTCGGTCGGCCTCCTCGCGGACGATCTCGCGCGCGATGGCGGCCAGGGCCGGGGTCTGGAACAGGCTGAACCCGATGCCGTGGTCGGCAAGCTCGGCGAACCCCCAACCGTTGTAGAGCCGACGGCTCGCGACCGCGCACATCTCGTCATAGAGCTCCGGCCAGCCGACTCGACGGCGGCGGTGACAGAAGCGGACGAATGCGGCGATCTCGTTCGTCGGCGCGGCCTCGTCCGGCCTCTTCGACTCCATCGATGGGCTTCCTCCCTTCCTCACGCTCGCTCGACGGAGGGCGCGCGTGACCGCGGGATGGCGATCGGAGCGGGCCCTCGACTCCCCATCCACGACGCCTCCTCGGTGCGTCGCGTCGGACGGGGAGGTCATCGTAGGCGGCGGCAGTGGGGACCGGAAGGGGGTTTGTCCACGTTCTCGTCCACAATGTCGTCCACACGAACGGGCGTTCGCGGCCGCGAGGTCAGGCGGCCGGCCGGACCCCGAGGCCGGGCGTGGCGGTGAGCCGCCAGCGATGGTCCGGTCCGAGCTCGAGCCCGGTGAACGGGTCCTCGGCGAGGAGGAGGCATCCGTCCAGGTCGACCCAGTCGGCGAGCGAGGCGACCGCCGCCGAGGCCGCGATCCCGACGCTCGTCTCCTCCATACAGCCCTCGAAGCGCTGGAAGCCGAGCTCGGCCGCTCGGGTCAGCATCCGCTTCGCGGGCCCGACGCCGCCGCACTTGGCGAGCTTGACGTTCACGCCTCGCACGACCCCGACGAGACCATCGAGGTCGTCGATCGTGACGGCGCTCTCGTCCGCGACGATCGGCAGCTCCGAGCGTTCCTGGAGCCAGGCGAGCTGGTCCAGCCGGTGGCGCGGGAACGGCTGCTCGATGAGCTCGACGCCGAGCCTCACGAGATGCGGCACCAGGCGGGCCCCGTCGTCCGGCTGCCAGCCCGTGTTCGCGTCCACCCGGATGGGGCCCGTGAAGACGCGCCGGACCGCCTCGAGCGTCTCGAGATCGTGCGGGCCGCCGACCTTGATCTTGAGGGCCGGGAAGTGGCTCGCCCGGGCCGCCCTGGTGGCGACGACGTCAGGCTCGTCGATGCCGATCGTGAAGTCCGTCGGCGGGATCGTCGCGGACAGGCCGAGCAGGCGGTGGACGGGCATGCCGAGATGCTTGCCCACGAGATCGTGGAGGGCGATGTCGAGGCCGCATTTCGCGGCCCCGTGGTGGGCGATCCGCTCGTCGAACGCACTGCTGATCGCGGCGAGTGACGCCTCGGCGGCGTCCGCCGTCGCCCCGAGGCGATCGGCGTCGATCGCGGCGAGAAGGATGGGCGTGACAGCCGCGATCGTCTCGAGCGTCTCGCCGTAGTACGCGTCCGGGTAGCCCTCGCCATACCCGACGAGGCCGGGCCAGTCGGCGTGGCGAAGTTCGACGATGACGCTCGTCATCCCGTCGCCGCCGTGGGAGCGGGCGATCCGGAACGGGTCGCGGTACGCAACGAAGATCGAGCGCGCCTCGATCCGGAGCGGTCCGGCTGCTGCCGAGAACCTCATCGGACGAGGGCGTCCACGGCCGGCTGGATGGCGGCCCAGAGCGGGCCCGGGCCGAAGCGGAACGGGTCGTCCGTCGGGAGACCGGTGAGCTCGGCCGTCGCCGTGATGACGCGTCGCGCCTCGTCGGGATCCGCGATGAGCGACGTGTTGAGGGCGACGCCGACCACCTTCGAGGGCGCGACGAGTCCCGCGACCTCCTCGTGGATCCGGATGAAATCGGGCAGCGGGTGGATCGGGAAGCGGCGACCGTCGGCGTGATCCAACTCGTGGTCCTCCATGCCCGCCTTGTGGACCATGACCATCGCCTGGGGCGTGCACCCGTGGATGAGGCCGAGGGTGACGGCGCTGTACGCCGGATGGTCGAGCGAGCCCTGGCCCTCGACGACGATCCAGTCGCCGCGCTGCTCGCCCTGCTCGACGAGCCACTCGCAGGTCCCGTTGCTGAAGTCGCTGATCACGCGGTCGACCGCGACACCCCAGCCGGCGATCATCATCCCCGTCTGGCCGGTGGGGACGAATGCGGCCCGCAGGCCCGCCTCCGTCGCGGCGCGAGTCAGCTCGAGGGCGACACTCATCTTGCCGATCGCGCAGTCCGTGCCGACGGTGAGGATCACCCGCTTGCCCGGACCGTGGAGCCGGCCGAGGGCGGTCTCCATCCGCGCGGGCGGTCGGCGGTAGTCGATGACCTCGACGCCCCGCTCCGCCGCCGCGGCGGCAAAGTCCGGGTCGTCTCCGATGAACGTGTGAAGGCCGGACAGGATGTCGAGGCCGGCCCCGATGGCCCCGAGGATCGTCACCCGCCAATCCTCCGGGAGCCGCCCTCCGGTCGGCGCGATGCCGATGAGGAGGGCTGTCGCCGGCGAACCCGCGGCCTCACCGGTGGCGAGCGCCTCCGCGAGCGAGGCGACCACCGGGATGTCGTACCGCGATCCTTCGCCGAGCCATTCGTGGACGGATCGACCGGCATTCGTCGAGTCGATGACCGCCACGACCGGGTCGGGGCCGTAGCGGATCACCCCCATCGCCGTCTTGCCGTGATGGAATCCGAACTGCCCCTCGGCAAGGATGACGATCCGCCGACCCGAGCCCGACGATGCCACGCGTGCGCCTCCCGACTTCAGCCCCCGGAACCGGTCCTGACCCCCGAGCACCGGGAGCATACGGTGCCCCGGCCACGTCGCGCCCCGGGCCACCACGAGAGACGCCCCCGGGGCGCGGTCCGGGGGTACGCCCTGTACAACACGCGGGCCTGGCGCGCCTCAGCGAGCGGGTGCTCCCGCGCATGGCGTGGACTGCGTGGGAACTGGTGCTCCGGCTACCAGCGCCCCGACCATCCGGCGAGCGATCTCACCGTCGACCATGTCGTCCCGCTTGCCATTGGCGATGCCTCGTTCGACGTCGCCAACTGCGCGGTGCTGTGCCGGTCCTACAACTCGACGAAGGGCGCATCGGCGGACGGGGGCAGGGTAGCCCATAGGCCGTCGAGCCTGCCGGCAGACCGCGCCTCCCGTCTGTGACGCGACCGAACGTGGAAGGGCCCCGGGTTGGCGCCCAGGGCCCGAAGGTCGACTGGTCGCGCACCCTCAACGTGGGCATGGGCTCAGTTCTCGTCGAAGGCCATGCCCCCGAGGGGGTGGCCCTTGCAGACGATGAGGGGGCAGGTGCCCATTACATGTCCGTGCGGACACAGCGTGCCGCCGGGTTCATCTCGAGGCGCGGGGGTGGCCGTGTTCCCCGGGCGGAGTGCGGCTCGCCACGGCACGAGCAGCTCGGCCGCCCCCTCTGGGGCGCTGCTCGCGGTCAACGCGAAGGCGGCATCCACGACAGCCCCACGCGCGGAGGCGGGCCAATCGGCGAGGGTGCTCGAGACAATCCGCGCGACGGTGCTCCAATCGCGCGGAGCGCCAGCCGCGCCGGCGGCGCTGGTCACCTTGGCACGAGACGGCTCGTTCTCCTCGTCCAGCCACTCGGTCGCAAGGCGATGCCTGGCGCCAGTGGAGAGCACCTGGGCCCGGGCGATCGTGTCGGCGAGGACCTTCTTGAACTCCGGACCGGCCGGTCGCACCGGTGCCGCGACAGGCCTCGTCGGAGGCTCTGTGGGGCGCGCCGGTGGAGTCGTCCCTGCCGCGGTTGCCGTGGGCTTGTCCCAGATCGGCCGCTGCTGGACCGGCTCAGGCCCCAGCGCGACAGTGACCCGCAGGCATTTCTCGATGTAGGTGCTCGCCGCAGCCGTGAGCGAGGTGCGGTCGTAGAACGCGAGGATCGCCCGCTGCAGCTCGCGATCCGACGGCATGACCGTCGAGCCACGGAGCTGGCGAGCAACCGCCTGGACCTCGGACGGCGGGATCTCCTCGAGGTCCCGGGCGCCGCGCTTCCGAACGACGACCTGCGGCTGATCGGGCAGGCGCAGCACGCGCTCGGCGAGCGAGCTGCCGATCCCCGAGGGCACCGCGATCAGCCGCCCTTCGCGCTCGGCTCGAACCGCCGCCTTGTTCAGCGGCGAGACGACGGTGTGGACCAGCCGATGGAACCCGGCCGCCTGCAGGATCAGGCGATAGGCGCGCCGGGCGAGCACCGGACCTTCGGCGGCGACCACGTCGAGCAGGATGGCCACGAGGTCACCCTGCCTCGCATACCGGGGGTCCGAGACGTCCGAGCCCGCCCAGGCTCGATAGGCGGGCACCTTGCCGAGCACGGCGGGGGCGATGGGAGCGACGGGCTGCGGGGTTGGCGCCGGCGCGGGAGCCGGTACCGGAAGGGGCTCAGGCGGGAGCGGCGGCGTCGGCTGCTCGGGCGGACCTGCTCCCTCGGCCGGCTCCTCGAACGGATCCAGCAGCGCCTCAACGACCGCCTCCAGGTCGCTGCTGTCGACCGCAACGGCACCCGGCTCCAGGGCGGCCACCCCGAGCTCTCCGAATGGCCGAATCCCGACCTCGCCGAGCTTCAGCCACAGCGAGCGGAGCGCGGCCTCCGGGTCCAGGTAGAACTCGCTCTCGCGGATCCGCACGAACCGCCAGCCGACGCGCTCGAGGTCCTGCTGGCGCGCGAGGTCCTTCTCGAACTGCTCGGCGCCGTGCCACTCGTCGCCGTCGCACTCCACCGCGAGCCGGTTCTCGCCGCCTGTGACGACGAGGTCGATCCGGTAGCCATACGCGGGTACCTGTGGGCGGACCCGATAGCCGCGGTTCTTGATCCGCAGATAGACACGCTGCTCGAACAGGCTGTCGAAGGCCTGATGTCGATCCCGCTCCGTGACGATCCCGAGGTCCGGGTCCGGATCAGGCATCTCCGGATGGAGGAAGTGCTCCAGCAGCTTCCACCGCAGGCAGTCCGGGTTCAGGTCCGCCTGCGTCACGGAGTGGAATAGCCACATCTGGTCCCGTGCGCGACTCGCGGAGACATTGAACCGGCGGCGGATCACGTCACTCGTCTGCGCTGGAAGCCGGTTTCCCTTGTCCGTCGGTGCCGCCACCATTCCCAGGAACATGACGTCGCGCTCATCGCCCTGGAAGGCGGACGCGTCGCCGCACTTGATCCGGCGGCTGAGCATCTCATCAGGCCCGATCCGCTCCAGGAGCAGGCGCTCCACGTACCTGGCCTGATGCTCGCCGGTGAGGCTGATGACGCCCATCGACCGGTCCGCGTACGCGGGATCGGCGATGCAGGCGACGATCGCCTCCGCCATCTCGTGCGCCTCGTCGCGGTTGAGGTTGCCGCGCACCCCGACCGACCGGGTGGCGCCGGCGACGTGGCTCGAGCGGAGGGGCGGGAGGCGGTCGGCTCCGAACTGGCGCAGGGGCTCCAGGGGCGAGTCGGCATAGGAGATGCGGTTCGAGAAGGCGATGATCTCCGGCATGCACCGGAAGTGCTCGCGCAGGTACGTGCGGTTGCCGGTGAACGCGATGTCGCCGAGGTCGAACAGGCTGGTGGTGGGCGCGATCACGCTCCCGATGGGCTGATCGCCGAGCAGCTCCTTCTTGATCGCCAGCACTGGCGCGAGCTCGAGGCCTACCGCGTCCGGACTGATCTGCTCATCGTCCCCGACGATCACGACCTTCTTGCCCAGCCACCACAGGAACAGGGCATCGACCCCGGACTGGCTCGCCTCGTCGACGATGACCACGTCGAACGCATCTCGATCCGGCGAGAGCGACTCGGCGACTCGGTAGGTCGGCATGATCCAGGCCGGCACGGCAGCTCGGCACTGCTCGAGCTCCCGCTGGGCATCGGCCAGATAGGTCGGCGCGTACTTGCCCTTGCCCTGGCCATACTTCTTCATGGCCTTCTGGTAGAGCGTCAAGTGCATGCGCTGGCCGAGGGTCAGCGCTGTGAGGCAGTTCCGCCATGCGAGGTGCTCCCCGATCGAGCCCGTTAGGCCGCGGATCTCATCGTTCAGGATCGCCACGCGACTGACGGCGCCACCCGACGACGCGTCCAGCATGTCGTGGAGCCACGCCTCGGCCTTCGCCCACCAGAACGCGGCCTCGTAGCGGGCAAGGCGCTCAGTCCACGACCCGTCCGTGGCCAATTGCGCGAGCGTGGGCTCCGGCGTCTGCGACATGAGCCGGTCCATGAGCTCATCGCGCCGCCGCACGCGGCCCGCTTCCTGCCAGCGCTCCTCGACGGCGGCCCGGGCTGTCGCGAAGGCCTTGGCGTCGCGGGCATCGATGGCCACGAGGACGATCGGGACCAGATCGCCAGGCTCGTCGGTCACCGATCCCTCGACCCGATCTCTGTGGCCTGCGAGCTCTCCGACGGCGGCCTCGAGTGCCGCCCCGGCATCGACGGCCCGTGCCGCCCGACCAAGCGCCACCCAGCCCTCTGTATCGGCCCATGGGGGCAACGGCAGGCCCGGCATTCTCGCCGCCACCGCCACCACGTCGGCCCGGCATCCCTCGGCAGCCACTACGCGATCGAGCGCCGGCAGGAGCTCTTCGAGGTTGGCCAGCACGCTGTACGCAGAGTCGTCCGTCAGGCGGCGCTCCTGGGACCAGGCCGCGCGGGCTCGATCCGCGGCGACACGGGCGTCGATCCAGGTGCGGAGCCGCTGCAGCGCTGGCACGGAGACGGGCTCCAGACCGTCGATGCGCACCGTCCCCAGCGCCAGTCGCGCGTCCTTCACGACCCTCGGCTTGAACGGGCCGAATCCCAGCCCGCGGCCCTCTTGCAGGTGAGCCAGCAGCGCATCGATCGCGGCGCGCGCCGCGATGGGCTCAACGGCCAATGCCCCGGTGACGAGTACGCCGTCCGCGGTCGCCGCCGTCTCCCGCAGCGTCGCGATCCACTCGACGGTGCGGGACTTGCGCTCCCGCCACCTCGCGACCGGTCCGCCGAGAGCGGCCTCGAACGCGGGCAGCTCCCAGGGCTCGGCGACGGCCACCGTTGCCCGCGCCTGCAGCAGGCGATCGATCGCCGCGGCGAGGGTCATCCGGTCGGCGTGGGTCGCGGCGGTCAACGCCGCCGCCGACGGTAGCTGGCGGCTCTCGGCCGCACCTGCGACCGCTACCTCGAGGTCGGCGATCCGCGAGCACAGCTCGGTGAATGTCTCGACCGTGGGCAGATCGGGGAGCGGCACGCGGCAGCGGGCCTCGATCTCCTGGGAGATCGAGGTGGCGAAGGCTGCCAGCTCCGTCGCCTCGGCATTGGTGAGGGTAGGCGCATCGCCGGCCATGCCGGTCGCCCAACCCAGGGCGTCGCGCTGCTCCGCGATCTCCGCGGCGATCTGCGACAGGGTGCCCCGGTAGCCGCCCAGGCCGGGGTCGTGGACCTTCGCGTCCCCCTCACGGACCTCTCGGATCGCCGCGAGGTGGCGCCGGCGCTCCTCGTGCGCTCGCTCCCGCAGCTGCCGGAACCGGGCGATCCGGTGGTCGATCTTCGGCGTCTCCCACTCGGGGTCCGTAGAGCGGTTGACGAGCGCGCTGACCGAGCGCTGAAGCTCGCGCATCCCCGCCCGTCCGTCGCCGACGAGGCTGACGGAGAGCGAGCGGATCTCATCGGGCAGCTTGTCCAGCAGGACCTCGAGCGCGCGACTCGTGTGGCTCGTGACCAGCACGCGTTGGCCCGTCGCGAGCAGATGCGAGACGAGGTTGGCGATCGTGTGCGACTTCCCGGTACCGGGCGGCCCGACCACCACCACCCCATCGGAGGTCGTGAGCCTGCGGAGGACATCGAGCTGCTCGGCGTTGTACGGCTTCGGGAAGTACAGCTCGTCCGTGTCGGCGACAGCCGCTGCCCCGGCGCCGGTCGATGACGATCCATCGGGCTCGGCCACGAGTCCCGCGACGAGGCCCGGGTCCAGCGTCCCGGCTTCGAGCTGCTCGTCCACCTTCCGGTAGAACGCGAGGAGCGATCGCGTCGTTCGCTTGCGAAGGATGAGCGCCGGCGCGAGCGCGACGAGCACGCCCTCCGACGGCATTGCCGGGGCGTCGATCCCAGCGTCAAAGACCGCGTCGTGGCGCATCGCCTGCGTCCACGTCGTGAGGGCGTCAACGAGGGTCGTGCCCGCCCAGATCTCCGTGCCGGCCGCGACCAGGGCTGCATGCGCCGGCTCGCGGAGCTCCTTACGCGGGACGAGCGCCGGGTCCAGCATGTCGTCCTCGAACTGGACGTCGATGCCGTCCGGCGCCGGCCGCACCGTGATCCGCCCCGTCTGCGGCTCGTAGTGGACCTCCGCCCGCATCGTCACGAGGTGGCGGCGAATTCGACCACGCTCTCCTCCCGGAACCAGCGCCAGGCCCGCGGCGACCACGGTCTCGAATCGCTCACCGAGTTGATCGGCCTGCTGCTTGATCCGGAACAGGCGCTCGTAGAGCGCCAGGAGGGGAACTCGGGGGCCATACCTGGCGGTCCAGTCGCGCCAGGCGTCGAGATACTCGTCGTATGCCGCGACGACGTCGTCAGGCAGGTCCTCGCCTTCGTCGAGGTCGCGCAGGGCGGGCTCGGCGGTGCTCTCCGCGTCGTCAACGAGCCAGCCCCACAGCGTTGCCGGGGCCTGAGGCCGTTGCGGGATCCGTGGACGCTCGATCGCGATCCAATCGGCGTCGGCGGTATGTCCTTCGTGCGTGACGCAATGGCTTCCGGACATGTCTGGCACGGAGGCGAACCAGACGACCTCCTCGTACTCGCCCACGTCGCGGACGGGTACGGTCCTCATCTGCGTGAGCCGCCGGAGGAACTCGACGAGGTTCCTCGCGCGGCGGCTCAGTTCAGCCTGATCTGGGCTTGTCAATGCCCCCTGCCCTTCCGATCCCGAAGCTCGGGTTACGCCACCCAATGTACCGGCCCGAGTGACAGCTTGAGTTGCCCACGCGAGGGCCCCGTCTCCGCCGAGCACCCTCTGCTGCGTTGACGATGGCGGCCAGTGCGATGGCCTTCGTCCTCGGGATGACGATGATCCCGATGTGCTCGTGTACCGAGTACACGAGTTGGGCACGCGGATGCCAGAAGTATCCGAATCCCGATCGATGGAGCAGACGTCCCTGATGTCGAGGCTGCGTAGATCCCTCCTGCGCCCCGTTGGATCCCGTACGCGGGTGCCCCGACGGTGGGTCGGGAAGGACGCGACTGACTCGATGGGCTCGACCGCCCCTACTCTTCGCCCTGGCGCCTCCGATCGGCATCGCCTGCGAGCCGGCGGAACTCGGCGACGATCGGCGGCGTGATGTACGGGTTGTTGGCGCTGATCAGGTCGACCGTCCCAACAGCGACATCGATCGCAAGAGCGCCGGCTTCAACGAGGGCGATGAGCGGCCGAAGGCCACGCATCCTCGGCACACCATGGGCGTCGCACTCATCGCCGAGCGGGCCGTCGTTGGTCCAGGCGATTCCCCCGGCATCGCGCGCAACGATTATGCAGACCTTGTCCGCGAACGAGAGCGCAGGGTGGGGAATCGCAGCTTCTCGGAGCTGGTCCAGCGTGGGCTCGACGACCTCCAGGCCGAGTGCCGCGCACTTCAGCTCGTCAAGGCCGTCGACCTCAGCGAGAACAGGCGTGGGGATGATGACCCGTGCCAGGTGCTGAGCGATGAGCCCTAGGACGGCCTCGTTTGCATCCGCGATGTCGATGAGCACACTGGCGTCACCGACGAGCGTGGACCGAGGCGTCCCCTCCACCGGCTACGCCCAGGATTGGTGAAGATCGCGCATCTTCCGGAGGTCGAGACCGAGGATCTCGGCCGCGCGACTGAGTGACATCCGCCGTTCATCGAGCGCCCTCCGGATGAGGCGCATCCGGCGGTCGGGATCGAAGTCGCTCGGGGCAAGCTCAAACGGTTCGCGACCGCGAAGGGGTTCCGGGGCCGCAGTTCCGCGCGCTGCCGGGGACAAGGGATCGGGCTCGTCGATCCGAGTCAGCGCCCGGCCCAGACGCCCCTTCGCCTGTGCCATGAAGCGTGGCCAGACATCCTTGAGTCCGTGCTCATCGAGGCGGTGCAGCACGCTCCTGTAGCTCACCCGGAAGATCCGCTTGATCTTCATCACGGCGTCGAACAGCGAAAGCCCTCGTACCTCCTGCCACTCCTTGGTGAAGCGTGGCTCGGGCATCAGGAGATACGCCGCAAAGACATCCGCCTCGCGTTCCGCGTCGATGTCCTCGGCGACCTCGTCTGGGTTGAACTCGTCTCGGTGGAGGAGCAGATGGCCCAGCTCATGAGCCGCGGTGAAGATCTGTCGCTCCACACTGATGCGATCCCAGCTATTTACGACGATCGCAGGCCCTGAGCCATCCTCGGCGACGGACAGGCCAAAGAACCCGTCCGAGGCGATCTCAAGCCAGAGGACTTTGATCCCGACCTTGTCTTCGAGGAGTCCGCTGATGTCGAAGATCGGGTCGTCGCCGAGCTGCAGCCCTTCCCGGACGAGTTCGGCCGCCTTCCGGGCGCGATCTCGTCCCTCGGGGGGGCTGAAGTTCCGGAAGAGATAGGGCCGCGCTTCGTCGACAAGCCGTTCGAGAGACGCGTAGTCGTCGAGCTCGCGCCCGACATCGTGAAGGATCCGAGGCCGGTCCTTCAGCCTGAGCTTCGACCGAAAGCGCGCCCGTGGCGGCGGCGGTGCCGGGAGCAGCAGGTCGGCTGGTGACACACCGAGCGCCTTGGCCAGCGCGACGAGAGTCGAGGCCCTAGGCTCGCTCAGCCCAGTTTCCAGGTTCCGGTACGCGGCTCGGGACAAGCCGGCTGCTTCTGCCGCTGCCTCCTGGGTGAAGCCGCGCATCCCCCGCAGCCGCTGAAGATTCGCCCCGATGTCCGCGGTCGGCGAAATTGCCATGAGTCCGTCTCCCTGATGAATACGCTGCTAGACTAGTCGATTTGACGATGTCCGTCAAGTTGAATAGTATGAGGCTATGACTCCGAGCGTCGTCCCGATCCTTCTCGGCGAGGATTACCAGCACCTCTACTTCTGGATCCAGGCCGCCCGCCTCTTCATGGAGGACGACCCGGCCGAGGTTGTCTACGTCGAGCACCCGATAATCCAGGCGTTCGACGATGTCGTGGCGGTCAACCGCGTCCCGCTGTACAGCCACGACAACCGACTCATCGAGGTCGACCATTACCAGCTCAAGTACCACGTCGACGGCCGAGAGACAATCCGGGCGCTCGATCTGTCGACGCCGTCGTTCATCGGCGCGACCACGCACTCCCTCCTGGACAAGGCGTACGCGGCCACGAAGGGCGGCGACATCGCCAAGCGCCTGACCCTTGTTACGGCCTGGCGCTTCGACCCGGACGACATCCTGCGGACGCTGGTCAGCAACAACGACGGCGAGATCATCACGAACAAGCTGTTCGTCGACGGGCCGAAGTCGGAGACGGGGAAGGTCCGGGAGCAGTGGCGGGCCGATCTCGGCGGCGTCAGCGATGAGCACCTAGAGCGCGTGCTGCGCCACCTCCGGATCCGGGACAACGTGCCGATGCACCGCATGAAGCAGGACCTCGGCTAC
Source organism: Chloroflexota bacterium (assembly GCA_015478725.1). NCBI lineage: Bacteria > Bacillati > Chloroflexota > Chloroflexota bacterium. Next base: position 48,278 of record JADMIG010000001.1, on the reverse strand, counting down.
GCTCTCGCCCTTGCCGGCATCGCTCCGCCGTCCGATGGGGAGCTGGACAACCCGCACATCTCGATGGTCCGGCGCTTCATCCAGGGCGGCCCACGAGAGCACCGGGCGACGTCCCTGCGGCCATTCCTGGAGAAGGCGAAGCTGTGGCGGGGCCGGCCGCTCCGGGCTGAGTCGGATCCGCGCGACATCGCGATCAAGAGCTTCTCGCGGGGCGCGATCAACCTCGAGGACCACGCCGCGACGCTCGACCTCGTCCCGGACTTCCACGGCCGGTACAAGGCCGCGGAGGTCGACTGGGATCGCGACCTCGCTCCTCGTATCCGCTCGTTCCTCGACGAACGGATCAGCGGGAACCGTATGTACAACCTGTACCTCGACGCCCACCTCTCGATCGCCTACCTGGCAGGCCACCTACTCGGGAAGAACGACACCGTGGCGCCCGTCCAGAGCGATGGTCGGGTGGTCTGGCGCCCGACGGGCGCGGTTGTTGCGGGCGAGCTGTGGACGGTTCACGAGGAGCAGCTCGGCGACGGCCCTGGTCTGGCGATCGCAATCGAGGTAACCCGCCCGACGGCCGAGGACGTCCGGCTCTACGCCGACAAGCACTCCCAAGGGATCGGACGGATGCTGGTGCTGACCATCGCGGGCGGCACCGGACCCACCTCGGTGCGTGACGGCGATCACGCCTGGGCCCTCGCGCGTGACCTCGGCCAGATCGTCGAGGCGCGCCGGACGACGGAGGAGCGGGCTGCCCCGATCCACGTCTTCGCCTCGGTCCCGGTGGCGCTCGCGTACCTGATCGGGCACGAGGGCCGAGCCTTCGGCCGCTCGACCACCTACGAGTTCGACTTCGACAACCGCACGCCCGGCGGCTACACGCCGGCGTTCCATCTGCCGCTGAGTGCCTAAGGGAGGACTGAACCCGTGACCACCGCGACACCCGCATTCGAGCGCTTTCTGAAGAACGTCCGTCTGCCGGAGGAGCTCGCCAACCAGTGCCGGGACGAGCACCTGCGCCTGCGCGGCCTGTTGCTGGCCGACGCGGATCTCCGCGACATCATCGTCTCGACCTTCCTCCAGGGCAGCTATCGCCGGGACACCGGCACCAAGCCCAACGGCGAGGACCCGCACGCCGACGTCGATGTCGTCGTGGTCACGACGCTTGACCCGATCCGCTACACGCCGGACCTCGTCGTTGCCCGCTTCACGCCGTTCCTCGAGAAGTACTACCCGGGCCAGTGGGAGCGCCAGGACCGCGCGATCAAGATCACGCCGGCCGGCAAGGACGTCACCCTCGACCTCGTCGTCACCGCGGCGCCGTCGAAGGTCCAACAGGAGTTCTTTGAGTCGGTCGACCCGACGTTCAAGGCCGCCCGCACCGGCCTGCCCGCGCCGGAGCCCCTGAACTTCCGGGAGGCCTTCGACCGCATCGCCAAGAGCGCCCGGCTCGAGGAGTGGCAGCGCGATCCGCTCCTGATCCCGTCGCGCGACCTCGGCCGCTGGGAGCGGACCCACCCGCTCGAGCAGATCCGTTGGACCCATGAGAAGAACGACAACATGGACGGCCACTACATCAACGTCGTCCGCGCCATCAAGTGGTGGCGGAAGGAGAACCCCGATGGGAAGTACCCGAAGGGCTATCCGCTGGAGCACCTGGTCGGCGACACCTGCCCCGACGGAGTCGGGTCGGTAGCCGAGGGCGTGACGCTGGCGCTCGAGGCGATCCGCGACAACTACCGGATCGACGTCCAGACCGAACAGAAGCCGATCCTGCCCGACCGCGGCGTGCCTGAGCACGACGTCTTCAAGAAGATCACGCCCGAGCAGTTCGCGAGGTTCTGGCGGCTGGTCGCGACGGCGGCGGGTGCCGCACGCGAGGCGCTGAACGCCGAAGCCAACGCCACCAGCGTCCAGCTGTGGCACGACCTGTTTGGCGAGGAGTTCCCGAAGCCGCCGAGGGACGAGTTCAAGGAGTCGGTCGCCGCGGCACTTCGCAGGGGCCCGGCCGGCATCACGGGCGGCGCGATCGTCTCGGGCGGCGGGCGCCCGATCGTCCCGGGCCGATCGTTCGGTGCCGACCACGAGTAGGCCCTCGGATCGCCGCCGCGGGCCGCTGGGTCCGCGCAAGCCAGTCGCGCTCGCCGAGCGCGTTCATCGCCTCGCGCGCCTCGAGGGAGGGCTGGGCGATCACTACGCGTTCGAGCGGGTCTCGACCAACTTCCGACTCCAGGCGTACATCTGGCTGGTCCCGGTCTCCGTGCCGGCCTACGACGAGCGACACGTCCTGCGGATCGAGCTTGACGAGCGACGCGCCGTGCAGGTGACCGCCGAGGGCTGGCACGGACCGATGCGGCACACCTTCGGCGCCAACCGACTCTGCATGTGGTACCCGAAGGACCCACCGAACCGCCAGTGGAACCGAGCAGATGGTGTGCTCAAGCTCGTCGACACAGCGGTGGCGCACCTCTTCAAGGAGCTCTACTTCCGGGAGACAGGCGAGTGGCTCGGCGAGGAAGTGCATCGGGACGTCCCGAAGATCGAGCAGCGCGCGCCTCTCGATCGCGCCGCTTGACGAGTGGTCCGCTGGACGAAGCCGAGCCTCGAGTGCTCCCGAGAGGGTTTGTGACACGGGCTGTAACACTTGTCACAGACGACGATGCGAGCGTCACCCGGTCGAGGGCGCTCGCATCGTAATAGAACATCTGTACTGGCGCGCCCGACAGGAGTCAGCCGCGCCATACCTATTTGTTTGATCCTCGGCTCCGGCTCGACGGCTACCTACCGTCCCGGGGGCGCGGCGCGTTCGTGCTCGGTCGCGAGTCGCTCGAGCAGCCAGGCGACATCGCGGAGCAGCTGAGCAAACTCACCTGCGCCGGCCGTCGCGACGTCGCCGTAGAGCGCGTCGTTGCGGAAGCGGCGCGCCCGATCGAGGCGGCGCAGGCGTGCCCGCTCGGCGTCGCCGACGAGTTCGGTGGTCGCGTCGATCGCCGCCCGGTGGTGACCAGGCTGGCTGGTCACGCGGTAGCCGGCCAAGTCGAGGAGGCCTGCGCAGCAGCGGTATCCGGCCTCGTAGGCGACGGCCATCGCGCGATCGCGATCGACACCCGCAAGCACATCTTTGGCGAGCGCGAGATCCTTGCGCGAGCGGTCCAGCCAGCCCGCGACGCGGCCGGTGTCGGGCGGCTTGCGCTGGAGCAGGCCCGCTCGGACGAGTTCTGCGAGGGTAGGCGCTGGCATCGGTCAGCCACCCACCGTGGTCGGGACAAGCTGGATGCGCGGCCCGGCGAGGACGGTCTCGATGAACCGGTCGCCTGCGGCGCGCAGCCGCTCCAGCTCTGCGCGCTCGTGGGTCGTGACGTTGACGTCGCGATCGAGCTCGCGCTCGAGCTCGGCGAGTCGTTCGGTCAGCGCCACCTGGTCGACCGCTCCGATGACGAACAGGTCAAGGTCGCTCGTCGCCCGCTCGTCGCCCCGCGCGTACGAGCCGTACAGGAATCCCTCCTCGACGCCATCGAGATCCGCGAGCGCCGCGCGTAGGCGGGCCTCGATGCCGATCGTCTTGCGTACGAGCGAGCGGATCTCGGCCGCGATCGGCGAAGCGTCGTCGACCCGGTAGCGACGCGCCCGGCCGATCCGTTCGGAAGTCAGGACGCCGGTCCGCTCGAGCCGGTCGAGCTCGGCCCCGACGATCGTCGGCGAGCGGTCGAGCTCCCGGGCGAGCTCGCGGACATGGCGAACAACCCCCGGCCGCGAGAAGAACCGCTCGAGGATCTGGCGCCGGACCTTGGACTCGCCAAATAGCGCGATGTCAGCCTGCACGTGGACATATGTACACCCCGAGGCGCACATCTGTCCACCGGCTGGCCCGGCCCCGGACGAGGCCAACGAAAGGCCCGATCCGAACGTGGATCGTGCCAGAAATGGCGAATTTGGTACCGCATACCGGATTCGAACCGGTGGTCTCCGCCTTGAGAGGGCGGTGTCCTGGGCCTCTAGACGAATGCGGCGCGGCGGCTCGGCGGCACTCCGTCGGACCGGCCGGCATGATACCAGCCGACCGCGAATCGACGCCATCCGGTCGGCGCCGGGCAGGCACCCGGCGCGGCTCAGAGCCGGTTCGTCTCGAGGAATGCCCGGACGGCCTCGGCCACCTGGACATGGCTGTGCTCGCCGGCGACGAGGCCGAAGTGCGAATGGGCGCCGAACGGCTCGTAGGCCGCCCCGAGCCAGTCCGCGAGTCGTTCGGACCCGGGCTCCGGGACCATCCGGTCGAGGCCGGCCCCGACGACGAGGATCGGGACGCCGACCAGGCGATCCCGGTCCACGCCCACGCCGCTGAGGACCTCACGTCGCGACACGCCGGATTCGTGGGGCTTCTGGCCGAGGAGGTGCTGGATGCGCCGGACGTCGTCCAGGGTCAGGTCGCTGTTGTCGCGCTGGATCCGCTCGGACAGGGTCTCCCAGCCGATCCGATCCTTGCCGTACACGTCGCCGAGCTCACGGAGCTCGTGCAGGCGGGCGGGCACGCGAAGGTCGCGCGGCAGCTCCGGACTGAGGAGGACGAGCCCGCCGACCGGATGCCGCTCGGCGGCCTTGAGCGCGAGGAGTCCACCGAGGCCGTGACCCACGAGGACGGTCCCGTCGCCGAGATGATCGAGGGCCGCGAGGACGTCGAGGACGTACGACTCGACGGTCAGGGTCGTGGGGTCCGCCGTCTGCGACCAGTAGTGGTTGCGGAGATTGACCGCGTGCCCCTCCCAGCCGCGCGACGCGAAGTGACCGAGATAGCGCTCCCAGACCCACGACCCGCCGAGTTCGCCATGGACGAACAGGAGCGGCCGCCGCCGCGAGCGGCGCTCCGGCAGCCAGCTCTCGATGTACACGCCCCGATCGAACAGCTCGATCTCGTCCTTGCGGATCGGTCGGGCGCCGAGGGCCTGGCTCGCGAGGGTGGCGGCTCCGTGCGCTGGGTCGGTCATCGTGCGGTCGTCCTCGTTCGCGCTGATCTCACCATTCGTGAGGGTTGATGAGCAGGCCGCTGAGAGCCTTGGGGAAGAAGTACGTCGACTTCTGGGGCATGACGTCGCCGGCCGCGGCAACCGCCACGATGTCCGCGACGGGGGTGCCCTCGAGAAGGAACGCCGCGTCCGCTCCGTCGACGGCCCGTTCGACGTCCTCGATCGCCTCCGACGCCGATTTGGTGTAGCGAACGCGTCCGCCCGCGATCGACGCGCCGTCCATGCCGGCGAGTCGCTCGAGGACGACCTGCAGGCGGACGACATCGAGGCCACGGACCGCGCTCCCACCCGGGGGCAGCGCCGCCTCGAACGCTCGTGGCCTGGCGCTGAGGATCGCTCCGCCGGACCGGGTCCACAGGCCGAATCTGCCGCGACCGCCCGCCCGTGGATCCGCCGCCTGCGCCGCCGGACCGAAGGCGTCGAGGAGGGCGGACGGCCCCTCCACCGGCGACACCTCGAACCAATCGCCGATCGAGGCGAGGAGGGCGGCCGTGCCGTCGTCGCCGAGTCCGAGCGCGATCCGATGGGTCGGCAGGACGGTGAGCGGTTCGCTCGTGGCGAGGAAGAGGGTGAGGATGTAGTCGAAGGCGGGATCCTCTTCGCAGGACCGGCTCATGCGCCGTTCGTCGCGGTAGCGGAGCGCCGTCTCGTAGCGATGATGCCCGTCAGCGATCGTGATCGGCCGCGCACCGGCCACGGCGGTCAGGGTCGCGGGCGACGGATCGACCGGGGCGTCGTCCCCGGCGGCCGCCGCCGGCAGGATCCACATCCGATGGCGCACGCCGTCGCCATCGGTGACGTCGGCGACGAGACGCCCCGCTTCCCCGTTCGCGACGCGCGCGAGAACCGCGGCTGCGCGGCGATCCGGATCGTCGAACAGCGCGACGACGGGGCTCATGTTCGCGCCGGTCGCCCGGAGGAGCTTGTATCGATCCTCCTTCGGCGCCGTGAGCGTCCGCTCGTGGGGGAGGATCGTGCCGGCCTCGAACGGCTCGAGCCTGAGGCGCGCGAAGAATCCGCGCTGGGTGTGCTCGACTGCCGTCCCGGGCACAGCGTAGGTCTGCTCGTAGACGTAGAGCGACGGTCGCGGATCCTTGTGGAACGTCCCGTCCGATCTCCAGGCGGCGAACGTCCGGGCGGCGCGCCGGTAGCGGTCGTCGGCTTCGTCGCCGAGCTCCGCGGCCGGCAGGTCCAGCCGGATGACGTTCCTCGGGTGGCGGGCGAGGAGCTCGGCCTGCCCGGCGGGATCGACCACGTCGTACGGCGGGCTCGTGACGAGCCCGAGGTCGCCGACCACCTCCACCTCGTATCGAAGCGCGCGGAAGGGTTTGATCTCGGGCACAGGCTCCTCGGGCAGCGGCGACCGGGCCGACGACGATCGCCGGACGACGGGTTTCGGGTTCGCCGCCATCGTACGACAGGCGTGCCACAATCGACCCCGCCGAGGCGTGGTCGCGGCGTCACGAGACCTGGAGACGGGAGGCCGGGCATGTCCGCGCTGCCACACCACTCGGCCACGACGCGAGTCGGCGTGTCCCGGTACCTCCGCCTGGTGACCGCCGGGATCGCCGCGGCGTACCTGTTCGGGGTCACGGCCGGTGGTGCGTCGGCGGCGGGGACGATGGCCACGACGGGATCCGGAGTCGTCGCACCGCAGCACGGTGCCCGCGTCCACGTCATGGAGCTGGGCGCCATCACGCCCGCGATCGCCGCCCGGACCGCATCGATCGCCGCACCGCGGCCCGCCGGGTCGGGATGGGCACCGCGCCCGATCGGCACCGCGTCGCGAGCCCCGCGGCTGTCGCCGGGCGCGACGCCGCCCGGTGCCGGCACGCAGCCTGGGGGAACGCAGCCCGGGCAGCACGTCGCGGTTTCGCTCGGTGGCCGAACGATACCCACCCCCATCGCGCCAGGTTCCTCGGTCGCCGCCACGGTCGCGTTCGCGTTCGGGGGGCTGACCCAGGCGGAGAGCGGGGCGGAGCCGCCGGATGGATGGGTCGCCGTCAACGCCACATCGGTCGTCGCGTCGGTGAACGGGGCCGTCCGGATCTACGATCGAGTCGGCGATCCGCTCCAGACGACGCCGACGTGGGCGTTCTTCGGCGTCCCGGTCGGTCAGGAGGAATCGGATCCACGGATCCTCTGGGACGCCTGGCACGGTCGGTGGGTGGGGAGCATCGTCAGCAAGAACCCGGACTTCAGCGCGAACTTCATCTACCTCGTCGTGTCCGAGACGGCCGATCCGCTCGGGGCCTGGGACCGTTTCGCGTTCCCGAGCGGCGGCATCCTCCCGGATCAGCCGACGATCGCGAGCTCGACGGACAAGATCGTCATCACGGCCAACGATTTCCGCGGCGCCGGAGCGTTCCTCGGGGCGGCCATCCTCGCGATCGACTGGGCCACCGTGATCGCCGGCGGTCCCCTCTCGTTCGTCTGGACGGACGCGGACAGCAGCCTCTTCTCGATCAGGCCGGCCCAGGTCCTCAGCCCGAGTCCGGACATTCACCTCATCGCGGAGGATGCGATCGGCGCCACCCCCGATGTCATGTACAAGGTCCTCAGCGGGCCGGCGACGGCCGCGACCACGAGCGGCTTCATCGACCTCACCACCGGGCCCGCCGCAGTCGCCGCGTTCAGCATCCCTCCGGCCCCCCGGCAGGCAGGCGGCGACACGATCTCGCTCGCGGTCGACGAACGTCCGCTCGACGCGGTGTGGCGGAACGGCATCCTCTGGTTCGTGGCGACTGCGGCGACCGCCACGACGAGCGGGCCGGCGGACGCGGCCAGGTACACCCAGCTCGACACGTCGACGGCGGTCCCGACCGCGCCGGCGGACTTCATCGTCACCGCGCCCGGGGTGGACGTCTACACACCGGGCCTCACGCTATCCGCCGATGGCACGCTGTTCGCCTCGTTCAGCACCTCCTCGCCCACGCTGAACCCGGACATCGAGTTCGCGACGTGGACGGCGGCCGGTGGCCTGAGCGTGCCGCAGGTCCTCGACCGGAGCGCGGCGCCCTATGCGGGCGAACGCTGGGGCGACTACGCCGGGATCGCCGCGGACGTGGTGGGCACCGGGGCGGCCTGGATGGTCGGTGAGGTCGTCGCCGCCGACGGAACGTGGGTGACGGACATCGCCCGACTGACTGCCGACGCGACCGCGCCGCCCGTCCCCAGCCGACCGATCGTCGCGACGATCGTCGCTCCGGCAACGCTCGCGACGGACACGTCCGCGGCCTCGAGCTCGCTCGCCGTGCGACTCACGTGGGGCCCGGCGGCCGACCCGACCAGCGGCGTCGCGACGTACCAGGTCGACGAGGATATCGACGGGACCGGGTTCTTCACGATCGGCCAGGTGACCGCTCTCGGGCTGACCCACACGATTCTCCTCGGCCACACCTACCGGTTCCAGGTCCGTGCCGTGGACGCGGCGGGCAACGTCGGCCCGAACGCGGCGGTGACGCCGGTGACGCCGATCCTCTACGAGGAGACCACGCACGTTGCGTACAGCGGCACGTGGAAGTCGGCCACGAGCGCGCGGGCCAGTGGTGGCAGCACGAGGATGGCGACCGCGGCAGGAGCCACGGCGACGTTCACGTTCGTCGGCTCGGCGGTCGCCTTCCTCTCCGCGATGGGCCCCACGAGCGGGAGCGTCCGCCTGTACGTCGACGGACGGTACGTGGGGACGCGGAGCCTCTACCTCGCCGCGGCGCGCAATCGCCAGCTCGTCTACGCCACCGCCTGGCCGTCCGCGGGCACCCACCGGCTGCAGGTCGTCACGATCGGCACGGCCCGCCATCCGCGGGTCGACATCGACGGCTTCGTCGTCCTCAGGTAGTCGGAGGGACGGCCGGGTCCGCCTCCACCTCGCCTGAGCCCGGATCCGGCGCGCCGCCGTCGACGAGGGCCTCGTCGCCGATCGCATCGCGCCAGGGGTCCACGAGGGCCTCGAAATCGGCCGGATCGAGGAGGTCCCGGAGGGCGAGCGCGAGCGCTGCGTCGACGATCGCCGGCACGGCCGCCGAACGAGCCGAGCCGCCTGCCGTCTCCACCGGATCGGGGTCGACCCACTGCTCGCCCCAGCCGGTCGTGCCATGCGTCTGTGGCTCGTCGCCCCAGCGCACGATCGCGTCCTGCACATCGCGGATGGCGGCGCGCCGATCGGGCGCGGCCGTCGCGGCCGTCTGGGCTCTCGCATGGGCGGTCGCCCGTCGCACCGGGTCGGAACCCGCCCAGAAGGCATGGAGCCGGGCGCACTCGGCAGGACCGAGCGTCGGGAGCGCGGCGGTGAGCTCGTCGAGGGCGAGCTCCGGCGTCCGGTCGAGGTGGTCCATCGTCGCGCCTGGGCGCCTCCGTTCGGGGCGCCATCGTAGCGCCGATGGTAGCCTCGCGCGGTGATCGGATCCATCCGCGCGCTCGGCGTGGCGCGCCTCGTCCTCGTCGCCGGCCTCGTCGCCGGTTGCACCACGTCGAGCGTCCCACCCATGCCCACGCCGGCGGATTTCGGTGGCCTGTCCCAGGTGCTCCAGGCCCGGGGCCTCACGATCCTGAACGTGGTCTCCGGCGATGCCGGATGCGTGAACCCGGACCTCGCCAGGACGGCGATCGCCTTCACCGCAAGCGGCCTCGACCAGGCGACCGCCGTCCCGATGTACCTCTACGTCTTCAACGACCACGCTGCATTCGTCCGCCGCTCGACGGACGTCGGCTCGTGCGCCCAGTCGTACGTGACGGACCCGCAGACCTACGAGTCGCTCGCGATCTCGCCGTACGTCCTGAGCGGCCAGGGTCCGTGGGCACCCGCGTTCAAGGCGCAGCTCCAGGCCGGCCTCGCGGTCGCGGCGGGTGACGGCGGGACGTCGTCCGGCGGTGGCTACCCGTAGATCCAGGACCCTCAGACCACCCTGAGGCCGAGGACCTTCCGGGCGATGACGAGCCGCTGGATCTCGCTCGTCCCCTCGCCGATCTCGGTCAGCTTGGCGTCACGGAAGAACCGCTCGACCCGATACTCGGCGATGTAGCCGTAACCGCCGTGGACCTGGATCGCCGCGTTGGTCACCCGTGAGCTGACCTCCGACGCGTAGAGCTTCGCTTGGGCCGCCGCCAGGCCGAAGTCGCGACCGCGATCCTTGAGCCACGCGGCGCGCCAGACCATCGCCCGGGCGGCCTCGAGCTCGGTGGCCATGTCGGCGATCCGGAACGCGACACCCTCGAAGGTCCCGATCGGGCGGCCGAACTGCTCACGCTCGCGCACGTACGGGATCGACGCGTCGAGGGCTGCCTGGGCGATTCCCACGGCGAGGGCCGCGATGCTGATGCGGCCGCCGTCGAGGACCGCGAGGAACATCCGGAATCCGTCGCCGCGGGAGCCGAGCATGTCGGCGGCCGGGACGCGGACCCCCTCGAACCGGAGCTCGCCCGTCGCGGACGCGTGGAGTCCGAGCTTCTCCTCGAGACGACCGATCGAGAACCCCGGCGCCTCGCCGGACACGATGAACGCGCTGATCTCGGCGCCGCCGTCGTCGCGAGTGCCGCTGCGGGCGGTCACGATGTACGTCCCGGCCTGCCCGGCGTTGGTGATGAATCGCTTGCCGCCGTCAATGACCCACGTCCCGCCGTCCGGCCCCTCCTCGTGGCGAGCCGTGGTCCGCGTGCCGCCGGAGTCGGATCCCGCACCGGGCTCTGTCAGGCCGTAGGCACCGATGACCCGCCCCGACGCCAGGGGGACGAGATAGCGCTCCTTCTGCGCGGCCGTTCCGGCCAGGTGGAGTGGCGCGCAGCCGAGGCTCGTGTGGGCGGCGACGATGAGGCCGAGGCTGCCCCAGACGCGGCCGATCTCCTCGACCGCGATCGCGTAGGCGAGCGTGTCGAGACCCGCGCCACCCTCGTCCTCCGGGATCGGGATGCCGAGCCAGCCGAGCGCACCGATGCGATCGACGATCTCGCGCGGGAAGCGCCGCGCCCGTTCGTGCTCTTCGACGACGGGGGCGACCTCGGCCGCCATGAACTCCCGGATCGTGTCGCGGAGGAGGACGTGCTCGGCGGAGAGATCGAGATCCATCGTCGGGCGAGCGTAGCACTCGGCGTGGAGCCGGTGGCCCGCAGGGTCGCAGCGGCGGGGCGGTGACGCGCCGGTGGTCGGCGCATTCGGCCCGTTCGCCGCATCGGGCGCCGACCCGGCTCCGGACCTCGTCGCATCCGGCATCGGCGCGCCTCCGGGGTTCGGCGGAACTCCGGGTCCGGCGGAACTCCGGGTTCGGCGCGTCGGGGGTGTCGGTCGCCGTCCCGGCTCGACCCATCGGGAATTACGCACCCCTCCCAACGTTCCGCCAATCGGGAATCGGCGCTGATCGCTTCGTGCAGACGATTACGCGACCGGCGACCGCCCTGCGGGCCCTGATCGGCCGCTCGAACCGTCCGCCATCTCGCTCTGTGGGAACGATTCTCGCGGCCTGAGATCGCAGGCGACTCGCAGGCGGCCGGATCGGGTGCGCCGCGGTCCCGATATCACGTAGCGGTCTGGAGGAGTCGATATGCGGGAAATCCGTGGACGGCCGGCTGACGCGGGCAACAGCGTCCGAAGGGTCGCGACGGCGGACGCGGGCAGCAGCGCCGATCCGCGCTCGGTGCTAGCCTTCGGCGATGCCCGGCATCGAGCCAACGGACGCCGCCGCACCCGTCGGTCCCGCGGCCGTCCGGCGACCGGTGGACGAACGACCGGTGGACAGCGGCACGGGGGCCCGTCAGACGGTGGCCCGTAGGACTGCGGCCGCCCGGCAGGCGATCCTCGTCGAACTCCGCCGCCACGGCCCGGCAACGCTCGACGGTCTGATCCGGGCCCTCGAGGCGAGCCGTGGGTCCATCCTCCAGCACCTCCGTGCCCTCGAGGCGGCGGGCCTGGTCGATCGGACTCCAGAACGGCACGGCGTCGGCCGACCTCGCCATCGCTACGATGTCACCGCGGACGCCCAGGGGCTCTTCCCTGCCAACTACGACGGTCTCGCGGTGAGCCTCCTCAGGGCCATCGGATCGATCGGTGGCGAGGAGCTCCTCGACGACGTATTCCGCGCCCGACGACGCCAGCTCGGCGATCGCGTCCGGGCCACGATGGCCGCCCGGCTCGGTTCGGACGCGCCCCTCGCGGACCGCGTCCGCGAGCTGGCCGTGATCCAGGACGAGCAGGGATACCTGAGCGAACCGTTCGTCGCGGTCGACGGCACGATCGGCCTTCGCGAGCACAACTGCGCGATCCTCCATGCGGCCCAGGGCTCGCCCGCGGCCTGTGCCGCCGAGCTCGACCTGTTCCGCGATGTGCTCGGCGCGGAGGTCGTCCGCGAGTCGCACATCCTCGCCGGCGATCGGTGCTGCAGCTATCGGGTGAACACCTCGCCGCGATGACCCGCGCTGACCCTCACGCCTCCTCGCGCTCGACGACCTCGCGAGGCGGCGGCGCGACTGCGAGCGTCGGCACGTCGGAGACGTTCGGCACGAACGAGGCGGCGAGCGAAGTCGCGGCCACCTGCTCCTGGTCCTCCACCGCGAGGATCCCGAGCCGGCCGAGCGTGGCGAGCTCGTCGCGGATGTACGTCTTGAGCATCTCCGGACCGTCCGTGTTGATCGTGAAGCGGATGCCGTTGCGGCGGAACGTGTCGAAGATCCAGCGGAACTCCTCCCACCCGGAGACGACGCGGGTGTTGAGGTTCGATGTGGGGCACAGCTCGAGGACGATGCCGCGTTCGCGGATCATCGCCATCGCCCGAGGGTCGTAGGCGGCCTTCACGCCGTGGCCGAGCCGATCGGGCTCGAGAAGCTCGACCGCCCGGGCGATCTCGTCGACGGGGCCGGATTCCCCCGTGTGGACGGTGAGCCCGAGACCGAACTGTCGCGCCCGCCGATAGAGCCGCCGATAGTCCGCGAGCCGGAAGGTGGCGGACTCGGGACCGGCGATGTCGATGCCGACGACGCCTCGGTCCCGCCACGCGATGGCCTTCTCGCAGATGATCTCGTTGAGCTCGAACGGGAATGCGCGGTCCATGCAGAAGATGAGCCCGGGCTTGACCGGATACTCCAGGGTGGCCTTGTCCATGCCGCGAACGGCGGCGGCGATGATGTGGTCGAGATCCTGCTCGCCACCCCGGTTCCGCTTCATCGGGTTGAAGCGGAGCTCCATCGTCGTGACGTTGTTCTTCCGGTACGCGCCGCCGACGACCTCGTATACCGCCCGCTCTACCGCGAGCGGGCTCGACTGGATGAGCTCGGTCCAGTGAAAGAGCTGGAGGTAGCCATCGAAGCTGTGGGAGCGGCGCGACACGGTGATCATGTCCCGGAACTCCCAGTAGTCCTTGGTCGGGAGCCGGATCCCCTGGGAATGGGCGATGCCCCACATGATCGCCGGCGTCACGGCGCCCCCGAGGTGACAGTGGAGCTCCGCGAGCGGGATGCGGCGGGCCAGCTGACGGGTCACCCGCTGAGGATACCCCCTGCCCCGTCATCCATGACCGATGCAGAACGAGACCGCGAGCGCGTCGCCACCCGCCCGGAGATGGAGCTCGTAGCGACCGTCGGGCCACGGCTGGCCGTCACGCCGTTCGAGGGACAGGAGCGGCGGGGAGCTCGGGACGGAGAGGATCCGCAGCTCATCGGCGATCCCCGTGATGAGGACGCCGTCGGACCACCAGCCTGCGTGGGTCCAGGCGAGGCCGACTGCGAGCGGCGACGTCACGGCGACGACGGACGGACGATCGAGCAGGGTGGGCGCGCCCGAGCACAGACTCGTATCCGCCCAGCGGATGAGCGAACTCGGAAAGGTCGCGGCGCTGACCGGTGCCACGGCCGCCCAATCCCACCATGGATCGTCGCGGATGAGTCTCGGTCCGGATCCGCCGTCGCCGACGCCCCATGATCCCGTCCGCCGGGCCAGGAGTCGCTGCACGGCGGCGACGGTCGCCGGCAAGGCGGGCGGAACAGCGACGACACCGCCGACCGTGAGGGACGGGCCGACCTCGCCGACCGGGCGGGACGGCGACGATGGTGTCGGGAGCGTCGGTGGTGGCGCCACGGACGCCACGGCGATCGCGGCCGACGCGCCATCCGGGGCCGGCTCGCCGACCCACGGCTTCACGATCGCCAGGGCGACCAGGGTGACGATGAGGCACCCGACGGCCACGGAGAGCGCCCTCGGCGGCGCGCCACCGACACGGCTCGCCGTGAACTCGATCGGCCGGTCGGGGCGAGCGTCAGCCGGGACGTCGCGTCGGGTGTCGTCGGCGGGCACCGTCGGCGCCGTCGGTCAGCTCGCGACGGGGACGACTCGGCCTTCCGCGTCGAGGGTCGCCTCGCGGCGGAGGCGCCGAAGCTCGGCGCCCGGGACCTGATCGCGGGCGTGGTAGCTCGACCGGACGAGCGGGCCGGATTCGACGTGTCGGAAACCGAAGGAGAGAGCTTCGGTCTTCATATCCGCGAATTCGTCCGGATGGTAGTAGCGGATGAGTGGCAGGTGGTTCGAGGTCGGGCGCAGGTACTGGCCGATCGTGAGGATGTCGCAGTCGACCTCTCGAAGGGCGTGGAACGCTGCCGTGAGCTCGGCGCGGTATTCGCCGAGACCGACCATGAGCGAGCTCTTCGTGTGGACCGGCTGGCCGATCTCGGCCGCGTCTGACTTGGCCCGGGCGAGGACGCCGAGCGAGCGATCCCAGCGAGCCCGCCTGCGGACCGGCTTCTGGAGCCGCTCGACCGTCTCGAGGTTGTGGTTGAGGATGTCCGGGCGGGCCTCCATGACCTGACGGAGCGGTTCCGCCTGCCCGTTGAAGTCCGGGATGAGGACTTCGACGCCCATGAGCGGCGATGCTGCCTTGAGCCGGCGGATCGTCTCGGCGAAGACGTGGGCACCGCCGTCCGGGAGATCGTCGCGCGCGACGCTCGTGACGACGACGTGCTCGAGGCCGAGCGCCGCGACCGCCTCCGCGACGCGCCGAGGCTCGTCCTCGTCATTCCAGGTGGGTCGGCCGGTCTTGATCGCACAGAAACCGCAGGCTCGCGTGCAGGTGTCGCCGAGGATCATGATCGTCGCGGTCCGCTGGTCCCAGCACTCGCCGATGTTCGGGCAGCGTGCTTCCTCGCAGACGGTGTTGAGCTCGAGACCGCGGAGCAGCCGCTTGAGCTCGTGGTAGTTCTCGCCGGACGGCATCCGCGCCCTGATCCAGTCGGGGTGCCGGCGGAACGGGACCGAGCCGTCCTCGGCGGAGGTCGCGAACGAGCCGCCACCGCCGAGCGCCAGCGTCAACGGCTCGCGGTGGCCGTGACCGCCGGGCGAGTCGAGGATCGGCAGCTCGCGGCCCATCAGTTGATCGCCGTCTCAGGTCCGATCGCCTCGAGGGAGGCCTTGACGTCGCGGAGGAACGCGGTCGCGCCCGCGCCGTCGTTCGCGCGATGATCGATCCCGAGGACCATGTTCATGATCGGCCGGATCGCGATCATGTCGCCCGCGGCGGACTCCACGACGATCGGCCGCTTCGTGATCGCCTCCATCGTGAGGATCGCCACCTCCGGCACGTTGATGATCGGCATCGTGAGGTTCGAGCCGAGCCAGCCCGTGTTGTCGACGGTGAAGGTGCCGCCGCCGACGTCGTCGAGCCGGAGCTTGTTCGCTCGGGCGCGCGTCGCGACGTCCGCGATCGCGTGGTTGAGGCCGTTGATCGACAGCTGGTCGACATCGCGGATGACCGGGACGATGAGCCCATCGTCGACCGCGACCGCGACGCCGACGTTGATCCGCCGTTTCGCGAGCAGACCGGCGTCCGTCCAGTGGGCGTTGAGCGTGGGGCGGCGGCGGAGCGCTTCGACGCACGCCTTGACGACGAACGGCACGTAGCTGAGGCCGATCCCCTCGCGCGCCTGGTAGTCGCCCTTCGCCGATTCGCGCAGGCGGACGAGATTCGCGAGGTCGACCTCGACATGGACGTAGGCGTGCGGCACGGCGAGCGCCCGGGTCATCTGCGCGGCGATCCCCTTGCGCATCTGGGTCATCGGGAGAAGGAGCTCGTCCGCCCCGGGCGGGAAGACCACCGTGGACGCGACCTGGGCGGACGGGGGCGCGGTGGCCGGACCGGGCGCCGCTGGGCTGGGCGACGATGGCTTGGCCGCCGCTGGGCTGGCCGCCGCGGACGAGCTCGTCGATGACGGCGTTGTCGCTGCGGCCGCCGCAGGCGAGACGTGACCCGTCCGGATCGCCTCGACGATCGCCAGGACGTCGTCACGGGTGATGCGACCGCCACCCCCGGTGCCGGCGATCTGCGCCGCGGTAAGCCCGTGCTCACGGAGGAGGCGACGGACCGCCGGCGTCATCCTCGCGTCCGGGTCGCCGGCCAGGGCGGTCCTGGCGGATGCGGCCGGCGCGGATGTGGCCGGCGCGGATGTGGCCGGCGCGGATGTGGCCCTTGGCGCTGCCGTCGACGCGGAGGTGGACGTGGGCGCTGCGCCTGGTTCGGTGTGGCCGTTCGCCGGTTCGCGGTGCCCCGGCCGTTCGTCGGAACCGGCCGGGCCGTGGGCGCCGGCGGTCGCGTCGGTCGATCCGGTTTCGGCGGTCGCGTCGGTCGATCCGGTTTCGGCGATCACCGCGATCTCGGCGTTGTTCGGGACGGTCGCCCCTTCCTCGACGAGAATCTCCACGAGCGTTCCCTCGAAGGGCGACGGCACCTCCGCGTTGACCTTGTCCGTGATGACTTCGAGCAGCGGCTCATACTTCGCGACGTGATCGCCGGGCTGCTTGAGCCACTTGCCGATCGTCCCCTCCGCCACGCTCTCGCCGAGCTGGGGCATCGTCACTCTGGCCACTGATCGTGTCCTCCTGCCGAGGGTCGGATCGGTCGAGTCGGTGGAGTCGGCCGGCCGCTAGTGTCGCGCATCCGGCCGCCGGGTGCGCAGGCAGGTGGACGGAGCCGGCTGGGGGCGGGGTTGGCCGCGGGCGGGGTCGCGTCGGTTACGCACCCGGTGCGTCGTAGAGAGCGCCGTCGCCAGGATCCGGGCGGATCCGAGGCGGCACATCGAACGTTCGAGCGTGGCGGATCCGCCGCCGCGCCAGACTGCCCGTCGGACCGCGCTTACCACGCGTGAGGTGCGTAGGGGGTACGAACAGCAGGCCGCGGACCGGTTCGGTGGGCCGACGCAGCCATGATCGGAGCTCCCAGCTCCGGACCGGGTATGCCCGCTCGAAGACCACCCCCTGATGGTTCACCCGCCGCCGCGCGGTCGCTGTTCCGGGCAGCACGAGGACACGCCCGACCACGGTCGGCCGCCACTCGAAGCGCGCTTCGGAGATCTGGGCGCCGAGCCTGGTCTTCACGTCGTGGCGACGGAGCGTCTCCTCGACCGAAACGAGCTCCGTCTTGACCTCGACCACGAGCAGCGTTCGCGATGGCGGGTGCCAGGCGAGCACATCGATCGACCCACGTTCCCCGAAGACCGAGAACGAGACCTCGAGTTCCGGCTGCCACCCGAGCCGTGTCAGAAGGGACGCCGTCCAGGCGACGAGGTGCGCGTGTCCGGCGTCGAGCAGGCGATCGAGTTCACCGCCCCGCCAGCGCACCAGGAGGACAAGCTCGCCGTCGACCGCGTCGACGATCCGCTGGAGCTTGTCGACCGTCATCCCATCGATCAGCCCGCGCTCGACCCTCGAGACGGCGTCCTGGCTGAGCCGCGCCCTGTCGGCGAGATCCTGCTGGCGCCACGAGAGCCGATGGCGCAGGGCACGAATGGCACGCCCGACGCGGTGGTGGCTCATCGGACGTGACTCATCGGGCGTGGCTCATCGGGCCATGGACTCGCTTCTCGGTTGGCGGAACGGGGGCGCGGCTCTCGGTCGGCCGTTCACTGAGCTGTTCGTGAGGCTCGGGAGCACGGACGTCAGACGATGAGGAGCCTATGCGTGGGCGCTCATCCGCCACTCATCGACAGTGGCGACCGACAAGCGCGGTACGCAGCGATACCGCCGCCCCGGACATCGCCACGCGCGCGTCGACGACCCTACCCGCCGACGATTCCGTGCGTGCGGTGCGTGCCCCGTCGTACCCGCGATCCCGCAGCCCGCGCCGGTCGGACCTTCCCACGCTGGTCGGGATCACCTCGTTTACGCATCGGATCAGTGCAAGAGAGGAACCATCGCCGGAGAAGCATCACCCGAGTCGCCGCATCCGAACCCGCACGCGTGCGGCAGGTGGGATCGCGGGTCGGTCGCAGCCGCGATCCTGCGTACGACGCACCTGGCGCGTAAAAGCGAGGGACCGACGTCCCGTTTGCGCATACGACGCACCCGGCGCGTGTCAGTACGCAGCGAGCGTCCGGATCGCCGCGAGGATCTTGTCCGGGTTCACCATGAACCAGTCCTCGAGCACGTGGTTGTACGGGACGCCGGGTACATCCGGACCGGCCACCCGTGTCACCGGCCCGTCGAGGAACTCGAAGGCCTCCTCGGCGACGATGGCGGCGATCTCCGCGCCGTATCCGCCGAACTTGTTGTCCTCGTACACCACCAGGCACTTGCCAGTCTTGCGGACGCTCGAGAGGAGCGTCTCGCGATCGAGCGGCCGAAGCGTCCGAACGTCGACCACCTCGACGCTGATCCCGTCCTCCGCCGCCCGGTCAGCGGCCTCGAGCGCGTAGTGGGCCATCAATCCGTACGCCACGACTGTCACTCGCGACCCGACGCGCGTGACCTGCGCCCGTCCGAGCGGCACGGTGTACTCACCGTCGGGCACCTCGCCGCGGACGGACCGGTACATCTTCTTGTGCTCGAAGAACAGGACCGGGTCGTCGTTCCGGATCGACGACCGCAGCAACCCCTTGGCGTCGTACGGGGTCGATGGGATGACAACCTTCAATCCCGGGATGTGGGTGAAGAACGCCTCGACGGATTGGCTGTGATAGAGCGCCCCGTGGACGCCGCCTCCATATGGCGCGCGGATCGTCATCGGCACCCCGAGGGCGTTGTTGCTCCGGTATCGCATCCGAGCCGCCTCGGAGAGGATCTGGTTGAAGGCCGGAAAGATGAAGTCGGCGAACTGGATCTCGGCGATCGGCCTGAGGCCGTTGACCGCCGCCCCGATCGACGCACCGACGATCATCGATTCGGTGAGCGGCGTGTCGATGACGCGGTCATCACCGAATTCGCCGTGCAATCCGTCGGTCGCGAGGAAGACTCCGCCCTTGAGGCCGACGTCCTCGCCAAGAACGATCGTCGTGGGGTCGCGGCGCATCTCCTCCGCGAGCCCCTCGCGGATCGCCTCGATGAATGTCTTGACGGGCATCAGTCGGGACGGCCCTCGGAGGGACGGCCCTCGGAGGGACGAGCGACGGGACCCAGGACCGATGGCCCCGCGGCTGCCCGCGTCGGATGCGCCCCCATCGGGGGACCCGCGGCCGGCGGCATCGGATACTCCGCCATCAGAACGTCCCCTCGACGCCTTCGGCATAGACGTGGTCGAGTGCGGTCGCCGGATCCGGGTCGGGCTGCGCCTCCGCGTACGTCGTCGCGTCGTCGACGATCACCCGATTTTCGGCGTCGATCCGCGCCACGGTCGCATCGTCGAGGATGCCGACCGCCCGGAGCTGCTCGCGGAAGTGCGGGAGGGCATCGCGCGCCCGCTCGGCAGTGAGCTCCTCCGCTGCGCGGTACTTCGTCTGCTGATCGTCCGAGGAATGACCGGTGAGCCGGGTGACCTTCGCCTCGATGAGGGTCGGACCCTCACCGCGCCGCGCCCGCTCGACCGCTATCTTGCTAGCGCGATAGCACGCTAGCACGTCAGCGCCGTCGACCACGACGCCCGGGATCCCGTAGCCGCTCGCCCTCGCCGCCACGTCCGGCAGCGCGAGTTCCTTCGTCGCCGGCACGCTGATCGCGTATCCGTTGTTCTCGACGACGAGGACGAACGGTAGATGATGGATCGCCGCGAAGTTCAGCCCTTCGTGCACATCGCCCTGGTTCGAGCTCCCCTCCCCCATGAACGTCATGGCGACCTGGTCCGTGCCGCGGATCCGAGCGGCGAGGGCGATCCCGACAGCGTGGAGGATCTGGGTCGCGACCGGCGAACTGACGCTCACGATGTTGTGGGACGGGTGGCCGTAATGCCCGGGCATCTGGCGGCCGCCGGAGGACGGGTCGTTCGCCGTCGCGTACTGAGCGGTCATCATGTCGCGAGCCGTCATCCCGAACGTGAGGCACGTCGCGATGGAGCGGTAGAACGGGGCGATCCAGTCGTGCGCCCGACGGAGCGCCCAGGTGATGCCCACCTGGGCACCCTCATGGCCCTGGCCGCTGATCACGAATGGGATCCGGCCGGACCGGTTGAGGATCCACATCCGCTCGTCGATGGCTCGCGCGAGGGCGACCATGCGGTACATGCCTACGAGCGCGTCGTCGTCCAGGCCGAGGTCCGCTCCGAGGCGGGCAGCGGACTTCCCGTGTTCGGCCCCTGGCTTCCCGACGTTGACCGAAGGGTCGCCGCCATCTACCGGGGGCTGCTCCTCGCGGGTTCGCGGTGTCGCGGCCATCGGCCCGTGGGCCTCCCTCGCGCCTGGTCAGAAGTTGATCGATCGCCCGTCGGCAGCCAGCGCGGCTTCGCCGATGATCTCGGACAGGGTCGGGTGGGCGTGCGTCGCTCCGCCGATCTCCCATGGTGTCGCATCGAGGCTGAACGCCAGGGACGCCTCGGCGATGAGATCCGTGGCGTGCGGGCCGACGATGTGGACCCCGAGCGTGTCGTTCGTCTCGGCGTGACCGATGACCTTGGCGAAGCCCTCGTACTCGCCGCCGATGAGCGCCTTCGCGATGGCCTGGAACGGGACCTTCCCGATCTTGACCGGCAGGCCCCGCTCCGCGCACTGCTGCTCGGTCAGTCCGATCGAGGCGATCTCCGGTCGGCAGTACGTCGCCCGCGGCTGCTGGAGATAGTCGATCTCGTGGACGTCGTTCTCGCCGGCGATCGTGTGCGCCGCGACGATTCCCTCATGAGCGGCGACATGGGCGAGCCATAGACCGCCGACGATGTCGCCGATGGCATAGATGTGCGGCTCCTTCGTCCGCATCCGGCCATTCACCCTGACGATCCCGCGGTCCGTCTCCACCTTCGTGGTCTCGAGGCCGATCTCCTCGATGTTCGCGGCCCGGCCGGTCGCCACGAGCATGACGTCGGCCCGGATCTCCTCGCTCGAGCCACCCTCCGGTCCGACATCGACGCAGATCCCGTCCGCCGTGGTCTCCACCCTCGTCGCGTCGAACCGCGCCTTCGTCATGACCCGGATGCCGCGCTTCGTGAAGCTCCGCTCGAGGAGTTGGCTCACCTCGCGGTCCTCGAGGGGGACGATCGCGGGCAGATACTCGAGGAGCGTGACCGAGGTTCCGATATCGTGGAAGAAGCTCGCGAACTCGACCCCGACCGCTCCGCCACCGACGATGACGATGCTCTTCGGCGCATCCGCGCGGCGGAGGACATCGTCGCTCGTGATGATCCGCGCTCCGTCCAGCTCAAGGCCGGGCAGGCTCTTCACGCGCGAACCCGTCGCGAGGATGATGTCCGTCGCCTCGAGAAGGCGCTCGCCGCCCGCGCCCGGAGTGCCGTCGTCGCCCGGCTGGCGGATCCGGACCCGGCCCGGGCCGTCGAGGCGGCCGCGACCGTCGATCCAGGTCACCTGGTTCTTGACGACGAGGCTCTTGAGCCCGGTCCACATCCGCTTGACGACCTGGTCGCGGCGGGCCGCCATCTGCGCATAGTCCACGGCGGGCTCGCCGGGCAACACGACGCCATAGTCCTTGAGATGTCGGGCGCGGTTCACCATCTCGGCCGATTCGAGGAGCGCCTTCGTCGGGATGCAACCGCGATGCAGGCACGTGCCGCCGATCTTGTCCTCGTCGACGAGGGCGACCCGGAGTCCGAGCTGGGCCGCCCGGAACGCCGCGGTGTAGCCGCCCGTACCCGCCCCGAGGACGACGAGATCGAACGAGTTCGACGAACCGACGGCCATGGGTCAGGCGGGCCGAACAGTCGCGGAGGCGGTGATTCGATCCGCCGTGCCGACTCGAGCGTGGATCATCGAACCGATGGTACGCGTGGCGCCGAGAACGGCGCAACCGCGCAACTGCCGTCCGAGGAAGAGCGGTCCATCGGGGCGGCCCGGTGCTGGGAGGGCGCGGGCGGTCCGTCGCGGGCTGGTCCGTGTGGATCCGCGGAGTTAATCCGCGGACGGGGGCTGCGGGGCGAGCTGCGGGGTGCGGCGGGGCCAGGATCGGCGACGTCGATCAGCGTCGACGCCCTGAGATCCGGTCATCTGCTCTTCAGGAGGGCACTGGTCACGAACCCCGGCGGCACCGAGCCTCGCCAGCCGTTCCCGTGTGGCCATCTGTACCACCAGGGGGACAGATGTCCGCGAATGCGGCCAAAAACGGCAGATCGCGACCGAATGCACGGAGGCCGCCGTGACCAACGCCCGCCTGGGGAAAATCTGTCAGGGATGCCGGGCGGAACGCGGTGCCGGGGCAGAACGCGGTGCCGGGTGCCGGGCGCGACGCCTCTGCCGGGCGCGACGCGGTGCGGTGCGGTGCAACGCGCGACCGGTCATGGAATCGAACGACCCGGGCGGCTGACTGACCCGGGTCGTTGGTTCGCGAGGGCGGACCGGCAGGTTTGCCGGTCCGGAGAGAGGAGTCTGGACTAGTTGCCGCGCATGCTCCGGAAGCAGTCGCTGCAATACACGGGCTTGCCGCTCGTGGGGCGGAACGGCACCTGGGCCTCGCGGCCGCAGTTGCTGCAGGTCGCGGCGAACATCTCGCGGGGGCCGCGGTCGTATCCGCCGCCACCACCGCCGCCGCCGCTGCTGCTGTACCCACTACCGCTGCTGTACCCACCACCGCTGCTGTACCCACTACCGCCGCCCGTGGTGGTACCGCGCGAAGCCTTGCGGCTCGCTCGACAGCTCGGACAGCGGCGAGGCTCGGTGAACCCGCGCTGTGCGTAGAAGTCCTGCTCACTCGCGGTGAACACGAACTGCTGACCGCAATCTGCGCAGGCCAGGGTCTTGTCGTTGTACACGGAATCGAAACTCCTCTCGGGTAGCCCGCGCGATCCGTCGTGATCCCGCGTCAGCCGAGAGGAGTCCGAGTCGGTCGGTCAAGCTACGTTATGTCTGCCACGGCTCCCCGTGGCGTTTACTCGCGGGACTATAGGCCCCCTGTCAAGCGCTGTACAGGGGGCCCGTCGTTGGTCCGTGAATCGGACCGTTCCGACCGATCGGTGACGCCGTCCGCCTCCCGACTGGACCCGAGGTCCGAACGGCGCGCCGGCTGTGCGACGGGGTCGCCGACGCGACGGCGACCCCGTCGCCTCGTCCATGGTGTCACACAGTCGTCACCGCCTCGTCATGGGGCGCCGGTAGGGTCGGGCGCCTCAGGAAGCAGCAGCGAGGTCGACCCGATGACAGCCACCATCCGTTCCCCGCGATCCGGAGCCGTTGCAGCCGCCCTCGCAGCGGTCCTTATCGTCGGCTCCTGCACGAGCGCCGCCAGTCCATCCGCCTCCGCCCCTCCA
Source organism: Chloroflexota bacterium (assembly GCA_015478725.1). Classification (NCBI taxonomy): domain Bacteria; kingdom Bacillati; phylum Chloroflexota; species Chloroflexota bacterium. Next base: position 24,688 of record JADMIG010000001.1, on the reverse strand, counting down.
TCGGGCAGTCCGGATGCGATGGCCAGCCATGAGGCGATGGCCAGCCACGAACCGATGGCAAGCCACGAGGCGATGGCCAGCCACGAGGCGATGGGATCCGGCAGTCCCGAGGCGATGGGATCCGGCAGTCCCGAGGCCGTCGCCCCCGGCGCGCCCGCGGGCTCCACGTCGGTGGCGAGCGGCTCGTTCCATCGAGTCGACGCCGATGCGACGGGGAACGTCATCCTCCGCCACCTGGCCGACGGCAGCTTCACGGTGGTCTTCGAGGACCTCTCGACCGGGAGTGCCGCGAACATCCACGTCCTGCTCGTCACGGCCAGGGACGTCACCCGGGACGCCGACGTCGTCCCGACGTCCGCCATCGATCTCGGTCCGCTCATCGGCACGACGGGGATGCAGGACTACGCGGTCCCCGCGGCGATGTCGGCGGACGCCATGCGATACCACACGGTCGTCCTCTGGGATACGCAGATGGCCCACGCGGTGGCGGCGGCACCCCTCAGCGGCGGGTGACCGTCTCCGCCGACCGAACGCGACGCCTCGGCAGCGAACGGCGCTCAGGCCACCGGCGGGCGGCGGGCGAGTCGAACGAGCAGGCCCACCGTCCCGACGACGATCACGACGATCGCCAGCGGCGTTCTGAACACGACATCCTGGCCGGCCGTCGGCAGGATGCCGGTGAGGAAGGCCGCTCCGAGCACGACCGCCACGACGAGCCCGGCGACGGTGAGCACCTCGCGCCAGCCGGGCGTTCGACCCACGCCGGTGCCAACCGGGTCCGCCGCCGCGGGACCGCCGTCCGGGCGCGGTTCAACCACGATCCGCCTCGGCCGGGATGCCGATCGGGGCGACCAGCACCCGGCCGGCGAACGTCGCACCCCGGCGCGTCCGGAGTCCGACCTTCGGGCGGTGGAAGGTCACCGTGACATCGGCGCGGACGACCGGGTCGGAGATCTCGCCGCTCGTCAGATCGATCGCCGTCGGCGTATCGACGGCCACGACGGGCACGCCTGCCTCGCGGGCCCGTCGGATGAGCTCGACGCCCGAGCGGATCGGTTCGCGAAGAGCGCCGCGGACCCCGGTCCCGAGCAGTGCATCGACGACGATCGCCACGTTCTCGATACCCTGACCGAGGATCGCGAGATCGCGCGCGACCGGCGCGTGGATCCGCTCGACGTTCGGCTCGCCGGCGAGGCGATCCCAGTTCGGGCCGCTCGCGCGGCCGGCTGGACGTCCCTCCGAGGCCACGAAGACCACGACGACACGCGCACCGAGGCGGCCGAGCCGGCGCGATGCGACGAACCCGTCGCCGCCGTTGTTGCCGGGCCCGCAGAGGACGAGGATGGGGCCGCTGCCCCAGCGTTCGGTCCGCTCGGCGAAGGCGCGGGTGACCGCCGCGACGGCCGTGCCCGCGTGCTCCATGAGGGTGGACCCGGGCATGCCGAGCGCCTGCGCCCGACGGTCGGCGCCGGTCATCGCCTCGGCGCTCATCGGTGACCGGTGCATCGCCTCCGTCCAGCGGGCAGCGAGTCCCGGGAGGTCGAGTTCGAAGAGCGTCGGATCATCGCCCGGCAGGGGCAGCGCACGGTCCACGGTGGGAGGGCGAACGGACGACGCACGCTCGACGATCGGTTCGGCGACGCGGATCGGGCGGCGGGGGGTCGTCGCGCGAGGCACGCCCGCAAGCGTAGCCGTTTCCGGGTGCAGCACGCACCGAGAAGCCGACTGGCCGAACGAGCCGAGGAACCGACGAGCCGAGCAACCGAGCGACCGTCAGGCGCGCAGGCGAAACAGGTCGCCGTCGACCTCGATGAATCCTTCGGCGGCGAGCCCGGCGAGGGCGCGAATCACCGCGGCGCTGTCGTGATCGCCGATCGGACCGTCGAACACCACCCACGATCCGGGTGCCGCCTCCCGGGCACGGGCGACGAGCCGGCCGCGGAGCCAGCGGTTGGTCCGCCGGAACGGGACCGCCGCGGATCGCGCCGAGGAGCGCGTCGCGGAGCCATCCGCGCCGCCGACCGGACGACGCGACGGTTCGTCGCCCATCGTCCCGCGCGAGACGCATCCTGCCGCCACCGGACACCGATCGCACGCCGGATGGCGCCGGACGCAGATCGTGGCCGCCAGGTCCATCACCGCGTGGACCCAGACGGCAGGACCGGACGCAGACGTGCCGATGAGCCGGTCCGCCGCGTCCTGGACCGCACGCGCACCGCTCAGGCCGGTGAACCGGCTTACGACCCGGCGCACGTTGACGTCGACCGGCGCGACGGGCATGCCGAAGGCGCTCGCGGCGACGGCCCGGGCGGTGTACGGCCCCACGCCCGGCAGGGCCTGGAGCGCTCCGATGTCGGACGGCACGACCCCACCGTGCTCTGCCACGATCCGTCGCGCGGCGTCACGGAGCGCGAGCGCGCGGCGGTTGTAGCCGAGGCCGGCCCACGCCGCGAGGAGATCCGGCGTCGAGGCGGCGGCGAGGGCGGCCGGCGTCGGCCAGCGATCGATGAATCGCCGCCAGAACGGACCGACCCGGGCGATCTGCGTCTGCTGCGACATCGTCTCCGCGACGAGGACCGCCCACGGATCGGCCGTCGCGCGCACCTCGAGGGTCCGTCCCTCCCGGCGATACCAGTCGCCGAGGTCCCCGGCGAACCGTCGGAGTGCCGCGCGGTCCGCTAGCATCCGTGGACGATGACGCTCCCCGACCCGACCGACTTCCTCGACATCGACCGGCTCCTGAGCGGCGAGGAACGCCTCATCCGCGACACCGTGCGGAGCTGGGTCGCGGACAACGTGAGCCCTCGCATCGAGGACTGGTACGAGCGCGGCGAGTTCCCTCGCGAGCTGTTCCCCGCGCTCGGTGAGCTCGGTCTCCTCGGAATGCATCTCAGTGGCTACGGCTGCGCGGGCGCGAGCGCCGTCTCGTACGGTCTCGCCTGCCTCGAGCTCGAAGCCGGTGACTCCGGCTTCCGCAGCGCGGTGAGCGTCCAGGGATCGCTCTCGATGTTCCCGATCTGGCGCTACGGCTCGGACGCACAGAAGGACGAGTGGCTGCCGCGGATGGCACGGGGCGAGGCGATCGGCTGCTTCGGGCTCACCGAGCCGGACTTCGGCTCCGATCCCGGATCCATGCGGACGACGGCCCGCCGCGACGGCCCGGGCGACCATGCCGACTGGATCCTGTCCGGCGCGAAGATGTGGATCACGAACGGCGGGATCGCGGACGTCGCGGTGGTCTGGGCCCGGACGGAGGACGACATCCGCGGCTTCGTCGTGCCGCGCGGCACGTCCGGCTTCGACACTCGCGACATGCACCGAAAGCTCTCCCTCCGGGCGTCTGTCACGTCCGAGCTCCTGTTCGACGAGTGCCGCCTTCCGGCGAGCGCGGTCCTGCCCGGCGTGCGCGGGCTCAAGGGTCCGCTGAGCTGCCTCACGGAGGCCCGCTATGGGATCGTCTGGGGCGCCATGGGGGCCGCCCGAGCGTGCTTCGAGGCGGCCGTCCACTACTCGCGGACGCGGGTCCAGTTCGGCCGGCCGATCGGCGGCTTCCAGCTCACGCAGCGCAAGCTCGCCGACATGCTCCTGGAGCTCGAGAAGGGAACGCTTCTCGCGCTCCACCTCGGGCGCCTCAAGGACGAGGGGCGGATCCGCCCCGACCAGGTGAGCCTCGGCAAGCTCAACAACGTCCGCGAAGCGCTGGCGATCGCCCGCGAGGCCCGCACGATCCTCGGCGCCAACGGCATCACCCTCGAGTACCCGATCCTCCGCCACGCCGCGAACCTCGAATCCGTGCTCACGTACGAGGGCACGTCCGAGATCCACCAGCTCGTCCTCGGCAAGGCGCTCACCGGCCTCGACGCCTTCTCCTGAGGCGACCGCGCCGCAGCGGCGCTCGGGCCAGTCCCGGCACTCCCGGCAGTCCCGCCACTCCCGTCGGGCTCAGAGCTTGACCATGACGTGCTTGACGACCGTGTAGTCCTCGATCGCGTACATGCTCTGGTCCTTGCCGTAGCCGGACTCCCGGAAGCCGCCGTGCGGCATCTCCGAGACGAGCATGAAGTGGTCGTTGATCCAGACGGTCCCAAACTGGATCGCCTTCGCCACCCGCATCGCCTTGCCGACATCGCCAGACCAGACCGAGGCGGCGAGACCGAAGCGGACGTCGTTCGCCCAGGCGATCGCCTGGTCCTCGTCCTTGAAGCGCTGGACCGTGACGACTGGCCCGAAGACCTCGTCCTGGACGATCTCGCTGCGCTGATCCGGACCGGCGATGACCGTCGGCTCATAGAACGAGCCCGCGCGCTCCGGTCGATGGCCGCCGGTGACGATCTCCGCCGAGGCCTGCGCCCGCTCGACCATCCCCGACACCTTGTCCGCCTGGGCGGGCGCGATGAGCGAGCCCATCTCGATCTCGTCGCCCTCCGCGGGGTCGCCCCACCTGATCGCCTTCACCTGGCTGGCGAGGTCGGCGACGAAGCGCTCGTAGATCTTCGGCCCGGCGATGATGCGGCAGGCAGCCGTGCAGTCCTGGCCGCTGTTCCAGTAGCCCCACAGCTTGATGGCCTCGGTGACGGCGTCGAGATCCGCGTCGTCGAAGACGATGACCGGCGCCTTGCCGCCGAGCTCGAGATGGAGCCGCTTCACCCGCTCCGCCGCCACCCGCGCGATGTGCTTGCCGGTGTCCGTGTCCCCGGTGACCGAGATCATGCCGACCTTCGGGTGGCCGACGAGCGCGTCGCCGATGGCGGCGCCGGTGCCGGTGATGACGTTGAGGACGCCGGGCGGGAGGACCTCCGCAGCGATCTCGGCGAGGACGAGGGCCGTGAGCGGGGTCCGGGCGGACGGCTTGAGGACGACCGTGTTGCCGGCCGCGAGGGCGGGCCCGATCTTCCAGCCGGCCATCATGAGCGGGTAGTTCCACGGTGCGATGGAGGCGACGACGCCGACCGGCTCGCGGCGGATCATCGAGGTGTGGCCGGCCATGTACTCGTTGGCCGCCTTGCCCTCCATGACCCGCGCCGCACCGGCGAAGAAGCGCAGGTTGTCGACGACGACGGGGATCTCTTCGATCGCCGCGCCGACCGGCTTGCCGGCGTTCCTGGACTCGAGCCGGCCGAGCTCGTCCGCTCGCGCCTCGATGCCGTCCGCGAGCTTGAGCAGGGCGAGGCTCCGCTCCTGCGGGGTCGTGTGCTGCCAGGTCTCGAACGCCTTCGCCGCGGCCGTGGCCGCGCGATCGACGTCCTCCGACCCGGAGGCCGGGACCCTCGCGATGACCTGGCCGTCGGCCGGGTTCTCGACGGCCAGCGTCTCGCCGCCCGCACTGTCCACCCATCCGCCGTCGATGAACTGCTGGTACGTCCTGATCCGCTCGAGCGTCTCGGTCACGGGGCCCTCCGGTGGTTCTCGGACGGCGTCGCGGTGCGGCGGTCCGGCAGCGGCGTCGTCCCGATCTGATGGAGCGTCGGGAAGGCCTCCATTGTGCATCGGGACGTCCAGCGAGTCTCACGCTGCGCCTCGCGGCTTCGCACCACCGCCGGCCCGATCGCATCGATCCGCCCTTGTCGATCGCAACCTTCGTGCGTCCGAGATGACTCCGGGGCGACGTCCGTACTCCCGCCCCCGGTCGGCGAGCATGGGCCCGCTGACGACCGGCACCGGCTGCGGTGCACAGTGGAGGAGGATCCCCGATGACGGCCGCCACTTCCGGCGAGATGAAGAAGACCCTCTCGCTGACCGGACTGACGATCAACGCGATGGCGCTCATCGCGCCCGGCGCGTTCCTGTGGACGACGTTCCAGGCGCAGGTCGTCCAGACGAACGGCGGTTCCACCACCGCCAACGACATGGTCCCGGGCCTCCTCTTCGTCCTCATCCTCGCCTTTCTCACGGCGTACTCGTACGCCGAGCTGGCGAACCTCTATCCGGACGCCGGCGCCGGATCGTCGTACTACTTCGCCGAGGCCGCCTTCCTCGACCGGGAGAAACAGGCCCACTACCAGTTCGCGCGGCTCGCGAAGTTCATCGTCGGCTGGGTGTCGCACCTCTACTACTGGATCTATCCCGGGATCATGGTCGCGTTCACCGGGACGCTCGCCGTCTACATCCTCGGCATCGTGGGCGTGACCCTCAGCACCCCGCTCGAGATCGGGGCGGTCGTCATCTTCTCGGCGGCCACCGGCTACATCGCCTTCCGCGGGATCTCGGGCTCGACGATGACCGCCATCGTGATCAACGTCATCCAGCTCACCGCCCTCGTCGGCTTCTCCATCCTCGCCATCGTCTTCCGGCTTACCCACCCGGAGCTGCAGTACGCCCACAGCGGCCTCACCTCCGTCGTCCTGCCGCACAGCATGACGAACGTGCTGTTCCAGGGAACGATCGCGATCCTCCTTCTCGTCGGCTTCGAATCCGTGACGGCGCTCGGGGCCGAGGCGATCAACCCGAAGCGCGACGTCCGGCGGGCGATCCTCCTGTCGCTCGCCATCCAGGGCGCTGTGGCCTACGTCATCGAGTACGTGGCGGCGAACTTCTTCGTCAACAACGGGGTCACCGCGACCGTCACCGACGCCGCCGGCAACACCTCCACCGTGTCCGGCTATGCGGCCGCGGCCGCCTCGGGAGCGCCGATCGGCGACATGATCAGGTTCATCGGCGACACGATGCTCGGCGGGACGGGCTCCATCCTCGCCCTCATCCTGGCCGCGACCGTCCTCGTCGCCCTCATCGGGACGACCCTCGCCTGCCTCAACACCGGCGTCCGGATCACCTACGTCATGGGTCGCGACAAGGAGGTCCCCGGGGTCCTCGGTGCACTCCACGGCAAGTACGCCACGCCCCATTACGGCGTCCTCGCCCTCGCCATCCTCTCCGCGGTCCTCGGTGCCTACGGCGTCCTCAGCGCGGACAACCTCCTCCAGATCACCCTCGCCTCGAATACCGGAACGTTCCTCGTGTACGGGATGACGAACCTCATCGTCATCGTCGCCTTCGCCGGACGGCCCGGCCGGAGCCTCCTCAAGCACATCGTCATCCCGGTCATCGGGGCACTGGCGAACGCCGCGATGCTCGGGGCCGTCATCTTCGAGAGCGTCTCGGCGGGCGGCTCCACCCAGAGCGACACCATCATCGCCCTCGGGGTCGTCGTGGTCTGGGTCGTGGCGGGCATCGTCTGGCTCTTCGCCGGATCGGCGGCTCGAAGAAGGAGCGTCCTCGTGACCGCGAAGTCGAGCACCTGATCGGCAGCGGCCGGGCCGCCCGACCCATGACCCGAACCCGGGTCGAGCCTGCGGCGGGTCCGTGACGCCGATCCCGGGATCCCTGCCAGGCGATCCGACGAGCGCCGTCGAGGCGGCGCTCGTCGTCGTGCACGGCGCGATGTCGACGACGGGGCCCGTGCGGGAGCGCAATGAGGACCATCTCGGCTGGGGCCGCCTTGCGGCGCCGGCGTCCGGCGTCATCATCGGGAGCCGGACGGACCTCGCCCCGATCCCGCTGATCAGCGCCGTCGACGGTCCGGTGGAGGCCTGGGGTCCGGTCGGCGGGATGAGCGCCGAAGCGGACGATTCCGGCGTCGTCTTCGCCGTCGCGGACGGTCTCGGCGGCCATGGCGGGGGCGACGTGGCGAGCCGGATCGCGATCGGCGAACTGCTCGACCGCTTCGGCGCATCGACGGACGCGGGATCGCGGGGTGCGCCGCTCCTGCGGTCCGGCTTCAACGCGGCGAATCAGCGGGTCTTCGATGCGGCCCTGTCCGGGGAGGGGGCGCGCCGGATGCAGACGACCCTCACGGCACTCCTCCTCGTCCCGGGCGAGGCGCACATCGGCCACGTTGGCGACAGCCGGATCTACCGGGCGCGCGGCGATATGCTCGACCTCCTCACGACGGACCATACCCAGGTCATGGAGATGCTCCGCATGCGCCTCATCCGAGCGGACCAGGCGGCCGATCACCCGGCCCGCCACGCCCTCACCCGGTCGCTCGGCGCGGAGATCACGGTCCGCACGGACGTAAGGATGGAGTCGCTCGCGGATGGCGACACGTTCCTCCTCTGCTCCGACGGTCTGTGGAGCAAGGTGGACGCGAGCGAGATCCGGCAGGCACTGCGCGGCGACGTGCGGTCCGGATGCGAGCGGCTGGTCCTGCTGGCCATCGAGCGCGGCGGCGAGGACAACGCCACGGCCGTGACGGTCCGCGTGGAGCGCGCCGGCCACCCGGCGGACCGTCCCCGCGGCTGGCGGCGGTTCCTTCCCTCATGACGGCGCAGGAGCTCACGGCCGGTTCGGACCTCGACGGGTTCACGATCGTCGAGGCGATCGGCCATGGCGCCTTCAGCGACGTCTTCCTGGCCACAGATCCGGCCGGCCGGCGCGTTGTCATGAAGTGCCCGCACGAGGCGATCCTCGCCGACGTCAACTCGTTCGACCGCTTCCGCCGCGAGATGCAGATCGCCAGGACGCTCGACCACCCCGGGATCCAGCGCTCGCTCGATGTCGGCGGCGACCGCAGCCGGCCGTATCTCGTCCTCGAGTACGTGGCGGGCGAGACCCTGCGGGCGCTGCTCGCCCACGAGCAACGACTGGAGCTCGATCGGGCCATCGATCTCGCCCGCCAGCTCGCGGCGGCGATGGCCTACGCCCACGGCCGATCCGTCTACCACCGCGACCTCAAGCCGGAGAACCTCCTCGTCACGCCGGACGGCCGGCTCGTCGTCACCGACTTCGGGATCGCGCTCATGGCCGGCGCCCGGCGGCTCACCTACCGCTGGTTCACGTCCACGGTGGGGACACCGGACTACATGGCACCCGAACAGGTCCAGGGCAAGCGCGGGGACGCCCGCACGGACGTCTACGCGATCGGGGTCATCCTCTACGAGATGCTCGCCGGGAGCGTCCCGTGGGAGGGCGACAATCCGCTGTCGGTCATGAGCCAGCACCTGAGCGCGGCCGTCCCGCCGCTCCACGCCATCAACCCGGCCGTGCCGGCCCCGATCGAGGGGATCGTCCGGAAGTGTCTGCGCAAGGATCCGGACGAGCGATACCGCGACGCCGGCGCCCTTCTCCACGACCTCGAGACGTGGCACGACCTGGACATCTCGCGGTTCGTCTTCGCGGACGAGGCGCCGCTGCGCCCGGAGAGCAAAGGTCGGCTGTGGCTCCTCGTGGCGGGGATCAGCATCGGCTTCCTCGCCGCCAGCGTCGTCCTCGTCGTCGGGTTCTACCTCCTCACCCACCGGATCGGCTGAACGCCGGGAGATCGATCATCGTGTCCAGACGCGCCATCTCGCACCGCCCGTCGCGGGTCGACGTCAAGGAACTCCTCCGCCGCTCCGCCCAGGCCGGCGCCGAGCAGGCCGAGCTGCAGTTCGCCGACATCAGCGGGGCGCTGCGGAGCGTCTTCGTGCCCGTCCGCCGGCTCGACGAGGTCCTCGACGGCGGCGAGTGGTTCGACGGCTCGGCGATCGAGGGCGCCACGCGCGAGCTCGAGTCGGACATGTACCTGCGGCCGGACCTGACGACGTTCAGCCTCGCCTCGTCGTCCGTGGACCCGATCTGTGCGCGGTTCATCTGCGACGTCGTGACCCCGGACGGCGAGCGCTACGCGGGCGACAGCCGCGGCGTGCTGCGGGCCGTCCTCGACCAGGCGCGCGACGGAGGGCTCGACTACTGGGTCGCCCCCGAGGTCGAGTTCTTCCTCTTCCCGGCGGATGCCGCGGGGCCGAGCCCGGGGGGCGGCGAGGCGAGCGGCTACTTCGAGCGCAGCCGCGGCCGATCGCGCCAGGTGGAGCTTCGCATCGTCTCGACCCTCGAACGGATGGGGATCCGGATCCGGTCGAGCCACCACGAGGTGGCGACCGGCCAGTTCGAGCTGGACCTGCCGTTCCGCGACGCCCTGCGGACCGCCGACGCGCTCGCGACGCTCAAGCCGGCGGTCAAGGAGATCGCGGCCTCCGCGGGACTGCGGGCGAGCTTCATGCCGAAGCCGGTGGCCGATGCGGCAGGCTCGGGCATGCACACGCACCAGGTCGCCCTCCTCCACGACGGCACGAACGCGTTCCACGACCCGGGCGAGGCGTACGGGCTGTCCGCCATCGGGCGGCGGTTCGCCGCGGGACAGCTCCATCACGCTCCGGGCATGGCGGCGCTCCTCGCCCCGCTCGTCAACTCGTACAAGCGGCTCGTCCCGGGCTACGAGGCCCCGGTGGCGGGGAGCTGGGGTCGCCACAACCGGTCGGCGCTCATCCGGGTGCCGACACTCGCTCCGGAGTCGGCGACGTCGCTCGACGACGCCGGCACCCGCCTCGAGCTCCGACTGCCGGATCCGTCGTGCAATCCGTACCTTGCGTTCGCGGCGATGCTCACCGCCGGCCTCGACGGACTCGAGTCGGAGCTCGAGCTCGGCCCGCCGATGGAGGAGCTCGACCACGGATTCCAGGGCGGACCGAAGCAGTCCGTCCCCGCCCTTCCGACCTCGCTCGGGGAGGCGCTCGTCGCCCTCGAGGACGACGACGTCATCGCCGCCGCGCTCGGGAGCGGCCTCGTCGAGCTGTTCATCGCGGCGAAGACCGCGGAATGGGAGCGCTACCGTCGCCAGGTCACGCCCTGGGAGATCGAGGCGTACCTCGACCAGTACTGAGCGAGCGCGGCGTGGCGGGCCTCGTGGCGGGCCTGGGCGGGCGGGGGGGCGGTGGCGGGCCGTGGCGCGGGAGCGGCGGGCGTCACCTACGCGTGCGGTGCGTGGTATGCGCGACTCGGCAGCCCGTCCGCGTCACCTACGCGTGCGGTGCGTGGTATGCGCGACTTGGCAGCCCATCCGCGAACGTTGGGACCCCGATCACGCTCGATCCCGGCTGCCGGAGCCTTCGCCGGCTCTGGCTGCTGAGCCTACGACGCACCTGGTGCGTACGCGAGGCGGCCCGAGCCCTCCTCCCCGGCGCTGAGGTTGCAGGCGCCGCACCCCACGCGGCGGCCCTCGCACGCTCGCCGCGCCAGATCACCGGACCCGCCACCTACCCCGACGCGCGCCGCCAGCGTGGTGCCCACGGAACCACGAGCCGCTCGATCGCGACGACCACCGCGAACGCCGCGACCGAGACGGCGAGGACGATGAGCACGGCACCGAACACGAGGTCCACCCGGAAGGCCTTCTGGCTCGTGAGGATCCAGATGCCGAGACCGTCGAAGGAACCGACGTACTCGGCATAGACCGCGCCGAGGACCGCGTAGGTGACCGCGATCCGGAGCCCCGTGAAGAACGAGGGCAGGGCCGCCGGCCACCGGGCGAGCCAGAGGGCCTGGCGCCGGGACGCGCCGTACGTTCGAAGGAGGTCGGTCGCCTCCGGAGCGACCCCGGCGAAGCCGTCCAGCAGTCCCACGACGATCGGAAAGAACGTCAGCAGCACGATGACGATGACCTTCGGCAGCAGTCCGAAACCGAACCACAGGACGAGGATCGGGGCGACGACGAGGATCGGCAGGGCCTGGCTGCCGACAAGGAACGGGTAGACCGAGCGACGCACGGCCGGGATGAGATCCATGACCACAGCGGCAACGACCGCGAGGGCGAGCGATGCGCCGAACCCGACGACCGCCTCCCCCAGGGTGACGATCGTGTTCTGGATCGCCGCGTCACGCTGATCCCACAGGGCGCCGACGACCGCCGACGGGGCCGGCAGGATGACGAACGACGAGGCATCGCCGAGCGACCGCGCGTACGCCTCCCAGGCCGCCACGACCGCGATGGCGAGGGCGACCGGGACCACTCGCCTCATCAGGGGAGGAACTCGTTCGTGAACAGCGACGCGTAATCCGGCGGCGACGTCAGCGGCTTGCCCGCCGCGTCGGTCAGGAGCCCATGGTCATAGAGGAACTTCGAGTACGCCGTCCACTGGGCGAGCGTCTGCGTCCCGACGTTCCCGCTTGCGTCCACGTAGTACCTGCCCTGGGCGAGGTAGCGCGCCGAATCGAGCGGCAGCCGCTTGTTCGCGTCGAAGATGCCGGGGTTCTGGGCGATGAGGATCGCCGCTGCGTCGTCCGGGTTCGTCGCCGCGTACTGGAAGCCGCGGACCGTCGCCCCCACGAACCGGCGGGCGACGTCCGGGTGCGCCGCGAGCCAGCTGTCGGAACAGGCGAGGACCACCTGGTAGAAGTCGGGGAAGCCGTAGTCGGTGAACTGGAAGTAGCGGAGCGCGATCCCCTTCTCCTTCGCCTCGACGCCCTCCCAGGCGGTGAACGGGATCGTGAAGTCCGCCTGATGCGAGTAGAGCGCCTGGTACGCCGTGCTGTCCGCGGTGACGACCTTGAAATCGCCCTTCCCGCCGTCCGCCTTGATGACCGCCTTGAGTGTCGGGACCTCACTCGGATAGCCGAATCCGGCGTAGACCTTGCCGTCGAGCTGGCGAGGCCGGGTGATCCCCGAACTGGCGAGGACCGCGATCGCCGAGGCGTCGTGTTGGAGGATCGCCATGACGCTCCTGACCCGAACGCCGGCCGCGACGGCGAACGTGAGCGAGTCCTGGAAGCTGATGCCGCAGTCCGCCTGGCCGCTGCCCATGAGCGTCTCCGGCGCCGCCGTGCCGTACGGGATGAACTTCACGTCGATCGCCGCGTCGTGGTACCAGCCCTTCGCGATGGCGACATAGAACCCGGTGTGATCCGTGTTCGGCGTCCAGTCGAGGGCAAGCGTGACCGTGTCCGGATGGGCCACGTCCGGGGTCGGCGATGCGGTGGCCGGCGCGGAAGCAGACACCGGCGCCGATGCCGAAGGCGCCACCGATGCCGCTGTCCCGGACGACGTGGTCCCGCTCGGCCCAGCGCCGGGGGTCGAGGCGATCGGCGCGGCCGTCGTGCAGGCGCCCACCGCCACGACGAGGGCGGCCAGGAGGCCCGGCAGCCTGGATCGGACGGCGTGTCGGACGGCATGGCGCATGTCGATGATCGATGCCACGGTGGTCGAGACCTCCAGCCTGCCAGATGCGGTCCGCCCGGGAGACGATGGGGCGACCTCATGACGAGGCGGGCCTGCTTCCTTCGCTGGTACGAGCCAGATCAGGTTCGGCGGGTCTGTGGCGAGAGCCACACTCTCAGCGCGTTCGCGCTCCCCGGAGGCGGTCTTCTGTTGTGGCGGCAGTCTATACCCGAGCGCCGCTACCATCCAACGCGTGACTGAACCTGCCAACCCGTGACCGAACCTGCCGCCGCCGCCGACGCACGACTCCCGGCCCATCTCCGCGGCTGGGTGGAGATCGGCGACCGGGTCTTCGTCCGCCGCTATCGGTTCGTCGACCAGAACATCGGCGTCGTGCTCGGCGACGGCGAGACCCTCGTCGTCGACAGTCGCTCGAGCCCCCGCCAGGCGGCCGAACTCATCGGCCACATCCGCGAGCTGCGGGCGGGCGCGGCCGACCGCCTGACCGTGGTGAACACGCACGGCCACTGGGATCACGCGTTCGGCAATCGCGCTTTCCGGCCGGCGGCGATCTGGGGCCACGAGCGGTGCGCGACGATGATCGAGGTGACCGGCGAGCTCCAGCGGGCGTCGATCCGGGAGGAGATGCCGGAGTACGACGAGGAGTTCGCGGAGGTCGAGCTCGATCCGCCGGACCGGACCTTCGCCACCGAGACCACCATCGCGGTCGGAGGTCGACCGGTCGACTTCCGGTATCTCGGTCGGGCCCACACGGACAACGACATCGCGATCGTGGTGCCGGACGCCGGCGTCGTCCTCGCCGGCGACCTCCTCGAGAACGGGGCGACACCGTATTTCGGCGACGGCTGGCCGATGGACTGGCCGGACACCGCGGACCGGCTCGTCGCCCTCGTCCCGGCGGACGGGACCGTCGTGCCCGGCCACGGCGACCACGCGGGGCGGGCCTTCGCCCTCGATCAGGCTCGCGCCATCCGAACGCTCACGGAGCTCGCGACGCGGATCTGGCGCGATGAGCTGAGCCTCGACGAAGCGATCGCCCGGTCGCCATTCCCATCCGCCGACTCCCGGGAGCCACTCGAGCGCGCCGTTGCCCAGCTCCGCGGGGAGATCGTCGCGGCGTACTGACGGGACGTCGCGGCGTACTGACGGGCTCGCTACTCCCCGAGCCGGACGATCCAGCGCCCCTCCGCCGCACCGGCGAGGATCCCGTCCAGGGCCGGCTCGAGCGTGTCGAGGCCCACCTCCGTCGCACGTTGGTCCAGGCGACTGGGTCGCAGATCCGTGGCGAGACGCTCCCACAGGTCCCGCCGCTCCCGGATCGGCAGCCAGGCCGAATCCATCCCGAGCAGGGCGACGCCACGGAGGATGAACGGCAGGACCGTGGTCGCGAGCGCCGGACCGGACGCGTTCCCGCAGGCGGCCACGGCGGCCCCGCGACGAAGGGTCCGGAGGATGTACGGGAGCGCCGCGGCTCCGACACTGTCGATGGCCCCCGCCCACCGTTCGTGCTCGAGCGGGCGGCCCTCCACCGCCACCTCGTCCCGCGACAGGAAGCCTGCGGCGCCGAGCCCGGCGAGCCAATCCCGGGCCGCCTCCTTGCCCGTCACCGCCCAGACCTCGTAGCCGCGATCGGCGAGGATCGCGACGGCGGTGCTGCCGACGCCACCGGTCGCACCCGTGACGAGAACGGGGCCGGCGGCCGGCGTGAGCCCGCGCGACTCGAGCGCCTGGACGGACAGCGCGGCGGTGAAGCCGGCGGTGCCGATCGCCATCGCGTCCCGTGCGGTGAGCGCGGCCGGCAGCGGAACGATCCAGGCGGCCGGGACTCGGGCGTACTCGGCGAAGCCGCCGTGCTGCGCGACGCCGAGGTCGTGGCCATGGACGACGACGGCATCGCCGGCGTGGATGGCCGGATCGTCGCTGGCGACCACCGCGCCGGCCAGGTCGATGCCAGGGACGAGCGGACTGATCCGGGCGACCCGTCCGGCGGACGTGGCCGCCAGCCCGTCCTTGTAGTTGACGCTCGACCACGCGACCCGGATCGTCACCTCGCCCGGCGGCAGGTCCGCGGCGGCGAACTCGCGCACCCCGCGCGTCACCGGACCGTCGAGTCGCTCACCGGCGTGCTCCACCACATAGGCGCGGAAGGTCGGCCGTACGGTCTCGGGGGTCATCCTCGCATCCTACCCGGCACGGCGTGGCGACGCGGCACGCCGGCCCCGCGACCGACTCCGAACCGCGACTTGACGAACTCGCGCCACTCCCCCACTATCCGCCCCAACGTGACTCACACCTGCGTCTCCTGGTCGATGTGTATGCGCTGGCGGCCCCGCCGTGCGGAGGATGGGGTCTGAGGTCACGCGCAACCTGATCGAAGGAGTGCAGCGGGACCACAGACGAGGTCCCGGGGCCGCGGATCCATCAGATGGATCGCGGTCCTTTTCTTTTTCCTCCGACCAACACGACGGGTAGCCGCCGAAGCCACCGGGCTCGCAGCCAGCGAGCCGCCGCCCTCCCAGGGCCGGGACTTCGCGAACCGACGACTCATCCAACCGGCGCCGTCCGCCACGGCGCACCACGCCGGACACCCGTCACCGGAGGACACCACCACCATGGCCGAACTCGATCCCGAGACCCAGGCGACGCTTCGCCCCGAGTCGCTCGCCCTCCACGCCGGCCAGAAGCCGGACCCGACCACGGGCGCGCGCGCCGTCCCGATCTACGCCACCACGAGCTACGTCTTCAACGACGCCGCCCACGCGGCCCGCCTCTTCGGGCTCCAGGAATTCGGCAACATCTACACCCGGATCATGAACCCGACCACCGGCGTCTTCGAGGAGCGCGTCGCCGCGCTCGAAGGCGGCGTCGGCGCCCTCGGCCTCGCGTCCGGCCAGGCCGCCGAGACTCTCACGATCCTCAACCTCGCCCGGGCCGGCGACAACATCGTCAGCAGCTCCAGCCTCTACGGCGGGACGTACAACCTCTTCAACTACACCCTGCCGAAGCTCGGCATCACCACCCGCTTCGTGGACGGGACGCGGCCGGAGACGTTCGGCCCGGCGATCGACAAGAACACCAAGGCCGTCTACCTCGAAACGATCGGCAACCCGCGGCTTGACATCCACGATCTCGCCCAGATCGCCGACATCGCCCACGCCCACGGCGTGCCGCTCGTCGTGGACAACACGTTCGCACCGCTCCTCTCCCGGCCCATCGACCACGGCGCGGACATCGTCATCCACAGCGCGACGAAGTGGATCGGCGGCCACGGCACCGCGATCGGCGGCGTCGTCGTGGACGGCGGGAAGTTCGACTGGGCGGCGAGCGAGCGCTTCCGCGCCGACTTCGTCGACCCGGACCCGAGCTACCACGGGGTGAGCTACACCGGCGCCTTCGGCCCGGCCGCCTTCATCATCAAGCTCCGCGTCCAGGGCCTTCGCGACCTCGGCCCGGCCCTCAGCCCGTTCAACTCGTTCCTCTTCCTCCAGGGCCTCGAGACGCTCCCGCTGCGGATCGCCCGCCACAGTGAGAACGCCCTCGCGGTCGCTCGCTGGCTCGAGCGCAACGATCAGGTCACCTGGGTGAGCTACCCGGGACTCGAGAGCCACGCCTCGCACGGCCTCGCGAAGAAGTACCTGAGCGGCGGCTTCGGCGGCATCGTCACCTTCGGCATCAAGGGCGGCGTGGACGCCGGCCGGCGGCTCATCGACGCGGTCAAGGTCTTCAGCCTCCTCGCGAACGTCGGCGACGCGAAGTCGCTCATCATCCATCCCGCCTCCACGACCCACTCGCAGCTCGCCGAGGCCGAGCAGATCGCGACTGGCGTCACGCCGGACCTCATCCGCCTGTCCGTCGGCCTCGAGCACGTCGACGATCTCACCGCCGATCTCGATCAGGCGATCCGGGTCGCGACGCAGCCGAACCCGCAAGGCGACCTCGTCGGGGCGGCCGCATGACGATCCCCCTCCCCACGGAGGCGGCGCCGGTCCGACAACCGGCGTCGCCTCCCACGCCCCCGTCGGCCGCAGAAATGAGCCCAGACCACGCGGCCGGGCCGCCCCTCGGGACCGGTCGGGTCGAGGAGCTCGCCCTCGGCCCGTTCACCCTCGAATCCGGCGTCACCCTGCCGGCCCTGACCGTCGCCTTCCGCCACGACGGACCCGGTCCGGCGGAGGCAGCCCAGGTGCTCGTCGTCCACGCTCTCACCGGCTCGGCGGACGCGGCCGGCGACTGGTGGGCGCCGCTCATCGGCCCCGGAAAGGCCTTCGACACGACCCGCGTCGGCGTCCTCTGCGCGAACCTCCTCGGCGGCCGCTACGGGACCACCGGCCCCACCTCCATCGATCCGGCGACCGGCGCCGAGTACGGATCGGACTTCCCGATCGTCACCACCCGCGACCAGGCCCGGGCGCAGTGGCAGCTCCTCGATGCCCTCGGGATCGGCGAGCTGGCCCTCGTCACCGGCGGGTCCCTCGGCGGCATGGTGGCGCTCGAGGTGGCGCTCGAGCGTCCCGACGCGGTGCGCCACGTCCTGCCGATCGCCGCGCCCTCGGCCACCGGACCCCTTGCGATGGCCTGGAACCATCTCCAGGCGACGCTCATCGATCGACTCGGCGACGACGGCCTCGCCCTCGCCCGCCAGCTCGCGATGACCACCTATCGCTCCGAGGCGGATTTCGCCGAGCGATTCGGTCGCCAGCTGGAGCCGGACGGCCGGCCGGCCATCGTCAGCTATCTCGACTACCAGGGGGGCAAGCTCGTCGACCGCTTCGACGGTGCCACATATCGAGTCCTCGCTCGGGCGATGGACCACCACGACATCGGCCGCGGACGCGACGGCACCGACGCGGCGCTCGCGATCCTCGCCGCCGCCGGGACCCGCCTCACCGGCCTCGGCATCCAGGGCGACATCCTCTACGGCCAGGCCCAGGTGCACGCCCTCGTGGATGATGCTGCGGCGGCCGGGGTGGTCGCCGCCTACCGCGAACTCCACTCATCCAAAGGCCACGATGCGTTCCTCGTCGAGTGGCCGCAGCTCACCGAGGTGCTTCGGGAGGCGCTCGAGGACCGATCCGATCGAGCCTGAAGGTCGTCCCGCCGACCCGGCCGAAGCCGGCCCTGCGGTATCATCCGCGGGCGTCACTGGCGAGTGGCCAAGCGGTAAGGCGCCTGACTCTGGATCAGGAGATCGAAGGTTCGAATCCTTCCTCGCCAGCCAAACCGCCGTGCCGTTCGCGGACTGGGCGAAGACCGCACGATCGAGCATCCCGCGCCGAGCCGGAGCTGCGGGCCTGGATGCGTCCAGTCCAAGCGCAGCTCGCGCAGGCGCCGGGCGACGTCTTCGATCGTGTTCGTGAACGGCGGCAGCCGTGACGGATCCAGCCACGACCCCATCGTCTCGTCCCAGGCCCGCGCGATGGCCTCGAGGTTCAGCTGCCACAGGCCGGACCGCCAGCTGCGGTGGCGCGTCAGCGCCAGCTTCGCGTCGACCGCACGGCGCAGATCAGCCGGATCGAGGTACCAGCCCGACTCGATCAGATACAGCCGGAGGTCGAAGAGGTCCCGGGGTTGGGCGCGCTGCACGAGGGCGCGGAGCTTTTCGGCGACCAGCTCCACCTCGGCCACGGCGAGCACCGAGAACGGTGCGATGCCAAGCTCGGAGACGTCGAAGAGCGCGTCACGCACCGCGAAGACGAGATCCTCGCGGACGCTCACCTCGAGCCTGGCGGTGCCGGCATCGGTGAGCGAGTCGAAGCGGAAGTGGACGATCAGCCCGCCCGGCGTGCGCTCGGGCTCGCCGTCGAGGCGCACGTTGAACGCGCGACCGGCGCGCCGCAGGTCGGCGATCACCCGCTCCGGGTCGATGCGGCGCTGGCGGCCCGTCGTCGCGTCGATATCCGCCGATGACCGCGGAGAGCGCAGCTCGCCCGCCATCAGGATGCCGCCCTTGAGCGCAACGCGATGGATGAAGCTCGCTGGCTCGACGGCGAGGCGCTCGAGGATGGCGAGCAGGACGAGGCAGGTCTCCTCGTTCTGGAAGCGACGCATCGCTGCCGCATCGCTCGCCTCGCGGGCGGCCTGATAGTCGGCCGCGATCGATTCGCGCCGGCGTGCCTCAGCCATACACCCGCCAGCGGGTGGAGTACGGACCGCGACGCGTGTCTCTTGGCCGCAGGCGGACGGCGCGCAGCGGCCGCAGTTCCGCGAGCAGCTTCGGCGGTTGACGTCCGGCCTCCTCGAGCAGGTACCCGAGGCGTTGGGCGGCGGCGGTCGAACGGGCCAGTGCACCGACCGCCGTTCGCTCCAGCTCATCGTCGGCGAAGACGGCCAACACCTCCGCAAGCAGGTCGCCATGCATCATCCAGGCGGGCTCGGCTACGGCGTCGATGACCGCCTGCTCGCGACTCGCCAGCCGGACGGTGAAGCCGTCGGCGGTCGTCGCGTAGGCGTCGGCGGCTTGGAGCCGGTCCACGCTGACGGTCACCGGCCCTACGACGGCTCGCCCGATGTCGATCGCCCGCCGGGTGCCGGACAGCACGACGGTGATGGTCCGGATCGGCTGATCGATGAGGCCGTGGAAGATAAGCGCAGCGTCGGTCGTCACGTAGTGCGGCACCTCGGCGAACAGCGCGCTGGCGATCGCGATGGCCGGAGTCTCGCGCACCGGGTCGACGACGACGTAGAGGCCGCGTCCCACGCGCCGCAGGCGCCCGGCTCTGGCGAGCCGGCGCATGCACTCATCCGGCGCGTAGCCGGGCGGTACGACCTCGGCCCGGGCATGGCGCCACGCAGCCGACCGCAGGTCGACGACGGCCAGCCGATGGCGCAGGTACCAATCGGGAAGATCGGAGCAACTCAAGGTGTCACCTGATGGCTCAGACCCTACATTATTGTGTGGTTCGAGTCAATGGACGACACCGCCGCCGGCTAGGTGCTCGGGCGAGTCTCCGTGCCCACGTCCGCCTCGCGCCGAACCGATCGCGTTACGTGTCCACGCCTTGCTCAAGTCAGAGAACTGAACCGTTCTGGGTTTCGTGGCACCGCAGCGTGAGGTGCCGCGGCCCACAGCTCGGACAACGCTTCCGCCTGCTCGAGGACGAGTTGCGCCGCCTTCTCCTGCTTGTCGGGCGGGTAGCCGTGCTTGCGCAGGATCCGCTTCACGAGGACGCGTAGCTGAGCACGCACGTTCTCCCGTACGGTCCAGTCGATCGTCACATTGGCGCGCACCTGCTCGGTCAGCTCCCGGGCGATCGCCAGTAGCTCGGGTTCGCCGAGCACGGCGACGGCGCTGTCGTTCGTGCCGAGCGCGTCGTAGAAGGCGAGCTCATCCTCGGTCAGTCCCAGCGCCTCGCCGCGGGCGTTCGCCGCACGCAGGTCCTTGGCAAGCGCGATCAGCTCCTCGATGACCTGTGCCGTCTCGATCGCGCGGTTCTGGTAGCGGCGGAGCGCCTGCTCGAGGAGGTCCGCGAAGGACCGTGCTTGCACGACATTCCGCCGCCCTCGCGCCTTGATCTCGCCGGCGAGCAGCTTGCGGAGGAGCTCGACCGCGACGTTGCGCTGCGGGAGCCCCCGGACTTCGGCGAGGAACTCGTCGGAGAGGATCGAGATGTCGGGCTTCCGCAGGCCAGCAGCGGCGAAGATGTCGACGACCTCGTCGGACGCGACCGAGCGGCTGATGATCTGGCGGATCGCGTGGTCGAGCTCCTCATCACTCCGGCGCTCGGTGGCGATGCCCTTCGCGAGGACGGCGCGGACGGCCTGGAAGAAGCCGACGTCGTCGCGGATCTCGAGCGCCTCGTCCGCCGGCACGGCAAGGGCGAATGCGGCCGAGAGCTCGGTGACCGACTGGAGCAGACGAGCCTTACCGTCCACCTGGGCGAGGATGTGCTCCTGCGCGAGGGTCAACAGTGAAAGTCGCTGTTCCGCGGTCCCGGTCACCCACTTCGAGTGATCGAAGCCGTAGAAGAGCCCGCAGCAGACCTCGTACTTCTCGAGCATTAGCGCGACCGCCTCGCGCTGGTCGATCGCCGTCCGCCCGGTTCCACCGCTCTCGGTGTAGATCGCGAGCGCCTTGCGCAGTTCGTCGGCGAGCCCGAGGTAATCGACGACGAGGCCGCCGGGCTTGTCACGGAAGACCCGGTTCACCCGGGCGATCGCCTGCATGAGGCCGTGGCCGCGCATCGGCTTGTCGAGGTACATCGTGTGGAGCGAGGGCGCGTCGAACCCGGTGAGCCACATGTCCCGGACGATGACCATCCGGAACGGGTCAGTCGGGTCACGGAACCGTGTGGCGAGCGCCTCCCGGCGGCCCTTGTTGCGGATGTGCGGCTGCCAATCGAGCGGATCGGTCGCCGAGCCGGTCATCACGACCTTGAGCGCGCCACCGGCATCGTCATCGAAGACCCAGTCCGGACGCAGCAGCGCGATCTCGCGGTACAGGTCGACCGCGATCCGCCGACTCATCGCGACGACCATCGCCTTGCCGTCCATCGCCGCGAGACGGTCCTCAAAGTGCGCGACGAGATCCCGCGCGACAAGGCGCAGGCGGTGCTCGGAGCCGACGAGCGCCTCGAGTTGCGCCCAGCGCGTCTTGAGCTGCTCCTTGCGGTCGACCTCCTCGCCCTCGGTCACTTCCTCGAAAGCGGGGTCGATCCGCGGGCGCTCGTCCTCGCGCAGGGTGATCTTCGCGAGCCGGCCTTCGTAGAAGATCGGGACGGTCGCTCCGTCGCGGACCGCGCGCTCGATGTCGTAGATGCTGATGTAGTCGCCGAACACCGAGCGCGTGTTCGCGTCGGCGAGCTCGATCGGCGTGCCAGTGAAGCCGATGAACGACGCTCCGGGCAGCGCGTCACGGAGGTGGCGGGCGAAGCCGTCGATGAAATCGTACTGGCTCCGGTGCGCCTCGTCGGCGATCACCACGATGTTGCGGCGATCAGACAGCACCGGGTGGGTGTCGCCCTTCTCGTCGGGGAAGAACTTCTGGATCGTGCTGAAGACAACGCCGCCCGAGCCTACCGCGAGCTTCTCACGCAGATCGGCCCGGTCGACGGCCTGAACGGGATCCTGGCGGAGCAGGTCGCGGCAGCGGGAGAACGTCCCGAAGAGCTGGTCGTCGAGGTCGTTGCGATCCGTCAGCACGACGACCGTCGGGTTCGCCATCGCGGGTTCGAGGATGATCCGGCCCGCGTAGAAGGCCATCGTGAGGCTCTTGCCAGAACCCTGGGTGTGCCAGATGACCCCGACGCGTCGATCGCCGGCATCGCCGCCTGACTGTGGGTTGCTCTCGTATCGGCCCGGCCGTTCGGCGGCTCTCGCGTGCGCCTGCCCGGCCGGTGCACCCGCCCGAAGCGTCTCCTCGACCGCGGCATTGACGGCATGGAACTGGTGGTAGCCGGCGATCTTCTTCGCGAGCACGCCGCCGACCGCGTCCTCGAACACGATGAAGTGGCGGACGAGATCGAGGAACCGGCGATGCTCGAAGACGCCCTCGATGAGCACTCGCAGCTCTGGCAGGTTGGCCGGGGCGTCGCCATCGCCGTCGATCGTCCGCCACGGCTTGAACCACTCCCGGCCGGCGCCGAGCGCGCCGATCCGCGCCTGCGTGCCGTCCGACACGACGAGCACCGCGTTCGTCCCGAACAACGCCGGGATCTGGGCCTCGTACGTGCCGAGCTGGTTGAACGCCGTCCAGATCGTCGCCGCCTCGTCGGCCGGGTTCTTCAACTCGATGACGGCGAGCGGCAGCCCGTTCACGAACAGCACGACATCGGGACGACGTTCGTGGCCCGCCTCGACGACGGTGAACTGGTTGACCGCCAGCCAGTCGTTAGCGGCCGGCCGGTCGAAGTCGATGACGCGGGCCTGCGCGCCGGCGATCGAGCCATCAGGACGGCGGTGCTCGACCGTCACGCCATCGACAAGCATCCGGTGGAGCGCGCGGTTCCGCTCGAGCTGCGTTGGCAGGGCGACCCGAGTCAGCTTGCGGAACGCCTCGTCGATCGCCTCCGGAGGCAAGCCAGGGTTGAGACGCGTGAGTGAGCGCCTGAGTCGTGCCTCGAGGATGACGTCGCGGTAGCCCGGATCGGACCGCTCAGCCCCGGGCGTGCCGACTGCGATCTCCGGCCCGTGGAGCACGGACCAGCCAAGCGCGCCGAGCCACGTGAGTGTCGCCTCCTCGACGATCGACTCGGTGAACGAAGAGCCGGTCACGCGAGCACCCAGTGGCTCGCCGGCTGTGCAAGGAATTCCTCGACGGCGATGCCGTCCCCGCCCACGAGGAGCGTCCGTCCGGGCTGGAACGCGGCCGCGAAGGCGGACAGGCCCGGCAGCATCTCGGGCGTTCGCCCGCTCTTCACCTCGATGGCCGTCAGGTGCTTCCCCGACCGAACGACGAAGTCCACCTCCCGATTGCGCTCGCGCCAGTGGAAGAGCTCGAACTCGCCGGATGCCGCCGCATTCGCCAGGTGCGCACCGACGGCCGACTCCACGAGCCGTCCCCAGAAGGCCGGGTCCGCGCGTGCGGCCTCGGGCGGCAGGCCGGACGGCGCGGTCAGCAGTGCGGTGTTGAGTACCTGCAGCTTGGGGCTCGATCCGCGCTGGCGAACGACCTGACCCGCGAACTTCGGGAGCCCCTGGATCAGGCCGGCGCCGGCGAGGAGGTCCAGGTAGTGGGCGAGCGTCGTGGTGTTGCCGGCGTCCTGGAGCTGCCCGAGCATCTTCGTGTACGAGAGCACTTGCCCGGAGTATCTCGAGCCCAGCTCGAACATCCGCCGCAGGAGCGCGGGCTTGTCCACGCGCGTGAGCAGGAGCACGTCGCGCGAGATCGTCGTCTCGATGAGGGAGTCGAGGACGTACCGCCTCCACCGCGCCGGGTCGCCCGCGAGCGGTGCCGCACCCGGATACCCGCCAAAGTACAGGTACTCGTCGAGCGAGAAGCCGAACGCCTCCCGCATTTCGCCGAACGCCCAGTGCGACAGGCGCAGCACCTCGAACCGGCCGGCGAGGCTCTCGGACAGCCCGCGCTGGATGAGGAGCGGCGCGGACCCCAGGAGCACGACCGCGAGTGAACGCCGCGCCCGCGTGTCTTCGTCCCACAGTCGCTTCACGGCCTCCGACCAGTGCGGGATCTTCTGGACCTCGTCGAGCGCGAGGATTGCCGGGCCGCCGCCGGCCTCCAGCCGAGCCGCCTCCCACTGCTGGGCGATCCAGTCCGCGCCGCGCAGGGTGGGCTCGTCCGCGCTCGCGTAGCGCACCGGCACGTCCATGCGCTCGAGCACCTGCTGCACGAGCGTCGTCTTGCCAACCTGCCGCGGCCCCGCGACGACCTGGATGAAGCGCCGCGGGTCCCGCAGTCGAGCCTCCAGCACGGCGGCGGGCGCCCGCTCGAACCGGGAGCCCGACGGATTACTCGACATGGTGAGTAATCTTACTCAGGGTGTCGAGGAGCGTGGCGCGGTCAGTGACCGAAGATCAGGACACGAAGTGCTGTCCTGACGAGAATCGCATTTCCCAGCCGCCAACCCTCAACGTCCAGCTGCCGGGCCCAACTCATAGTAGGTGTTCTGCTTGCTCGTCCCGCGCTGGGCCAGCAGCCCGTGGCGCACCATCCGGCGGAGGATGTGTCGCATCGCCATGATGTCCTCGACTCCCAGCAAGCGCCTCGCTTCGCCGTTCGTGATGCGGCCGTAGCGACGGACGTGGCCAATGTGCGTATTCCGCTGAATCCGATCACCCATTCCGGGGTTTTCGATCACCCTCGGT